>NZ_JBFDAH010000002.1:0-339615 GCF_040719265.1 Aliikangiella maris | reverse complement strand
TTGATCGCGAAATGAGATTGCGCAGCCGGAACTCACCATTTAAAATGCTTCTGCGCATGATTGGCTGATAAAAAATCAATGGGGGTTTCTTTTTTCAGGGGCGACTAAGTAATCGTTAGTTTTGGTCGCTGAGCCTGAGTTGAATAACTTTTTGAACGCATATCTAATCCATTAACAGTGCCGCCACTTTCAATGGTGATACCGTTATTACTACTACCGTTAATCCAGCTTTGAATTAATGCCAAACCATTGGCATTTAGATTTATGGAATAACTACCCGTAGAAGTTGGTGAGAAACTGCCAATCTGACTGCCGCGATTACTTTCTGGTTGAGTATTATTCCAGGTCGCAGTCATTTCTGACCAAGCGGTCGTTAACTCCCATAAATCATAATTTGAGTTAGAACGATTAAAAACCTGCATGGTTATTGTTGCACTAGTAACCGTTGCGCCAGTTGGAATCGATGAAATATCCCACTTAATTAAAGTGATTAATTCATCACGAGTTCCGTCATCACCATCTGCTAATATTTCTGCATCAGCACCATAATTTGATAACGGGCTTCCGGAAGCAACATAGGTATCTTGAGTGCCGGTATAACTATTAAGGCCTTGTTGAAAAACAACCGTAACCGGATTGTTAGCCGAACTGACAGTTACCGCCTTTAATCGACTATGAGTTGCACCTTCGTTATCGGTGACAGTCAAGTTGACGTTATAAGTACCTGAGTTCGTATAGTTGTGTACAGGGTTTTGTGATGTTGCACTATTATTGTCACCAAAATCCCAATACCAACTAACAATGTTGCCATCACTATCAGATGACTGATCGGTAAAGCTTGCCTGTAATTGATTTGTGCCCACTGCAAAATCGGCAACCGGAGGAATGTTTGATGCAGTACCACTTGAGTAGGTCAAATTTAAGCGTGGTCGCATGTTGGCTGTTCCATATTCACTAGAACGCATATCAATTCCATCAGCACTGCCGCCAGTCATAATCAAAATCCCCTGATTGGTATTTGAGTTGATCCAGCTTTCAACTAAAGCAATTCCGTTAGCATTAAGCGCAACCGTATATTTGCCCGAAGAAGATGGCAAGAAACTGCCGATTTGACTACCCCGATTAGCTAACGGATTGATATTATTCCATGTCACGTTACTTTCAGTCCAGTTGGCATTAGCATTATATAAGACATAGCTGCCGGCACTCGGATTAAAAACTTCCAGTTCAATACTCGCTTCGCTGACACTGACACCGGCAGGTATAGTGCTTAAGTCCCATTTTATAACGGTTGCCAATTCGCCATTTGCACCATCATCACCATCGGCTAACAATGTTGTTGATGTACCATAGTTTGTTGATGCATTTCCACTTGCCAAATAACTGTCGCTGGTACCGGTGTAACTGCTACCAGGAGAGACACCATTTTGAAAACTCACCGTTTGTATGTTTTCAAATGTAAATCCTTTTTGGCTGTTCGCCGCGATGATATTATTATTTGTATCTTTAACGTTGTTAACGGTTAACGTGTAATTGGTACCAATTGCCAGGCTTGATGTTGCTAAGCTCACCTGATTGGCATTTAGAGTCGCCGAATTAATCGTGACGCCATTGTTGATACTATAATTTGCCGTATTTTGAGCTGATGCAGTATCCAGCGCTTCGCTAAAACTCACCACAACTTCGTTTACACTGGTGGCAGAGGTAGCAGTTAAAACTGGCGGTGTGGTATCTTCGCCTTTAATGACCGTGTAGTGATCAGTCACTACGCCATCAGAACGCAAATGCTTGGCATCCAGTCGATTACCATTGATATCCAGAATCACTGAGCCTAACTGATTTAACGAAGTAAACATTGCAGGATGATTGAGTGAGCCGCCTGAAGTTTTTCCTGAAGCACCTGCTACAGTATAAACAGCCCCAGCATTAGCAGCCTGATCGACTTTTTGATAAGCACCATTTCCATCTTCACGCCCGTCGCCACCATCCTTCAAGTGGCTGGAGTTAAACGTACCAGACGAACCATAGTGTCCATCAATTAAGTAGGAACGCTCATAAGAATGACTGTGTCCCGAAAATACTAAATCAACACCATAGCTTTCGATAATTGGTAAAGCATTTTCACGCATGTCGATTAGTGCGCCTTCAGAATCAGAGTTATGTGACCCCTTGGTATATGGTGGATGATGCCAGAATGCAATAATCCATTTTTTATCTGTCGCTGCAATATCATTTTGTAACCAGGTCATCATTGCGCCATTGGTAGCTCGACTGGTTTCATATGAGTCAAGACAAATAAAATGAATATCGCCATAATCAAACGAATAATAAGCCTCGGTTCCTGAAGCCAATCCCCCAGACTGGGCATTTCTAGGCAAAGAAAAAATATCATAATAAGGACCGGATTCACTGGCCGAATCGGCAGAGTGTCCGTCGTGATTGCCAAGTGTTGGCCAAACAGGTGAGCGTCTTAACAACTCAGGATACATATTGAAAACTGCGTTTTGATATTCGCTGTCTGTCCCGTCGTTATAAGCATTATCGCCCAGCATAATCCACAAATTCGTATTGTTTGCCCCCGTATAATTTAAATACGCATTATATACGGCGGCGGCATTTGAATTGGCAGTGCCAGAATCACCAATTAACCAAACTCGCGTGGGTGTCGACGTGCCAGGATTGGGTGAAGTGGTAAAACGGTAACTGTTATCACCACCGGCAATTGTCTGTGTAGAGGATCCAACTGAGTAGTAATATTGCGTTAACGGATTTAAACCCGTTAATCTAACTTCGTGTTCAGTTCGATTACCTGACACCGTTTTACTTTGCGATAAATTAGCGGGATTGCTGCCATAACGAACCACAGAATCAGTAGCTGAATCTGTCCGCCAACGAATAGTCATTGCCTGTTCATTGCCCATTTGCAAATAAGGACCACGAGTTAAATTTGCTGCTTCAACCAGTGTGGTGAATAACAAGCATAAAAATAGACCCAGCTTTATTAAAGCTTGAGTACAATTATTCATAAAAGCTCCAAATATTATTGTTGGTAGTAATTAGAAAGTGCGTTCTCGGTGTTAACTGATGAAGCTTAAGAAACGTGTGTGACAGATCTGTTAAGATTAGACTGATATAAAAAGACTGCCATTATATTTGGTTGCGATATTAAAAATTCAAACCGGAATATTACCTCTTAATAAATGAATAAATAGTGGTTTAAAAATAAAATATCTCAAAAAAAAATTTATCATGTTTAGCACAATTAAGTGACAGGTCGGTCAACTTAAAAAATAGACAGTGTCTGATTAAATAGCCTAATTCGATTTCCTGTACTACGCTTTAAGTAACTATTGCCTGACCAGTTAATTATTTGTGTGTTCAACAAAAATGTTAATTTTCAATTAAGTCTCATTATCCAGCTTGGCTTATAGTCGCAGCAGTTTTAAGGCAACTAAATGAGAACAAAAACCGAATTAAAATCAATTCCAAATTCACTAAATCGATTATTAACGATTCGAATTGTATTATTTAGTTCTCTGGTTACAGTTTTCGTGACACTTTTTCAGTTGTACAATGATTATCGTTCTGATTTTGACCAAATATTAAATCAGCAAAATGAAATTGTGACTTCCTATTTGAAGCCGCTTGAATCAAATTTGTGGATTATGGATGAGACCACTATTGAATCTCAGGTCTATGGCATTTCTAGTCTACAACATATTTCATTTGTCAATGTTACCTCCAATATTGGTGGAAACTGGACCGCAGGCACTCGTGAAAAGGATTTCGTTATCGAGAAAAAACTCGATTTGACCCACGCCCATATTAACGACGAACGTATTAAGATAGGCGAGTTAATCATTCAATCTGACTTAACTCAAGTCTATAAACGACTGCTCGACAAAACACTGGTGATATTACTTTCTAACGGCTTTAAAACCTTTATTGTTGCGGGTTTCATTATGTTCTTAATTCGTCGCATGATTACCACACCGCTGTATCTTCTGGTTAAACATTTTGAATCTATGAATTTGGAACAATCAGATAAACCTTTAATGCTATCTCGAAATAAAAGTTATCGCGGAGATGAAATTGAAAGAGTCATTATGGCCGTCAATAAAATGAGCAGTACTTTGCACTTTTCTTATCTGCAACTGAAAAATTCAGAAGATGAATTGAAAGAAGCACTGAAAGATCGGGAAAAATTACTCGAGTTGGAAAAGCAGTTTAAACAAGAACTCGAACTCAAAGTCAAAGAGCGTACTATCGAATTAGAAGCAGCAATAGAGGAATTAAAGTTTGCCCAGGATACTCTGATAAGAACTGAGAAAATGGCATCTTTAGGCGGGCTTGTTGCAGGACTTTGCCATGAAATTAACACGCCTTTAGGTATTTGTGTAACCGTTGCCAGCACTTTAGTTGATAGTACTAAAACGATTAAAGACCAGTTTAACATGGGTGAGCTCACTAAAAGCAGCTTAGATAAATTTATTCAATCCAATGAAAAAGCAGATATATTGTTAAGTAAAAACCTGGCTCGCGCAGTAGAGTTAATGGGACATTTTAAGCAGGTAGCCGTCGATCAAACCAGTTCACAGCGTCGTAATTTTGAATTGGGTGAGTTAATAGAAGAAGTCATTATTGTGACGGAGCCTTTAATTAAAAATCCTAAAATAAAAGTACAATTTGACTGTTTGAAAAAAATTGAAATGAATAGTTTCCCTGGTTCTATCAACCAGATAGTCACTAACTTAATTAACAATTCCATTCGGCATGCCTACTCAGCGGAAGATGAAGGTAAAATTCAAATTAGAATAAAAGAATCCAGTAACTCAGAGCAAGTCACGATAACTTACGCGGATGACGGAAAAGGTATACCGCCAGATAACTTAAAAAAAATATTCGATCCATTTTTTACAACGGGTTCACGTACAGTTGACACCGGATTGGGTTTGAATATTGTTTACAATATAGTTAATTTAACTTTAGGAGGTACTATTCAAGTAAAAAACAATACACCCGCTAAAGGATGCTGTTTTACGATTGAAATTCCCAAAACCGCCCCCGAACAAAACAGTCCGGCCAAATATTAGATCATCTACATGAAGTTTTGTGCGCGTATATTGATTATTTTTTACTTACTTATCAATACAGTAGTCATTTCTGCAGAACAATCTAAACAGCTAACAAGTCTCAAGCCAACTTTAAAAATGGTCTACTATGAAGCCTTTGCGCCATTTTCCTGGCGTGAAAATGGTAATATGAAAGGTATCTTAATCGATATTATTGACGCTGCTGTTGTGTATAAACTAAAAATTCCGGTTTCTCATACAGGACTTCCTTGGGTAAGAGCTCAATCACTTGTAAAGAACAATCTTGCCGACGGCTTTATTACCGTACCAACAGCAGAAAGACGTCAATATACCTATGTGAATGCGACTCCTGTTGCTAATTGGGAAGTAACATTAATGACACGTAAGGATCATCCCAAAATAGAAGAACTAAAACAAGTTGGTACCCCATTACAATTAAAAGGCTTTCGAGTTGGGACCAATTTAGGTAATGGCTGGGCAAAAGAAAATTTATCCCAAATTGAATTAATTGAAACCAGAACAGTAGAACAGTTACTGCAAATGGTTGTCGCCAATCGAATTGATGTAATCATTCATGGTAGGCTCGAAGAAGCTTACTACAGTCAGAAGCTAGGTTATAATAACGAGCTTGTAATTTTACCAAACTCTTTTACGATAGTTCCATTTAACCTTTGTATTAGTAAATCCTCACACTATGCCGACATCATCGAAAAGTTCGAATCAGTCATTATTGAAATGCATGAAAATGGCGAACTGAAAGAAATAATTACTAAATATCTCCCTGAGTCGTATTTAGAATCTCAATAAGTCATCAATCGAATTTATTAAATATCGTCGGCGACGACCAGCCGAATAGTAGCTAATTGCTAATGACTAAGCAATAAAATTCGATAAGTACATTTTGATTAAACTCAATAAAATTATTGCTAAAATCAAGGCTATTTAATCCAATAATAAGTTTCTACTTTATAAAAAGCCCCCAATAAAGCTTTACCGCTTAAATAATTTATAAGTGATAGAGAGTCCGAGCAGCACAATTGATTAAATATTAATACCGTATCACTAAGAAAATCGATTTTTGATTCGATCAAGTTCTTTTTCTTTTAAAAAGGTTGTGATTGCATCAACAAAATCGACATCGACATAGATGGAATTTTTAAATGAGTCCGCTTGATAGGTGCGCGATGTTATATCTATCCCTAAGTGGATTAATTCGATTTCTAATGTGTGCTCTACTCGGTGAAAATTGCAGCAGAGTGAATATAGTAGATGTTGTTCTCGTTCAGACTTTAAAAATTTCAAAAAAGTCATCAGATATTCAGCAGAAATTCCGGCAATGTCTCTGGCTTCAATTAATGATTGAATCAGTTGATTTCTTTTAGCCATTTATTTAACAGTTCCTTTTATTAATAACAACACACTTTCCTGACCAGAAAGTGTCTCAATAGAAAACTGGCCATACAGCCTATGAGTAAGAATGGCGATCACTCAAATGACCAGAAACAATTACTGTTTTTTGGTGCAAGTGCTAGAAACTTTTACAACTAACCATCAGCCCACGCTTCCCCAGTTCTCAAACAGGGTAAAAATAGACAAATAGCTTCAATTAGAGCAATACACAAAAAGGTGTGAATACTTTAATCAGAAATAAATTGTCTACTTTGAAACGTAAAAACGGTTAATTGATCTAAGTTTCTCTATAAAGAAAGCAAAAAGTTAATCGACGGATTAAAATATTGAAAATAAACCCTAATTTATTTGAGGGTTTGAGAATCTGGGGTCGCGTTGTTAGCCACGACGTTATATAATAGCAAGACGTCATAGTTGATCTCCTGTGTAGATTGACTATGGCCAGTCTATAACTGAGGGCTGCCACCCTCGACCTTAGACGGGCCGCTAACTTCTATGTTCACTATTGTTCATAGGGGTTGGCGGTTACTTATCAAGCTTGCTCTGGCTACAAAATCACTCTATTACCGTGAGCAAGCTGAAAGAAATTTCCAACAACAAGCAACCGAGAGGTTAGCATAAATAATGTTGTTGGGATAGCGCTCTTAACATTTTTTTAACATTCAAATATAAATTATATCGTTCTTTTTAAACGAATACTTTTTGATGTTAACAACTTCAATCAACACTCCCATAGACGCTATAGGATATTGATTACCGCCTTATATTTACCCAAATCTTTATTTGTCTGATAAACGCAGTAATTAACTTAAAAATATTACGGCGCTTCATTACTATAAATTAATAACTTACAAATAGGTTCGACATTAACCTACAGATTATTTGCTAATTTAATAAGTTGAAATAATGCTGCTACAAACTGAATACCGATTACAGTTGATCTTTGATCAATATAATCTTTTCTTAGTCAATAAAATTTATAATCACACGAACTCTTTGAGCTCGATCTAAAATATTTAAGTATACTTTTTATTTTTTCTACCTTGTGACTCAATTGCTCAAAATCATAAAATCAATTTCAAGTTGATCATTATAATATTTCTTTATTTTTAACGGAGCTGCTCCAACTTTGCATTCTATTTTATGCTTTACTTAGTATTCGTTGTGAATACATTCATTCTTCAGCTCGTTCTTTTCTCTTTCTTACATTAATCTTCATATCGTTTGTGTATTCACATTTCTTTTTCTTTGCATTTTATCTTAACAAATATTTTTCCAAAAATTTTTGAATGTTTATTACCTTTTCGGGTATTGCCTTAAATTTGTTTATTTGTTTATCTTTATATATCATACATCTATACATTTGCATCATTTTGTTTTATGCATAATATATATTGACATTTTTCTTCTGTCAACTATTATTTACATCATTATTGTTTATGCAATTTCTATTATTATGATCTTATCTGAAATAGTCGAATTATCAGCAGGTTACCCCTTTAGAGGTAAAATCCCGGAAACTAGTAATTCTAATATTTACTGCATTCAAATGAAGGATGTTGCTGAAAATGGTGAAATAAATTGGTCTCATTTTTCCGAAGTACACTTAACAGGTAAAAAAGCACCTAATTTTTTACAAAAAGATGATATTTTAATAAGTGCGAGAGGCAAACACTTTACGGTCTCTTTCTTTAAGCAAACACCTGAACAACAGCTTGTTTGTGCACCTTACTTTTATATTTTACGATTAAAGCCAATATATCAATCTGTGATTTTACCTGCATTTTTAGCTTGGCAACTCAAACAACTACCAGCACAAGATTATTTTATTCAGCATGCAGAAGGCTCTATCACTAAAAGTATTCGTCGAAAAACACTTGAATTAACCCCATGTTTTATCACTTCGAAGCACCATCAAGCCTCAATACTAGCATTAGATAAAAAAATTGAAGAAGAACAACAAACCTATCGCGAACTAATCGATAACTCAAAACAAATCATGCACCAAATAGCATTCGATTTATTAAACGACAGTACCCTCTTATAAAATGGAAGTCACTTATGCCATTCAGTAAACTTGACCAATTTATAAATGATATTTGGGAAGTGAACCAGACTCTAAGCGAAACTATTCGCTTAGAAAATGGATACCCTTACTTTATTTCGCTGGTTTTCATAAAGTTAATGAATGAAACAGCAACTCACAAGATTTTGGCTAATAAGCATTTGTTAATTAAACAAATTCTCGAACAGCCTGAGCATTTGATCTTAGACAAACTTAATCAATGTCTAGCCGAATTAGATAATTTGAACTTTTTATTGCCGACTCAAGCATCAAATCAAAAATCAAAAGATCGTGCAATGTCCAATCAACTGTTATCTAATATTGATTTCAGACAAGCACTTCCGCTCGACCTTGCTAAAGCAAATAAATTATTCAGAGCAATGCTGCAATCGTTACACCAAATTCCGTCTCCAAATAAAAACTCTTCACCGCAAATGCTTTGTGAAGTATTTTTAACCATTATTGACAGAGTTAATTCAACTATCCCTGACGTCGCTATTTTTTATACGCCAACTGCAATCAGTGGCTTAGTACAACAACTCATTCAGCCAACCGGTAAAGAGTCCATTTATGATCCTGCTTGTGGCACATCATCGCTAATGATTAAAGTGGCTGAGTTTAGTCAATATAAGAGAGAAAAAATGGATTTACCTCACTTTTTTGGAGAAGAAGCCAAACAGCAAATTGGAGCAATTGCAAAAATGAATTTCATTTTGCATGGCATCAACCACTTTGAAATCAATATCGGTAATAGTCTTTCCGCGCCAGCGTATAAAGAATCAAAAAATCAATTACGTCAATTTGATGTAGTCGTATCCGCACCACCTTTTAAAATCGATCATTGGCGGGAAACGGAGCATTTTCAAGATAATTTGAATCGCTTTAATTTAGGTTTACCACCAGCTAATAAAGCAGATTTTGCATTTTTACTCCATGGTTTGGCATCACTAAAAAAGCATCAAGGGCGAATGGCCATCATTTCACCTCAAGGCATTTTATTTCGCGGAGAGCAGGAAAAATTAATCCGAACACAGTTAATTGAAAATAATTTCATCGACTGTATTATCAATTTGCCACCTAAGTCTTTCTATCAGAGAAATATAAATGCGGCCATTCTGATACTCAGAAAAGATAAGCGTAACAAAGAAATATTATTTATTAATGCCGAAAACTATTTTACACCATCCAAAAGATTAAACACATTTGATGATAAGCAGATACTTAAAATATCGAAAATTTATCATGATTTCTGCAATAGTCAAATTAATAAACAACTTCAGTATCACAAAAAAACAGTGCAGTTTCAGGCAAAAACCACTGAAATTTCAGGTCAATACTTGTATCAGATTCAGTCGTCACTGAGTGGAGATCAGCAGGCTAGTATGCCTGATTATTGTATTGCAACACATACTGTCATCAAACAAAATGACTATAACCTTAATCCGCCACTTTATTTTGGCACCAAGAAATTATCCAACAAAAATATTAGAGAACTAATGAAATCGCGAAAACAATTGAAAGCTTCTCTCAATAAAATTGATTTAGATATACAACAACTCTTATCCAAACTAGGGCAAAATGACTGATTTAAAAACATGCGAATTATGTTCTCGACAATTACCATTAACTTTTCACCATTTAATCCCTAAAAGTTGCCACACCAATAAATGGTTTAAAAAGCATTACACTGCTTTTGAAATGAAACACAACGGCATTAATATTTGTCGAAGTTGCCATAACTATATTCATAAAAGATTTACAGAAAAACAGTTAGGACGAGACTTGAATACACTAGAAGCGTTGTTGCAACAGCCTGAAATGGTAAAGTACATTCAATGGGCAAAAAAGCAACACTGACAAATAAAAGCTAAAACGGTTTCATCAATATATTATTTGATGAAACCGTTGTATCAAGATCGAGCGTTTAACGCCAATAGGTTATTTTTCTTTATTCGCCAAAAATAGCCAGGTTTCCAAAACAGAGTCTGGATTTAGCGACACGCTTTCAATTCCCTCCTCCATTAACCATTTGGCTAAGTCTGGATGATCTGAAGGTCCTTGACCGCAAATACCAACATATTTATTCGCTTTACGGCAGGCCTGAATTGCCATACTTAACAATTTTTTAACCGCCGCATTTCTTTCATCAAATAAATGAGAAATAATACCTGAGTCACGATCAAGTCCCAAGGTTAACTGAGTTAAATCGTTTGAACCAATAGAGAAACCGTCAAAATAAGTTAAAAACTGATCTGCCAATAATGCATTTGACGGAAGCTCACACATCATAATCACGCGCAGCCCGTTATCACCACGTTTTAAACCATATTTGGCGAGTAACTCTATGACTTGTGCGGCTTCATCAACCGTGCGTACAAATGGAATCATAATTTCGACATTGGTCAATCCCATCACTTCACGAACTTTCTTAATTGCTCGACATTCGAGCTCAAAACATTGTTCGAACTCAGCAGAAATATATCTTGATGCCCCTCGGAAACCAAGCATTGGATTCTCTTCTTCGGGCTCATATAAATGTCCACCAATCAAATTCGCATATTCATTTGATTTAAAGTCAGACATACGCACGATAACTTTTTCAGGTGAAAAAGCGGCTCCTAGCGTTGATATACCTTCAACCAGTTTTTCAACATAAAAACTCACTGGATCGTCGTATCCGGCGATCGTTTCAGTAATTGTTTGCTTGAGCTCTTCATCTTCAAGTTGATCAAATTCGAGAAGCGCGCGTGGGTGAACGCCAATCATTCGATTGATGATAAATTCTAATCTCGCCAAACCAACACCAAAATGCGGTAGTCGGGCAAAATCAAAAGCACGATCAGGATTACCAACATTCATCATAATCTTAAATGGCAGATCAGGCATGTCATCAATTTCACTGTTATTAATGTTAAATTCCAGTAATCCTGAATAAATATTCCCTGTATCACCTTCGGCGCAAGAAACAGTAATTTCCTGACCTGATTTAATGGTATCTGTAGCATCGCCACAGCCAACAACAGCAGGTATACCCAACTCGCGTGCAATAATTGCTGCATGACAGGTACGACCGCCACGGTTAGTAACAATGGCTGATGCACGCTTCATGATAGGTTCCCAATCAGGATCGGTCATATCTGTCACCAGTACATCACCCGGTTGAACTTTAGACATTTCAGACAAATCAGAAATAACTTTTGCAGGTCCCTTTCCAATTTTTTGACCGATAGCTCGTCCAGTAACAACAATTTCAGAAGTTTCTGCTAAGACATAACGTTCGATTATCCGCGAATCATCTCGACTTCTGACAGTTTCAGGTCGGGCTTGAACAATATAAAGCTTGCCATCTGCACCATCTTTTGCCCATTCAATATCCATTGGACGCTGATAATGTTTTTCAATAATCATTGCTTGTTTTGCTAATTCTTCAACTTCCGCAGGTGTAATACAAAATTGTTGACGCAGCGCGGGTTCAACATCAACTGTGGCAACTGATTTACCGTGAGTTTCATCATCGGTATAAATCATTTTAATCGCTTTACCACCAATTGTTTTTCTGACAATCGCCGAACGATTAGCTGCTAATGTCGGCTTATGCACGTAAAATTCATCAGGGTTGACCGCCCCTTGCACAACCGTTTCACCTAAACCATAAGCTCCAGTAATAAACACCACGTCAGAAAATCCAGACTCGGTATCAATAGTAAACATCACGCCACTGGCTGCGATATCACTGCGCACCATCTTTTGCACACCTGCGCTCAATGCAACATCCGCATGCGCAAATCCTTGGTGAACCCGATAAGAGATCGCACGATCATTAAATAAAGAGGCAAACACTTCTTTTAATGCCAGTTTGACATTTTCCCACCCACGAACATTTAAAAAAGTTTCTTGCTGACCAGCAAAAGAAGCATCAGGTAAATCTTCGGCAGTTGCCGATGAACGTACAGCAACAGCAAATTCGTCATTTGCTTCGCCTTTTAACTGAATATAAGCTTCATGAATGGCTTTTTCTAATTCGGGTTGGAAAGGGGTATCGATAACCCACTGACGGATTTTACTACCAGTAACCGCTAAAGCATCAACATCTTCAACATTTAAAGCCTTCAGTTCGGCTTGAATCTTATCATTCAATCCGCTTTGCGCCATAAAGTCACGGAATGCATCAGCTGTCGTCGCAAACCCATTAGGAACACTTACGCCCATGTTGCTCAGATTACTGATCATTTCACCGAGAGAGGCATTTTTACCACCAACTCGATCAACATCATTCATTCCTAAGCCGTTATACCAAAGCACGAAGTCTTGCACAGTCAATTACTCCTAAGATCTTTAATTTTAATGCTAATGTTATGACACTTGCCGATATTCATTTAGCATGTTTAAATTCAACCCAATATTAGAGTGGGTATTTTACTTCAAGGGCACACAAATATGAAACGGAAGGTGTTTTTTATCTCGGACAGAACCGGTATTACCGCCGAAATGTTTGGTCAATCATTACTATCTCAATTCGAAAATGTCGAATTTGATGAAATGACCATTCCCTTCATCGATAATATAGATAAAGCAAAGGATGCTTGCAAGATTATTCAAGACGCTGAACAGGAGTCTGGTTTACGTGCAATCGTATTTGATACCATTGTTACCCCAGAAATTCGCAGTGTTATACAATCGAGTGGCGCATTGGTACTGGATTTCTTTCATACCTTTATCGGACCATTAGAAACAGAATTAGGCGAAACCTCTGGCTTTCGTGTCGGCAAAACCCACTCCCTCACCGATGGAAAAGCCTATGACTCTCGAATTGAGTCTGTTAATTTTGCACTCAATAATGATGACGGAATATCGACCAGACATTACGATAAAGCCGATGTAATTTTAGTTGGAGTGTCGCGATGCGGAAAAACGCCAACGTCTTTGTATATGGCAATGCAATTTGGTATTAAAGCGGCCAACTACCCATTTACTGAAGACGACATGGAAAGACTCAAACTACCAGCCGCCCTTACTAAACAAAAAAATAAAATTTTTGGCCTAACTATCAATCCAGGTCGATTGCATGAAATACGCACTGAGCGACGGGCGAACTCACGTTACGCATCACTCAAGCAGTGCCAATTTGAAGTAAGAGAAGTAGAATCACTTTATCGTCGAGAAAAAATTCCTTACCTCAATACAACAACGCGATCAGTTGAAGAACTGGCAACCAAAATACTCGCTGCGGCAGGAATTAAAAGAAAAGTTTTTTAAGTATCTGGCTTTATATGATATTTAAAAAAAATATTCTTCATTTATTTTAATAAAAACTATTTTTATTTATTTTCAAGCAGATTTAAAGTGCTTTCATCAAGTCGATTAGTTTTCACAACTTCAATCACCGAAGTTGTGGAAATAGACGGCGTTCGAGGTAAATAAATCACCTGACAAATATCAGAAAATTCATCAAACTTTCCTTGCCAGTCATCTCCCATGACTAAAATATCAGCTTGATGTTGTAAAATATATTCGCGCTTAAGTTCAAGTGATTCTTCCAAAAATACCTCATCGACGCCTTTAAATGCATGGACTAAAAACATTCTTTCCTGCTGTGAGTATATCGGTTTACGTCCTTTTTTTAATAAGTTGAGTGCATCAGAAGATACTCCTACAATCAAACGCTCACCTAATTCGCGAGCACGATTTAATATCTTTACATGACCAATATGTGGCATATCAAATGTACCGAAGGTGATCACTCTCATTGATAAAAGTCACTCCTAAAAAATTTTATACTATCTATTAAAAACAACTAAAACTATTTAAGTTGTATTGGATGTAAGTTGTATTGGATGTAAGTTGTAATGAATGTGTAATCCCGAAATAACCTAAATATACCCAAAAGTCTATAATACTCCTATAAACAATTTATAGACTTCAACTTGCAAAAGTACGCAACCAAATATTCAGATTAAATAGCCGATTAACCTACAAACACTTTTAATGAAAAGTAATCATTATACATGCGATCACTTTAAATCACCTAATATTCGCAATCATCTAAGGTTGAATCCAATTATGATATCTGTAGATTACTCAGACAATGAAACCTGACAGTCACCATCTAACAAATTAACTAGGGTCATTCAATCATTCATAATACTAGCAACGACTTTATCCATAAGTACAACAAGAATACTGTATGCTAGCAGTTCAAACATTAAGCAATTAATAATCTAACCGTTATCGATTAGCAAATGTTCTCATTTGAGCTGTCATAGACAGCGCCTACAATTTGCAATAACATAAGCATTCTATTGATTACAAAGCAAACAAATTAAGTATCAGATGTTACTTCATTATTGAATTTTAATTCCAGCAAGCGAGGCATTTATGGCAAAAGTGACGGGAATTGGTGGTATATTTTTTAAAAGCAAAAAAGACAATAAGGCACTGGCAGCTTGGTATGAAAAACATCTTGGAATGCCATTAGCCGATTTTGGTGGGGCCATTTTAAAATGGTCAGATGATAAATCGGAAGATCAAGGTCTTACCGTGTGGCATTTAGCAAACAAAGATAGTCAATGGTTTAGCCCGAGTAACTCACCTTTTATGATCAATTACCGGGTCGATAATCTCGATGAAATGCTTAATCAATTAACTGATTCGGGTATTGAAATTGTCGATGGACCAGAATCACATGAAAATGGAAAATTCGCCTGGATTATGGATCCTGAAGGAAACAAAATAGAACTGTGGGAACCGATGCTTTGGGACGAAAAAAACAAAAATGCCTGATAAGCGAAAAACAGTGCCAACTCAATGAATGCCCGAAGAATATCGGGCAAATCGCTTTACTTTTATTTGTGCAAGTATTTGTCCAGGGCTCTTCAATCAGCGGGTTTCAATATCACCTTTAACATCTTTAATTGATAACCCACCACTGCCTGCATCAAGAATCGTCAACCCTTTTTCGACCGATTTTACTTCAATCCCACCAGAGCCATCTTTAATAGTTACATGTCCATTGATATTTTTAACAATAATTTCGCCTGAGCCATCATTTAATTTTACATCACCATTGACGTCTATCAATTGAAGGCTACCACTACCATCAATAATATTAACGCTTCCATTAACCTGAACAATATCCATTTCACCAGAGCCATCATTAATATTTAGCTCGCCGACAGATTTCAAACGAATTTCACCTGAACCATCTTTAATAACCACAGATCCTGATAGGTCTGCCCCCTGTATATCACCAGAACCATCATAAAGTTCAAGTGCGCCTGCAATATTTGATATTGCAATATCTCCCGACCCATCTGAAATTTTAACATTCAAATAAGCGGGTACTTGCACGGTAACATGAATATAAGGAGAATCAACGCCCCAATAGTTTTTATTCTTTAAATTAGGATTGGCAATAATTCGCGCTACTTCTCCTTCACGTTCGAGCGATAGCTCATAATTACCAGACTCAACATTTATATCTGCAGACAAATAGATTTGTTTAATTCCTTTTTTGCCTTCTACCCTTAGAGAACCAGCGCCTGCCTCTATCACTAGTTGTTGAATTTCATGTGTCGATAGTTCTCGCTTTTCAGTCGCTTTTATATTTTGCTCAAATGCCTTAACTAAAGAAACCGAAGTTCCAACCATTATCCCCAATGCCAGTACCAGCTTCAGATTTTTCATCAATTTTTCCTAATTATTTGTTGTCTTTTGAATTAACTTAACTGAATGTAGCAATAATAGTGCCATATCCAAATTACCTAAATGGTGTGATTTGCTAGGGTTGTAAAAAGTACTATTAGTCATTCAGCGCACTATTTAGTCATTTTGACCGGCAAGTCAATTCTAGAAACTTTATGACAGGCAAAAAAAAGCCACCTGGTAAAGGGTGGCTTAAACTATATCGGAGATTCTGCCTTCAAGCTCAATGGGGTTGAACCCTATAGGACATCCGACTGCCTAACTAACAACCGTAAGGGGGAGTTAAATTCTCTAATAACTCAGACTCACTCAAACATTGTTAGTTCCACAAAAATATAGTTTTTTTGCATTTTTTTATAAAACTTATAAAAATCAAAACGTTAGCTTTGAAAAGAATTCAGTTCAGCAAAGCTTTCAGTTAGACAATAACGACCTTTTTCATTTTTTCCCAACCTGCCAAGTGCTGTTTTGGCATCATGTGTAAAAAATAGGCGGCCATTTCTATCAAATAAATCAGACAAAAGCTGGGATTTTTCATCAATCAACTTTTCAGCACAGCGGTCATATCCCATTGTAATAGGTATATGCACCCAAGGCTCACCAGGTATTAAGTCAGCACAAAACACAATCGGCCCGTCAGGCATTTTGATTTCGGTCAACATCATCCCTGGCGTATGTCCAGACGAAAAATGAAAACAGTAATCATCCCCCAGCAAAGAGTGAGTTTTACTATCAACCAAATGGACATTTTTTCGTGACTTAAGTAACGATAAAATTTCTGGAATAAATGATGCTCTATCACGGGGATGAGGGTTGTAAGCACGCTCCCAAGCCTCTTCTCCAATTAATATTTGCGCATTGGGAAATAATAATCCAGGCTCATTCTCTAGCTGCCATTGCGGTAATAATCCCCCAATATGATCAAAATGCAAATGAGATAGAACAATCACATCGATATCTTCATGCGATAATCCCACACTGGCCAGTGAGTCTAGTAATACATGTTCAGACTCAACAACACCATATCTTTCTTTATATTGCGGATCAAAAAAAGCCCCAATGCCGACTTCTAACAACACATTTCGACTCTCTTCTTTGATTAGCAAAGTTCGACAGGCCAAATCAATGCGGTTAAGTTCATCGACTTGCACCCATTTTTGCCACATTGCTTTTGGTGCGTTACCAAACATGGCTCCGCCATCAAGCTTTTGAGAATTTCCCAATATTGAATAGAGTTTTTTCATGTTCAAATCCTAATGAATTGGCAAAATATTTTGTACTTTTTACTCTTTAATTTTTTCAATTTTAAAATTCGTTACGCCATAAATAATAGAAACAATCGGATTGATTAAATTAAAAAAGCAAAAAGGTAAATAAATAAAAGTTGAAACCCCTAGCGTACTGGCCATAAACGCGCCGCAAGTATTCCAGGGAATTAACGGTGAAGTAATAGTGGCAGAGTCTTCTAAAACTCGTGAGAGATTTTTAGGATGTAATTTACGCCGCTTAAACTCTGCCCGATACATTCGACCAGGTAACACAATGGCTATATATTGGTCGGCTGCAATAATATTGATACCAATACAGGTCGCAATGACGGTAATAACTAACGATCCCGTACCTTTAACTAAATGTAAAGCGCTGTTGACCAGACATTGTAACAGACCAACCGTTTCCAACACGGCTCCAAATGTCATGGCACAAAGAATTAGCCAAACCGTCGGATTAAGCATACTTTCCATCCCACCGCGAGAAAGCAACTCATCAACAGATGCATCACCTGTTGCAGACTTATAACCTCCAGACATTACCCGCCAAACGGCGTCAATCGCGTTAACCCAATAACTGCGGCGCTCAAGTTCGATAATGACCTCTTGCCCGTTTTTAGATAATGATATAGTCTGTGATTTATCAGAGTCGAGCGTTTTACTTAAGGTAAAGGCAAAACTAAATTCTGGTCGCACATCAAAAGTAACCACATATTGGTTTTGTCCATTTTGAGTTTTCTCCCTATCAACACTTAAAACTTCACAAGACTTGATGGACTGCTTAGTTGATGCCTGACAACTATAAATCGAATCTTCAACTGACTTTTCTGTCGATGCTGGTTGAAATGCAATAGCGAAAATCCCACCGAGCAAGGCACCAATCATTAAAGTTGGAAATGCCGGCATTCGTTTATAGGCCAGCACTAAAACAACTACTAGCGGGATTAAGGATAATATCGATATATTAAAATGATTGTCGATGACACTTAGTGTTGTATCCAATCCTGCAGTTGTTGCAGATGAATTTTCAGTCAACCCTATAATCAAAAAAAGAAAAATGGCAATTAAAATACTGGGGCCAGTGGTCCAGGCCATATGCCGAATATGAATAAATAATTCTGTACCGGTAACGGCTGGAGCCAAATTTGTTGTATCAGAAAGCGGTGACATTTTATCACCAAAATATGCGCCAGAAATAACGGCACCTGCCGCAATTGCAACCGATAGCTCAAGTCCTGATGCTATACCGATTAAGGCAACGCCTACCGTTCCAGCGGTAGTCCAAGAGCTACCAATACTAATAGAAACCAACGCGCAAATAAGGCAAGCTGCCGCGTAAAAAAATGCAGGATCGAGAATTTGCAGTCCATAATAAATCATGGTTGGTACGGTGCCGGCTAAAATCCAAGTACCAATTAATGAACCTACCATCAAGAGAATTAAAATAGCACCAAGTGCCATCGAAATCCCCTTAACGATTCCCTCTTCCAACTCTTTCCAGCTAAAACCATTTTTATATCCAATGAGCATAGCCACCGCAGCCGACAACAGCAACGCAATCTGATTGGGCCCATAAGAAGAGTTATCCTCATACAGTTTTACTGCACCGAATAACATTAAAATTAAAATAGCGACTGGAATTAAAGCATCAATCAACGTTGGCTGTTTCTTATTATCAACCGTCATTCTGCATTCAACCTTTTTATTATTGAGTTTATAGTTTTGGTTTAATTTGCCTGGTATAAATTAATCAGCTTTTAAAAAAAAATAGAATCAGTAGATGTATGCTTGCTGATGATTACCTTTAAGTTCCCAGTAACGATCTCTTAATCGAGTCGCTCTAGATACCAGCGCCTGTTCAACACCTTGAATGAACACCCAGTCTGGATTAGCCGTAACCTCAAGTGGGTCACTATCCCATACAACAACATCAGCATCCATTCCAACTTCAATCTGGCCATAATTTTCGATACCAAAAACTTCAGCAATATTGATAGTCATCGCTTCAATCGCGACAGACTTTGGCAATCCATAAGCAACCGCATTGCCAGCCGACTGCCTAACCAGATAGGCATTATGTGTCCCGCCATCGGATTGAGAACCGCCACCTTTAAATAGCAGTTTAACCCCCTGCTGATAAAGTCTGGTTGCACTATCAATTCGCACAGCAAGAGATTCGAACTGAGGTAAATTATCAAGAGGATTAATAATAACCGGCACTTTGGCTGCTGCTAATTTGCTGGCCACTCGCCAAGCCTCACCTGCATCAGCAACAACCAATTTGATTTGATGCTTTTCTGCTAGCGCGATCATCCGCTCGATATCATCAGCTCGCTCAACCGAAACAATCAAAGGTACTTCTCTGTCTAATACCGGATAGAGCGCTTTTAAGTCAGCAACCGATTGACTAAAGGCCCAATTAAACCCTGGTAAATAGCGACTTTCGTGTTGCCGCAAATATTTGGCCTCAGTTAGCGCTGTATCAATCGTTTGCATGGCTGCGGCTCTTGAGCCACCACTTTTTTGTGCGCCATAAGCGCCATACACAGCAACTTGAAAAGCCTTTGCTTTAATTAATCCATCAAGCGATGATTGCAATGCAATAACCGCTCCTTGTCCGGCAAAGATTGAATTACTTGCTGACGGCCGAACAATCGCTCTCGTCAAACCATTAATTCGGTTTTGTGGAATCAGCGTTGAACTAAAGTTAATCGCAGATGAAATATCAAACGATGCGCCCAAACCCTGCTGTTTGGTTGACCAATCAACGGTGCTCGATACACCGTTAATTTCTACCAATCCAATTTTTGTATCAGCACTGCACAACCCTGGCGTAATAAATTTACCTGAAGCATCGATAATCTGGGCATCTTGTATCAGTTCTGGTGAAATAACATTTTGAGAGTCAGCGCCATTAGAAATGCTTTCTTGAGAAATGGAATCCTGCGAAACAGCCATAATTTTACCATCAGCGATCACGACATTTGCCTGATGTAATACGCCCTTCGCGGTTGCGGTATAAACCGTTGCATTTTTAATAATGTAAGTTTTAGCAGTAAGCCCTGTATTCAAACAAACCATCATACATGTAAGCGAAAACAGTCCTATTGACTTCAATTTTATTTTACGCATAATCATAGTCGCTCTCCTGCTGGCTCTTTAATGCCTAAGTCAAAATCACTTACTGCATTCGATTTTAGATTTTGCCGATCAAACATTAACGCACCATCAATGTACACTTGCTCAGCCTTGGCATAAACGCTCATTGGATTTTGATTCCAAATGACAATGTCAGCCATTTTTCCTTTCTCAATACTCCCCACTTGATCAGCAATACCTAATGCTTTTGCTGGATTTAGCGTGATCCAGCGAATGGCATCTTGAGGTAGAATTTGAGCGCCGCGCTTATTTCCTGCCGCCATTGCCTTGGCAGACTCCTGATTTAGATGTTGAATGCCAATCGGTGAGTCAGAGTGAACAATTGCACAAGCTTTAGCACGTTCAACCATAGCGACATTTTCTTTTACAGAATCATAAGCCTCATGTTTGAATCCCCACCAATCAGCCCACATTGCGGCACAAATATCATTTTTAGCTAAAACATCGGCTATTTTGTATGCTTCAACAGCATGATGAAAAGTTGAAATTTTGTAGTTAAACTCTTTGGCAATATCTATCATTACTACCATTTCCTCGGCACGATAGCAATGATTATGCACTAGGATTTCACCACTGAGTACACCGGCTAATGATTCTAGATTTAAGTCCCGTTTGGGTGGATCTTTTTGTTCTCCGTTTTGTGCTGCTTCGTAATAATCATCCCATTTTTGTTGATAGGCCTTTGCATCTATCCAAGCACTACGATAGCCCGCCACATTACCCATTCGAGTCATCGGCGCGCGGCCCTTTCTTCCATAAACACGCTTGGGATTTTCACCACAGGCCATTTTTAAGCCATACGGCGCACCAGGAAATTTCATGCCTTGCATGGTGATTGAAGGTACATTTTTCAGGGTAACACTGCGACCACCAATTAAATTGGCAGAGCCAGGCAATATCTGCAAACTGGTCACGCCGCCTTGCAAAGCCAGATTAAACCCTGGGTCTTGTGGCCATACCCCGTGTTCAGCCCAAACTTGTGCGGTCACCGGCCCTGTCATTTCATTTCCGTCAGCATTATTTTCATGGGATGGTGAAGGATAAACGCCCAGGTGAGAATGAACATCGATAAGACCGGGCGTAATCCATTTACCACCAGCATCGATTTTCTTAATGCCTTCAGGGTAAACCATGGAAGTCCCAATATTTTCAATTTTTCCATTCTTTAACCAAACGGCCGCATTATTCAGGCGTTCACCTGTACCGGTCAAAATAGTGGCGTTAAAGATAATCATCTCTTCTGAAGGACGAGCCTGATAGGTTGACTCAAACACCGGTTGAGGTTTTTCTATTGGAATCGGATCTTTTTTCTTTTCTTCTTCATTGCATCCGCTCATTCCTAACACGAGCGCAGGAATCAATAACGATATCAGTCTCAAAACAGGCTCCAGATGTTGATTTTATTGAGTATCAACAAAGTAAAACTCGATTGATACTCTATTTTGTCAAGAGTTTAACCCAAAATCATGCTCATGAGTTTAATACCAAAGAATTTATCTGCAACTGTGACTAAAAAGATGGCTCCCAAAAGCACTGGGCAAACATATTTCAAGGCAAAATCGACATACATTTGTAACCAGGATCCTTTGATACTTTCATCGCCTTCGGCTATTTCTAGATTAAAGTTCTCAGTGCGCCAAACATAAGCCGTAAAGACAGCGATCATAAATCCGCCTAGCGGTAGAAAAGTATCATTGGCAATAACACCAACAAAATCAAGGAATGGCATGGGTGTGTCACTACCGGGCATGGTAACAAAGTTACCAAGCGCTTCAACCGCGCCGTAAGAGAGCATAGAGGGAATCCCAATCAAGAAAATCAGTAACGCGATTAGCCAAGCAGCTATACGTCTATCAATATTGTGTTCGTCCACCATATATGCCGTTGGCACTTCCAATAATGATATAGTGGAAGTAAATGCCGCAAAAGACAGTAATAAAAAGAAAAACGCACCAATGATTACGCCAAGAATACCACCCAAGGACTGAAACACCCCGGGTAAGGTCGCAAAAATTAATCCTGGACCACCGTTAGGCTCGATGCCTTGTGAAAACACAAAAGGAAAAATCATGAATCCAGCCAGTACAGCCACCCCCACATCAACCAGAGTGATCGATGCCGCGGAACTAACAATGTTGTCGGTTTTAGCCACATAGCTGCCATAAGTGATTAATGCGCCCATTCCCAAAGATAGCGAGAAAAACGCCTGACCCAATGCAGAATAAACCACTGAACCAGTAATTTCATCAAATTCAGGAACCAGGTAAAACTTTAGTCCTTCCATCGCATTGGGCAAGGTTACAGCATAAATAATCAACCCGATAATCATAATGAACAGTGTCGGCATTAAAATTTTAGCGGCTCTTTCAATTCCGCCGGCAATTCCGCGGGAAACCACAAAAGCAGTACCAACCATAAAAATTAAGCCATAGCCGCCAACTTTTATCCAGTCAGCTGTAAACTGACCAAATGCTTCACCGCCAATTGAAAAAGTTCCAGATAAAATGTCAATAAAATAGCCAAATGCCCAAGCTGCGACAACATTATAAAAAGATAAAATCAGCACACCGCTTGCCAATCCTAAATAGCCAATAACTGACCACCGTTTAAAACCCAGACTTTTAAATGCGCCAACAGGATTACGCTGCGTTTTTCGGCCAATACTGATTTCAGCAACCATAACCGGAAAACATAAAATAAAACAAAAAGCCAAATACATTACGACAAAGGCCGCACCGCCACCTTCACCCACTTCAAAAGGAAATTTCCAAATATTACCCAAACCTACTGCTGAACCAGCGGCAGCCAGAATAAAACCAATGCGAGTACTAAAACCGCCACGTTGAGTTGCCATTATTGTTCCTACTTTATTTTCTAAAATTATTGTTTTTTTATTAAAAATGATAATTAATTGGTCACTTATCGATTAACAGATAAGTTTAGGGCCCCATAAAACCATAGAATACCTACTTACCTCAAGTCTTCTCAAAAAATTTTTTGTCGAGATTTTCATCAAATAATTTGTTGAAGATGAATGATGGCAGCTTGTTATCGCTAAGAGCTTTAACGAGTGGCCATGCATATAAGCTATACTCACATGCAAATTCTTCTTCGTACTTCACCTAAGCCATTAAAATAACTAGATTTTTTATTGCAATTCGCCAAGTGAAACGCTACTTTATTTTATCTATTATGTGCCAAAGAAGGGACTAAAATGAAACTTAAACTATTATTAATCAGCTTAATAACGATTATGACAACGACTCAAGCAAAAGCGCAAACAGCTCAAAACGATAAGGCCGCCCCAATTGCCATTGCCATTCATGGTGGTGCAGGAACCATTTTAAAAAGTAATATGACCCCCGAACTCGAGAAGGCCTACCATGCGAAAATGAAAGAATCACTTGAAGCCGGTTATGACGTACTCAAAAAAGGAGGGACAAGTGTCGAAGCCGTTCAGGCAGCCATCATGATAATGGAAGACTCACCATTATTTAATGCAGGCAAAGGAGCTGTTTTTACCCATCATAAGACAAATGAGCTTGATGCATCAATCATGGAAGGTAAAACGCTCAACGCCGGCGCGGCATCAGGTGTTACCACCGTAAAAAACCCAATTAAGCTGGCGGCTGAAATTATGTATCACTCCAAGCATGTTATGCTGAGCGGCGAAGGTGCTGACACCTTTGCTAAAAAGCAAAAACTGGAAATTGTCTCAGCAGATTACTTTAAAACAGATAGACGCTGGAACCAGTTACTTGAAGTATTACAAAATGATCCTGACGCAACGGCATTATCAGAAGATAAAACCGATAAACACGCCAACGCTTTAAATTATCAAAATACCGTTTGGCCTGACGATAAAAAGTTTGGCACAGTTGGCGCAGTCGCGCTTGATCAACATGGTAATCTTGCTGCCGGCACTTCAACAGGCGGCATGACCAATAAAAAATATGGAAGAATTGGTGACTCTCCTATTATTGGTGCAGGCACTTATGCTGACAATAATGCTTGTGCAGTTTCTGCAACAGGACATGGTGAATATTTTATACGTGCAGCAGTCGCTCATGATATTTGCGCGCGCGTTCTATATAAGAATATCACACTGCAACAAGCGGCCGATGAAGTCATTATGCAAAAGCTGGTAAAAATGAAAGGTGATGGCGGAATCGTTGGCCTATCTCCCAAAGGGCAACCAGTTTTCTCATTTAACTCAAAAGGAATGTATCGTGGTTATATCGACACAGATGGTAAGGTTTACACTGCTATTTTTGAAGAATAATCGGTGAAATAGCGCTCAGATATAATCTCTGGATATCTAGTAAATTAACTTCGTGAATTTCATTAATTTTCTATATTGAAGTTACATTATTTCAATTACATTATTGAATTTAACGATAAATTGGCGACAAAAACAATTAAGCCGCAAAATTACTCTTATTTTAAGTAGACTCAACTACTAGGCGATTATTGAATTCAATAATCGCCTAAATGACAACACTAGAAAAAGTCAGTTAATAAAATACCAATACCAAATCGCTCAATAGAATGATTGTAATCAATCATACTTTCACCATAGCCATTAAAATATTGTGCATAACCTTTAAAACGACTCCCCAGTGGGAAAGTCCAGTCTAATTGCAATGCGCCACGATTTTCAGAACGTAAATTATTTCGTACCATCAAACTGAAAGTTTGCTCTTCCCATTTATATAAGGTGCTCAGTTCAAAATGGCCCATATATTTTTCAATATCAGGATTATCATCACCTTCTGATGCACCAGGCTCTTCCTTCTCATCTTCGGGAATACGATACCAAGGTTTAAAACCAATAATCCAACGGTCATTTTCCCAAATAAAATTCGCATAAATTCGGTTCCAGCTACGTGACAAAGGTTGTGAACGGCCGTTAGACTGGTGCTCAATGCCAATCATATTGACTCGATTCGTCCACTCACCCAGTTTTAAATCATTAATGAAACCATAAAAAATTTCAGGCTGATAATTTGTCTCTCTAAAAGGCGCAGAAATATCACTGTTATACATCTGCCAATGAGATTGAATAGTAAATCCAAAGAAAAGTACATCGTCATCTTTAATCAGTGACTGGGCAATTGGTGCCTTAAAACTGATTTGAAACTTAGCTTCATAATTATCCAGTTTATCCAACTTACCTGGAGCATTTTCATACACTGCTTTATTAGGATGACTGGCATAGGTAATAGGCAACATATAATTACGATTATGCGATGTGATCACATTGGGATTTTCTAATGCGGTTCTTTCATTAATAATTCGTTTGTCGAGCGGTGTTAACTCTTTGTTTGGTTTTTGAACAATTTCACGATGCAACTGTTCTTTACAATAATCTTTGACTTCATTAACTTGACGAGAATTATCGCCCTTATCGATTTGTTCAAAATAGCAATCGATAAGCGCTTTTTGGTAATCATTACTTCTAACACTCGGCGCGATTAGACCAACTACAACTATAAATATATAAAAGTGAGATTGTTTCATTATAAATATTGTACTAATTTAAATCGTTTCCTATATTTTATTGAAAGTGAAGATTCAAGGCACCTGTTATCTGAAATTATTTCAAATAACTAACCACTTCTCGATAGGAGTATTTTTATGTCTGTTCAGCAAATACCTGTGATTTTGAAATCAATGAGTCCACAGTTCGCTCATCAAGAGGCAATCAAAATAACCCCTTCTGAATTTTCCATGATGAAAGACGTCATCCAAGAATACTGTAAATCTTATGATGCCCCTCGACTCTATGGCATTTTAGGTCGCATAAGTCGCCGTATGAAACAGGCAAATACCCCTCATTTATGGCACACCGAATTCGAATATTTTGCATCCAGTATGATGCAATCAATGAAAGATAAAAAATACTGCCGACTCGACGATACATTAGAAGATATTAACGAGATCTTTTTACGTGAAAACAAAAGCTCTTTACCCGGTAAAAATCGTAGTGGCGACAAAGCGCAAATCCTTAGCATTTTTGGCTAGCTTGTGATAACGAGTCAAAAACCAGTCAAACTCAATAATTGGCAGACTCATAATTGGCGAACTCAATAATTGGCGAACTCAAGAATTAGCAGAAATCTTCAATTCTAATTACAGCCTGAGCTCAATGATTTAACACTATATTTTTTAACCATGCATAAGATTGTCAGCTTGGTTCAATTTAATTATTTTAATTAAATTGTTTTGATTATATTCAATATCCATCGATTGAAATAAGTTAAATTTAAAAAGCAAAACCGTCAGTCAATATCATAATATCAAAAACTTTAAATCACATTAAATAAACAGAGCAATCTATTTTTTTCAAGATTTTTCATACTTCGTATTGATAGAGAAAGTTCTTCAAAAGTTTTTCCGCAAAAAACATTGACCTTTTAAAATGACTTGATGACACCAGCGTTATTGCTCTTTAGCGATTATAGTTAGGCAACTATCATCAATTAGTCATCAATTAATCATCAATTTTTCGGTAATCAGTTTAGGCATACTTTAAACTAGCTGTTATAATTGCTGGCAAATTTTAATCAAGAGATCGCAATACTATGTCATTTAAAAATTCTTTAGCAGTGATTAGTGGTGGCGCTTCAGGCTTAGGTCTTTCAGTTGCCAAACGAATCGCTTCACAGGGCGGCAAGGCAGCAATTTTAGATGTAAATGAAGAACAAGGAGCAAAAGCCGTAGCGGAACATTCAAACAATATTATTTTTATTAAAACAGACATAAGCCAAGAAGACCAAGTTGATAGTGCAGTCGATCAAGCGGCAGCCAAATTTGGACACATAAACCTGGCGGTCGGCTGTGCAGGAATCTTGGGTGCGGGACGTCTAATCAGTAAAAAAGGCCCAATGGCTCTCGATTATTTTCAAAAAGTGGTTGATATTAACTTAATTGGCAGCTTCTTATTAACTCGCGCAGCAGCGCGCCATATGCAAACCAATACGCCGGTCAATGATCAGCGTGGCGTTATAATTCATACCGCGTCAATCGCCGCTTATGAAGGACAATTGGGACAAGTCGCCTATTCAGCAACAAAATCAGCTATTGTGGGTATGATGCTGCCACTAGCACGAGAATTTGCACAGTTTGGCATTCGCTGTATGGCTATTGCTCCCGGCACTTTTGAAACTCAAATGATGGCAGGTGTCCCCGAAGAAATTCGTACTAAACTTTGCGCCGAAATTCCATTTCCTTCACGATTTGGTTATGCCGATGAATTTGCACAAATGGTTGAGCAAATTAATGATAATCAAATGCTAAATGGTTCTGTAATTCGTTTAGATGGCGCAGCAAGACTACAATAGCTGATAACTTCTAATTATTAAAAGTTGCATTCAATAATCGCTTATTTTTTTTGAACTCTCATACAGAAAGTTAACTTTCCTAAATTTATAGGTAAAAAATTTAACACAAAATAAGCGATTTATGAATGATTGGTTTTGGACTTTTAACATTCATTTTTTAATGAGCAATCTAATGCAATACTTGGACGGACATGAAATTCAACTTGGCGATTTAGTAATGTTTGAATGCGGTCAAACCCAAGGCATTGTTGATGTTTTAATAGAAACCGAAAGTGCGATGCAAGAATGGCAAGTTGACACACCAGGTGTACTACTCAAGTCAACACCGTTTGGTTCTGTTTTTTGGCCAATAAATGACACAAGAGATCCCCTTGTGTTTATCTCTCGCCATTCGTCTTAAATTGATTTCTCATAATTCAATACACATCATCATTCATGCATATTATTTTTTATCTTTCTTGCTCTTCTATTATTTGTTGATACAAATCAAATATTTTTCTATCAATCAAGACATAATCTACGCATCCTTAATCCGCAGCCCAATCTTTTTAACCATGTAAAAAACTAACAAAAATAGTAATTACTCAATTATTTAGATGAATAAACGGTTCCCCATTTTATGTCATTAAACACACTAATCCTTTTATTTTTATTGGCAACAATCATTCATAATGTTGAAGAAGCTATCTGGTTACCCAAGTGGTCTAAAAATAATACCCGCTGGCACCCAGCAGTTTCGCCACAAGAATTTCACTTTGCCATATTTATATTAACCTTTCTGGCGATTGCAATCAGTTCTTTTGCTATCTACCAAAAATCAAATCAATGGATTTACTACCTGGTAGCCGGTTATTCTTTAGCAATGTTATTAAATGTCATTTTCCCGCATTTATTAGCCAGTATTATTACCCGCCACTACGCACCAGGATTGACTAGTGCATTATTACTTAATTTACCGATAAACAGCCTTTTATTAAATCATTTATTGAGTCATGCTTATATTAATACAAAATTATTTCTTATCGCAGGCCCATTATTTGTTATCGGATTATTATTGACGATTCCAACTCTTTTTTATTTAGGACGTCAATTTATGGGAAAAAGCTAAGGGCAGTTAAATAAAGAAGGATAAAAAGTCACAATCTTTAAAATAAAAACATTTGCTTAAATGGCTGTCATTAAATATTAATTAAAAAGGAATATCCAGTTGTTTATGCTTTACCATTCCAGCATTTTCAGGAAATTTTACACCAACGCCCAGCAATCGTATGGGCGAAGGATATTGTTTTCGAAGGCGCTTAAATAATGCGATTATCAGTGGTACATCTAGACCAATTGAAATAGACTCTGCTGTATGTAATGAAAAATTTTCCTGTTTAACTTTTACATAAACCTTACGAATATGACCCAGTTTTTGAGGATCACCTAATCGACGAGATAATTGAGAAATTAATTGGTGTAGTTCACTTTCACAAGTTTCCCACTGAGAAATGTTTTCATCAAATGTAGTCTCAACACTCAGCGACTTACGTGAAGAACGTGACTCCACTTCACGCTCATCAATACCACGGCACAGGTCAAATAAATATTTACCTGTTTTACCGAATTTTTTAAGTAATATATTTAATGGAACCTGGCGTAGCTCAAAGCAATAAAATATGTCCATTGACTCGAGTTTTGCAGCCATTACTTTACCAACGCCATAAAGTTTTTTAACTGGCAGACGGTCAATAAAAGAAAGTTCTTCATGTGGCAAAATAACTTTCAATCCAGCCGGTTTATTCCAGTCGCTGGCAATTTTAGCCAAAAATTTACTCCGTGCAACCCCCGCAGAAGCAGTCAAGCCTGTTTGCTTATGGATATTTTGACATATTGACTGAGCGATCCAGGTCGCACTTCCCTGACATTGGTCAGAATCGGTTGTATCCAAATAAGCCTCGTCGAGGGATAGTGGTTCAATTCGATCGGTATATTGATTAAAAATTTCACGAATCTTAATAGACTCTTGTTTGTACTTTGCCAGATTGGGCCGAATAAATACTAAATCAGGACATAGTCTTGCAGCTTGTGCTGATGGCATCGCAGAGTGAACACCAAAACGGCGAGCTTCATAATTACAGGTACAGATTACTCCCCTTGACTGAGGATTACCGCCTACTGCAACCGGTAAATTAGCCAGTGACGGATCATCCCGCTGCTCGATTGCGGCGTAAAAACAATCCATGTCGACATGAATGATTTTTCGCATTTGACTAATATCAACACCTACTACTTAAACAAGTAGATATATTACCATACCAACCATTTTTGAAAAGCCGATTTGGCGTTGAATTTTCAGTCATCTTTACAGTTTTGATTTATGCATCATTTTAACAAGTGATAACCATGATAATCCGACGCACTAAAGTGACTCACAATACTCGATTAGCAGTAAATTAACTGAAAACCTGAATATGACTCCCAGTATTTATGGGCCTAAATATTTATGAACCTAAATGCTTACAGACCTAAGCACTTACAGGCCTAAATAATTATGGAGCCAATAACCATATTGCAAAATTTCAAAGCCTGATGCGCCGTTTAATAAGGAATCATTAAACTAAAAGCCGCGCCACCCAATATGCTTTGATCGATAATCAATTCACCTTTATAAGTTTTAATAATATCCATCACAATCGACAATCCCAAGCCTTGCCCCTCTGCTTGTTGATCGAGTCTTTTCCCTCTATCTAATATGAGTGTACGTTTTTTCTCGGGGACTCCGCTACCATCATCTTCAACCTTAATCACAACCTGATTACCCTGATTATATACACGGATAACAACGCAAGATTTTGCGAACTTACAGGCGTTATCGGCCAAATTCCCCACCAGCTCCATTAAATCACCACGATCTCCCGGAAAAAAGCACTGTTCGTCAACTTCAAAAGTAATTTTCAATGATTTACTGCTGTGCACTTTATTCAGTGCATCAACAATTTTTTCAACATCGGGTTTAATCGGCGCTTTACGACGCAGAGTCTGACCAGCAGTAACAACCGAACGATTCAGTTGGTAACGCACAATGTCATCAATGCGCTCAACTTGGGCGATAAGTAAATCTCTTGTTTTATTGGTGTTCAATTTATGAGAATTTATTTTACCGGTATTTGCAAGGTTACTACCCATTTTGCTATCAGGCGTATTCGCCGCTACTTCAGCACTTAATCCTGCAACGGGGCTTAATTGACTAAGTTCACTTTTAATAATCGCTAGCGGCGTTTTAATACTATGTGCCAAATTCCCTAATGTATCTCGATAACGGGATTTTTGTTGTAGTTCGCTTTCTAATAACTGATTGATACTCGAAGTTAATGGGATCAGTTCTTTTGGAAAATCACCTTGGATTTTTTCTGCGTCGCCAGCGCTAATTAATTCTATTTGAGACTGCGCCTCTTGCAATGGCCTTAATGTTCGGTTTAAAACATAAATAAACACGATAATAATAGTCATTGCTGTAATAGATAACCACACAATCACTTCGCGCTTAAATTTACGAACAGCTTCATTTAAAATTGACTGCTTTTCTCCAATCAAAAATAAATATCGCCCTTCCATCCCATTTTCATGTTCCCAGATAATGCGATCGCCTATCCAAAACATGGGTTTATTGTCTAAATCAGTTTCAGAAATTTTTGTGATCGAATAATCAAAATTGATATTGGGCAATACACCAAAGGTATCACTTGAGCGCGAGCGCCAAATCAAATCACCGTCAACATCCAGCACATAAGCCACCAATCCTGAGTTTAGATGGTTGAGTCGATCATTTCTTAATTCAGTTGGTAAGCCTAGTTGACCATCTCGCTCTTCTGCAACAGCCATTAGCGCATAAATTTGTGCGGTTAAACTTTCCTGAATGCGTGTTTTACTGGCAATCGTATAGGCTGACTTGGTAATTAAATAGATAATCGAAAAAGCAATCACCAGCACGATTGCACTCACCAGCGTCATGCGCCGTTTCAGTGACCAGGATTTCATTATCTTTCTAAAAATTCAGGATTTAACCGATATCCCTGTCCACGCAAGGTTTGTATAATTTTCAAATCTTGATTAGGGTCAATCTTTTTACGCAATCGACCAACAAAAACCTCAAGCACATTACTGTCACGATCAAAATCCTGATCATAAATATGCTCTGTCAGTTCAGTTTTAGAGACGACCTTTTTAGGATTAAGAAAGAGATACTCCAGTACTTTATATTCATAAGCGGTTAATTCGATCGACTTACCCGCTTTGGTAACCGCCTGTGCCATAGTGTCAATTTCAATATCAGCAAATTTAATTGTAGGTGATGCATAACCAGCCGAACGGCGTAATAATGCGTTACAGCGAGCCAGCAATTCTTCAAACTGGAACGGCTTTGCCATATAATCATCAGCCCCAGTGGATAATCCTTCAACTTTATCTTGCCAGGAATCGCGAGCTGTCAATATTATCACTGGCAGTTGATTACCTTTCTCGCGTAATTTTGCAATTAACTCTAATCCAGACATCCCCGGTAATCCAATATCTATGACCGCAATATCAATTGGATATTCTTCAGCCAAAAACAAACCGTCTTCACCATTTTCTGCCACTTCAACAGCAAATCCTGCCGCTTTAAATGCAGCAACGATACTTTCTCTAAGACGCAGTTCGTCTTCAACAATTAGTACTTTCATAATTATTTACAAGCTTTAATAGTTAGATTTTTGATTCGCTTTTCACCGACTAAAATTCTGATACGATAAACAGATTCTGCACCATTAGCGTTCAACTTGACACTCACGACTTTACCGCCACCGCTTTGCTGTTTCGCGCGACTAATCGCTTCACTGCTTGAAATCAATTTGCATGGTGAGCGACCTTTTTTAGCTGATTCGCTGGAAACCGGCAAAGATAAACCAATGCTCAGTAAACAAATGATTAAGGTAGCACAGAAAGATTTCATATCGAGTCCAGTTAGCAAATTCATGATGCAACTATATCACGTATCTATTTTATGGCCTACATGAGACAGCGACTGTCGACAGAAATCGCACAAGTTAAATGACGATTTCTCTCTTATTGATTAGCTTATCAAAATTAACTGAATTGTAACTGAATTGTAACCAGTCAGAATGACCGGTTACACAAATTGATCATGGAGAATTGTATAATTACCGACAAACATTTAGTCCGACCAATTGGGCAGCCCAGTACATTTAGATTATACCGTTAACCACAAACGCTTTTTTTACCAATAAATATAAAGCGCGGCTTATGCCACCAATTGATTTGCCATAATATCAAGGGTTTCAGACTCTAGCTCGATGTCTCGTAAAGCTGATTCTGCATTTTCTTCATCGATTGCCAGCAGATCCAATGTCGACTGCGGTAACTGGGTATCTGTGGCATCGCCAATCCCTAATCGTTTAAGCAGGCGATTGGCAATCAACACAATATTTGAATAAACCGCATGCTTACTCCAAAACTGTTCCTGATGATGATGTTGGACCGCAACGATTAATTCATCTGGCATATGCCAGTTTGTCATTAACCAAGCCCCTATTTCTTCATGTGTGACACCTAACACATAATGCTCAATATCTTCAACGGCAATCTGTGGATTTGCAAGGATAGTCGTATTAACCAGATTAAATTGGGGGGGAAAAATATGTCCGAGTAATAAGTGTCCAAAATTATGTAATAGTCCACTTAAATAAATTAATCCGCGCTCAGGGCGTTGTTTAACGGGCATAGTACGGCAAAGCTTTTCAGATAAACTGGCACTATATATTGCTTGTTTCCAAAACTCCCGAACCCCTAGTGGACCATCCATGGGTACTTTTAGTGATTTACCAATAGAGATACCTAATGCCAGGTTCATCACCAGTTCAAACCCTAAAACGCGCGCGATGGCAGTTTCAATAGAGTCAACCTTCCCCTGATAACCATAATATGGAGAACTAGCCCAGCTAATAACTTGCGCAGCAAGAGAAGGATCTCGCTTTACTATTTGCGCCAACTTGGTGGCATCTGCACTCGGGTCAACCCTTAGCTTCATGATATCTTGTGCAATTTCAGGCATTGCAGGTAAATCAAAAGTTTCGTTAACCCGCTGTTTCAATCGAATTGGTGTAAAACTCACATCAACTTCATTACCGTCTTTGTTTCGCCCAGCATATAGACGCTCTTTGCTGGCAGCAAAAGATAAGACTTCAGCATCAGCAAACAATTTTGCAATTTCTGATTGCTGAAGCTTGATTAAAACTCTAGGATTACCACTTTCAATAATCGCCTCAGACATCTCCAGCACACTGCTATCAACAATCAGCTTTGCTTTGCAAAGCTCTCCAATTGGCGGAAAGCTTAATAGATGGGCCTCCTTAGATAATTCGCTTTTTCTTTTGCTTGAACTAACCGCATACTCGCAACCTTTTTGCACAGATAATGCGCGCATATCCAAAAGCGAAAAATGACTGAGTACCGCTACAAAGTCGCCAGCCGAATTATTTAATGCCACTGTTCTCAGTAAGTTGTCGGCCTCATCACCGAGTGATTCAGCAATTTTATTTGCATGATTAAATTCTGATAATTCAATCACTTGATATGTAACTTCACAGTTCTCCAACTGTTCAATCACCGATTTTGGAATGGACAATTCAAACCCCTTTTCATTCGCAATACGTACTCTTAACTATAGAAGGAATTTTCTCCATTCACCGAAAATTTAGTGAATTTACATAGATTATTCTCAGAAATAAGTAATACCTCACATTAATAGCCCATGTCAGACAAATAGTCTCAATTTTCAATAGGTTAATATGTGTTCTATAACGTCAAAATAGCGTGTTATCTAGGTAATAAATGACTTTAATTTGGCACAGCTATGCTGATATATAATCAACTTTCGTAACCGACAGAATTTTTATCACTAACAGCAGTAAATGGCATACTGTGTAATTCTTCTATGCGTTTTTTAGGCGTTTGACTTTCATCACTCAATTCAACTTTTTCAATTTTGTCAAATCGGGTCGATATTTTGCGTGCAGATACATGAACATTTTCAACATCTTTACTTACCTGACCAATATGCTTAGCCAAATTATCCATTCGCTCCTGAAAACGGTTAAAGTCTTTTGCAAGATAAGTGATATGCTCTTTAATCAGATGCACTTGTTGACGAGTTTGCTCATCTTTAACAACGGCTGATGCTGTGGTTAAAATTGCAACCAATGTGGTTGGCGACACCAGCCAGACTCTTTTTTGCTGAGCCAACTCGACCAGCTCAGGTAAATGTCCGTGAATTTCAGCAAAGATACTCTCTGCGGGAATAAACATCACCGCACCACTTGAGGTTTCTGGCGGTAAAATATATTTTTGCGCAATATCATCAATATGTTTTTTGATATCCTTAATAAACAAACGTCGTGCTTGATCACGCGTTGGCTGCGCCAATTCTAAATCGCTCATTTTGCGATAATTTTCCAGTGGGAACTTAGCATCTATCGCTATTTTTCCTGTTGGCTGAGGTAATAATAACAGACAATCAACAATTTTATTGTTGGAGAGTTTATATTGCAGTTTATAGTGAGTAGCAGGCATCACATTAGCAATAAGCGTGTTAAGTTGAACTTCACCAAACGCACCTCGCGAGCGCTTGTCATTTAAAATTTCTTGTAAGCTCACCACATTCGACGAAAGCTCTGTAATTTTTTGCTGTGCGCTATCGATAAGTGCCAGTCGTTTTATCACATCATTGAAAGTTTGGTTCGTCTGATTAAAACCATCGGCAAGACGTTTGTCGACCTGGCCACTGATTTCTTTTAAACGTTCATCAGTCGATTGAGTGAGCTGGCCAATACTATCAATCAAAAATTGATTTTGGCGGTTTAAACTACGTTCAATTGCATCAAGTAACTGTTTGGTGCCATTCTGTATATTGTCAGTGATCAGTTTTTGTACCAGACGCTGATTCTGCTCGACCAGTTGACTAAGCTTTTCACTAAAAAGGTTAAACGCAATCGACTGTTCTTTATTTGATGCCGCAAGCCGCTGTTCTTGCTTAACTTGCAATTCATTTAATTGCGTCAGAATCGATTGCCGATCATTTAGTATCATCGAAAATTGTTTCGCTTGATTATCTGCCAGCATCGACTGTATCTGACGTTGAAAATTACCTTGTGAAAGAGATAGATAATTAACTGATTCTGTTAATTTTTGCAGGTTTTGATTCAGCTGAACAAAGCGATTAGAATCGGCGCGCTTAATGCGCCAGAGAAGAATTAAGCAGCTTACCGAAATAATTAAAAATAACCCAATAATTATACCTATAAACGGCAACCCAATATCGCTATTTGATGCAGTTAATGTATTTAACAATTTATCCAGCCATTCAGGCATGTAAACACGCTCATAAAAAATAAAAAGATAAAGTCGAAGATAACTTCCCAATTAGAAAAATAACAACGGCATTTACTTGCTACGGTTTACAGCTACTACTGTAATGACAGCGTTTAATCACTAAACCAACTTTTTAGGTAAGATTTTCAAAACATATTATAACAATTATGCTTATCTACAATACATCGACTAAATCTACACATAACCTATTCAATGCTTGATCAGTATTTACCGCTCTTGATCTTGCTCATTATCAAGCCTCTAGGATTGTACTTAATATAAGTCACACTCAAGAAACATATGCTCCCTTGCGCATATTGAGAGTTAAGCCAACGACTAACGAAATAATACTCACTCAAAATTTTGAATTTAAATCGTAACTTATAAAAAACTCACCTATTCAACCTAACAAATTGTCTGATCATCTACAGTTAAATAACACATTAAAAAAAGCACTATGTATTTTTAATTGACTATATTTCAAGTTGCCAAACTTAACAGTGATATATAAAAAATCAATCACCAGGTTTGTACTTTAATCTTAACCCAACGGCCTTGTATAAAAAGTTTACAATATAAAAATATCCTTGTAATCATTCCCTTTTAGAAAACTGCCATTCTCCATTAATTTCCATTTAAATCGGTATCAAATATTGCCTCACTACCTTGTGGTTATTTTTCTTGTAACAATTTCAATTGAGAGCCTACCCAGCAACGATAGAATTTCTTGTGGAGAAAAATCTGGGGTCAACATTATGTATTTAAACCAGGCAGTTGCTATCATTCGGAATTATTTGACAGCTAGCTTGGTGAATATTCAATGTTGAAATTAAAGTCGTCACCAGGAAGTTATCTTCAACAATGAAGATACTAGCAAAATAACTACTACTTGATCAAGTAGTATTTCTAATAGCTGGTTGTTACAGTTCAATTGTTGTCGATCTGTGTGAGTTTCAGGTGTTTAAGAGTATCCGTTATCAGTTTGTGTTATATCTGACAAATTGATACCTGATACGCTGATAAAGGATAATTACTTAATCAATTAGACTAAACTGGTTAAATATTCATCGCCCTACCGGTAATGGTTAAACGGACTTTGCGGCGATCTTTGCCACTGCGTCGTTCCCCTTGACGCATATCAGGAACAGTAATGGTGCGTCCTGTCATTTGACGACGATCTTCACCGGAACGACGATCAATCGCGCTACGATCAACTCGCTTTTGTGAGGTCCAAGTGACTTTATCACTGGATAAATCTTTTTCAGAATCATCGTTGCTCATAGAAATAAATAATCTTCTCCAATTAACTAATAGTATAGGTTGATTCAACCGAATATAACCATAATTTTAATAGCTGTATCATACCACTTATTAAAACTCTGTTTTTTAAAACTGAATAAATATATTTTAAACAGAAAAAATAACTTTTGTGTGCCAGACTTAAAACAAATTATTTTTACGTGATTTATTTTTAATTATTCATTTTATAATCTTTAATTGAGATAAAACAATAAATCGTACTAAACTCTAATTATGCATTTTTAATTGCTGTAACAAAGCTAAACTTGTGGTCGATGGATAATTCAAAAAAGTCTTCTGCTCAATTAGAATCCCCACTGGCCAATAATGCTATTGGGCAGGATAGTAATTTGAACCAACTCCTCCAAGAGAATCGCCTGCTCAAAACCACACTAGATGAAATATTAACCAGTGCTCAACAAAATCAAGCAACCCAAGAAAAGTTTTATGCTTTAGAGCTCTATTTTTTAGAGTCTCAGTCTTATACTAGTTTACTTGATCGTATTTTAATCGATTTACCTCAACGATTACGTCTGGTTCAAGTTGAATTATTTTTGCTCGATAGTGATCAGGAAATTCAACGTCAGATGAATGAAATATATCAGGATCTCGATTATCCAAATCTTCACTATATTGATAATAGGACAAAGTTGGAAGCCTATTATACCGATGGGATTAAGCTGAACCTGTCGCAAGACTCAACAGTCATTCGACGATTATTTAATCATTCCGCCACGCGCAGTTTGTCTGTCGCTCAGCTCCCCTTGATTCGTGGACATCAATTAATTGGTAGTCTGCATTTGGGTAGCCAGGATTTTAATCGCTTTCACGCGGGTCTTGCGGTCAACTTTTTACAGCACTTGGCATCCATTATCAGCGTTTGTATCGAAAACTGTATCAATCAGGAAAAATATGTTCATTTAAGCTTGGTTGATATACTGACACGAGCCAAAAACAGGCGATATTTTTTTCAGGCGCTAGCGCGTGAAATTGCGCGGGCCAGTCGTTCGATGTCTCCAATTTCGTGCTTGTTTATCGATATTGACCACTTTAAACAAATCAACGATCAAAAAGGTCATTTGACAGGAGATTTGGCATTAAAAGCAGTCGTTCAATCAATCTCTCCCTTGCTCAGACGCTCAGATGTTCTGGCTCGATTTGGTGGCGAAGAGTTCACCGTTTTACTGCCCGAATGTCGTTCATCAACCGCATTAGAAATTGCGGAAAGGATTCGAGAAAACATTCAACAAATGGAAATTGCAGATCATATAGGGCATTTATTTAGTCTAACGGCATCTTTAGGCGTAAGCACCTGGAATCCACAAGCCCAGCATCTGCAAAGTGCCGAAGCTATACAAAATTATCTAATTAATACCGCAGACAAAGCAGTATATGCCGCGAAGCAAGCTGGTCGCAATTGTATCAAGCACTTGATATCGGCTTAACTCTATTGGTTATTACTGATCGATTAATAAGCTTAACAACAACTGAGCATGATTAAGATCAGATGGTGTTTTTGCCAAATCAGCCTGTTCTAAGCTATTCACCTTATTCGCAATAGTTTGCCAACCGTCATAGTCTCTGCGCGGTAAGAGGCGATGATATCTTGCATAATTTTTTCGTAACTCATCAAAGTGTTCCGCCAAACTCCCCGAGTAATTTAGCAGTTTTTGGTGATCGGTCCGAACATCATATAGGTTTAATAAGCCATGGCGAATATCATCAATTGTATCGAGTAATAAAGCGTTTTTCTCAGGTAAAACTTGTGACAGAGACTGGTCGGCCAATATATCAAGATTGAAGTGACGGCAGAATGCTTGATAAATCATCCAGCTACCGCGAGACTTTCCTTCTAGCGTATGTCCAGCAATATGTGGAGTCGCCAACAAACACTGATTTACCAGCTTGTCACTTACATTCGGTTCATGTTCAAAAACATCTAAAATTACCTGCGCGTGATGTGCAAGAGATAAATACTTTGTAAGCGCTTCACCATCAATTACCGCACCTCTCGAGGCGTTAATCAATAGTTGTTCGGGCGTTAATTGTTGCAAGACGAATTCGTTGAATAAATGAAAAGTCTTATGCTTATTAGTTTGTGTCAATGGCACATGTAGGGTTATCACATCACAACTTAGAATTTTTTTAAAATCAACAAATTGTCGCGGATCTCCCTGCTCGACTAGTGGCGGATCATAAAAATAATAAGGAACTTTTAATATATCTAAAAAATTTGCAAGACAAGTCCCTACATTACCCGCCCCGACAATCCCTACTGAAATATCATCTAACTGGCGGTTTTGTCTTAATAACCAGACACTGATACCACTGAGTATATATTGTGCCACCGCGGCGGCATTACATCCTGCGGCATTTGCCCATCCAATTTGCTGTTGATCAAGCCAGTCGGTTTGCAGATGATCCACACCTATCGTGGCAGAGCCTACAAACTGAATACTGCTTTTTTGTAAAAGCTCGGCATTTACCTGAGTGACTGAGCGGCATAGTAGTGCATCTTTACCGATCAAGTGTTCAGCATTAATTTGTCTGCCGGGTAATAAAGTGATGTCGGCAACAGGTGAAAACCATTCGTGCACATGAGGCATATCTTCATCTGCGACAAGATTTAATCGTTGAGCCAATTTCACCCCGCTTTATAGGAAATATTCTTGATTCAATTAGGCGAAAGAGAATAAGTGACTTCGTCACATTTAACAAATGATAATCCATTTATCCTCAATTTAACCCAATGATCCACGCTAGAACTCTCTATTCTAGCAAACAGGATCGCATTCGAGTTGCATTTAAAAATAAATATTTTTTATGGTTTTTTGAAGCAGAAGGTTTATTGTGTTCGGCCTATGAGCGGTTTAATACACAAAAAATAAGCCCAACCGATCAAAATTAATTGTAATGGTGCACGAATCCATAAGTATACGAGCCCCCATTGATGGCCACCTAAACCGAAGCCATGCCACGCAGCATAAATATTAACCGGGAAAAAACTAATAAAAATGGCAATAGCGAACCTGCTGGCGAGCAACTGATAGCGCTTGAGCAAAAGTCCAAAACCAATTAAGACTTCTAACACACCAGTGACATAAACCCAAAAATATCGATAAGGTACCCATTCTGGCATCATCACAACCATGCCATCAGTTTTTACAAAATGTCCAACTGCAAAGAAGAAAAAGGTCATTGCTAATCCTCGACAAGCATACAGACAGACATTAACGGGAGCTTGTTTTGAACGCGCGCCAATAAAAGCAATCAGCAGCGGTAATACTAACAAAATCAATATAAGAATTGGTGTAACCATCGATGACTAACCTATTGAAAATTTAAAAGCTACAGTAAAAACTTGCCTCTTCGTCAGCGATTCAAGATCTGAAACGCCAATACCAAATTATCACATATCAATTTGACAAAATTAACCAAATGCTTTTATTCAACATTTTCAGTTTCTGCCAAATTGTTTAACTTTTCATTATTTGGCAGTTAAGTTAAAGTGACTTCATTAAAAATTACCGCGCTTAATTTTAGTAACGCCCAGTTAAAGAAAATGCTAATCGATTACACCCTATTGACCCTATTTATACCAACATTTGCACTGGTCTCTTCAACGCCGGGTATGTGCATGACTCTCGCTTTGACACTTGGCATGACTATTGGCATAAAACGAACTTTTTGGATGATGTGGGGGGAACTGGCGGGTGTGGCACTGGTTTCTATCTTATCCGTCATCGGGGTTGCCGGATTTATGCTTAAATACCCTCAACTATTTGAAGTAGTCAAATATTTAGGTGGCGCTTATTTAGCTTATTTGGGCGTACAGCTGTGGCGTAGCAAAGGTAAAATGGCGATTAATCTCGATGCTAAACAGCCAGCAGCAATTAGTAATTATCAACTGATGATACAAGGTTTCATCACTGCGGTTGCCAACCCAAAAGGTTGGGCATTTATGCTTTCATTATTACCACCATTTATTAATCCCGAATTGCCACTTCGCTCACAATTAATTGTGTTGGTTATCATTATCTTACTAACCGAATTCATCTTTTTAACACTTTATGCTTCTGGTGGTAGGACCCTTCAGTTGTTATTGGTTAATCCCAATAATGTTCGCCTGGTTAATCGTCTATCGGGCACACTGATGATAGCGGTAGGTATTTGGTTAGCCATAGGATAATGATTGGCTAAATTGCCGTTAAGCGATACAATATCGCCTTTTGGCAGCATTAATGATTAGAGAACAACCAGAGTTATCTCTATAATCGAAGTGTTAATCTGTTGTAAACACAAGTACTTATGCAAAGCGATATTCATGGGTGAGCAGTTATCGTAAAATTTGCTTATACTTTTACTTGTATTTTTAATCGCATATTCAACATTAATACACTGAATTAACGCTGGTCAGTAAAACAACGACAATCGATAAGAGCATTTTAATGACTGAAAATATAGCCAATTACTACGCGCAAATCATATCTGAGCTAGGCGAAGATTTAAACCGAGACGGATTAAAAGACACGCCACAACGCGCGGCTAAAGCGATGCAATTTTTAACTCGAGGATATCATCAGTCACTGGATGAAGTGGTTAATAATGCCATTTTTGAATCTGACAATGATGAAATGGTCATTGTAAAAAATATTGAGTTATATTCATTATGCGAGCATCATTTGTTACCTTTCATTGGTAAATGTCATGTTGCCTACTTGCCCACAGGAAAGGTTATTGGACTATCAAAAATAGCTCGAATTGTTGATATGTTCGGCAGAAGATTACAAATTCAGGAAAATATGACCAAGCAAATTGCTGAAGCAATCAGCAAAGTGACTAATGCCGCTGGTGTTGGCGTCATTGTTGAAGCCAAGCACATGTGTATGATGATGCGAGGCGTCGAAAAACAAAACTCAACCATGACAACCTCTGTCATGCTAGGCGCTTTTCGCTCAAAACCAGCTACTCGCAGTGAATTTTTAAATTTAGTTCGCAGTTAACTGAATCATTGATTATCTGCGCATAACCAATTAATTTTAATCACTAATCAGTTATGCGCGTTTTGATTTAAAATGACGACATTAAAAACGTGATCATATTAAAGATTGCTCGCATTAACGAGTAACCATATTGAAGAATGACCATATTAAAAATTTACTACATTAAAATGTCACAACCTGATTAGCAAAGCGACCCTTTAAAATTTTCATATTAATCTGACTATGTCCAGTGCTCATTTACAAAAATTTGCTTCGATTTCACCTGCCGAAATTATCTGGAAAAATAATCAACCTTATAGCCATACTTTCGATGACATATACTTCTCACCCAATGATGGTGTAGCTGAATCAAATTATGTCTTTATCGAAGGGAATAATTTAGCGCAAGACTGGTTGGCACAAGCGCAATTCATTCAAGATGAACCAACTGAAAAATCACGACCCATTAAAAAACACGAGTATATCATTGGCGAATTAGGTTTTGGGAGCGGGTTAAACTTTTATAATACAGTAGCCTGTTGGAATGACATATTTCAGAAAAGCCACTCAGACTCAGCAGTCCAAAGTCCTCGATTACACTATATTTCTATCGAAAAACATCCATTAAGGCGCGAAGACTTTATTCAAATATCACAAAACTGGCCGCAATTTAAAACCATTGCCGATCATTTAATTGCTCATTACCCATCGTTAACTTATGGAAGGCATCAGATCGTTTTTAGCTCACAAAAAATTACTTTAACATTAATTTTTATGCCCGTTGCTGATGCCCTTGATGATCTGTTACAAGAAAAACAACTGACCAATCATTTACTCAAAATCGACTACTGGTATTTAGATGGTTTTGCCCCCAGTAAAAACCAGAGTATGTGGCAACAATCTGTTTTTGAATCAATCGCAAAGCTCTCAATCTCCGGCACACGCTTGGCAACTTTTAGCGTTGCGGCTCAAGTAAAAAAGCCGCTCATTGATGTTGGTTTTATCCTTAAAAAAAGAAAAGGTTTTGGACGTAAACGTGAAATGTTAACGGCAACGTTTCATACACTTCCAGCCACACTCAACACAAAGGCGCCCTACATTAATTTAAAATATGAACGTCCCTGGTTTACACAAAAAAATATGCAAAGAGCCGATACCAGCCAATCTATTGCGATTATTGGCGGAGGTATTGCCGGATGCGCTACAGCCTACTACTTAACTCGACAAGGTTACACTGTTGACCTGCTGGAAGCCAAACAACAACTGGCTCAGCAAGCATCTGGTGCGGCGGCTGGTATTTTCCACCCGCAATTAACACTCGACATGAATTTTGGCAGTCAACTCAGTTGGCTTGGTTATTTAACAATGCTCCAGTTTTTACAACAACTGAGCCCAGAAGAAAAACAATCGATTATTGTTCAGCAAGGCGTAAAACGTTACGTTGAAACAGCACACCAACAAGCTCAGTTATGTCAATTAAGTAAACAACTCGAATTAACTCATTGGTTACCCCCTTCAATCGACAACTCAGAGACAAGAGCAATAGTATTTCCACATGCCGCCGCAATTAATATGACCGCATTCTGTCAGTTATTGATTAACAAGTGCCAATCACAAAAACTCAATATTTTACTGGCTCATGATGTAGCTTCAGTTCAACAAGCCAACCATCAATGGGTACTGACAGCAAACAACAATGCTACTGAAATATTTCAAAAGCACTATGATCATATCATTTATTGCGGTGGCGTTAATCACCAGTCTGTAATTGATTTTGCTTTTGAAAATGCCTTTGAGGATACACACATATCACGCGGCCAAACCTGTTTATTCAAGAATGCTCGATTAAGCCAAACGCATCAACAAGTCATATGTGAAAAAAATTATTTTGTTCCAATGCGCAATCAGCAAGTGTTGATTGGTTCTTCATTTGAAAATTTTATTGACGACCAATTACAAATAACAACGCAACACACTTTATTAAAAAATACTGCTTCACTTTTTGAGTCAATTGGCCAATATTTTCCCAACATAGAAACCTTTTCGCAATATCCACTAGACGGAAAAGTAGGATATCGATTACATACTCATGATAGGCTGCCTTTGGTGGGCGGTGTTATCGACCCAAAAAAATTACGCCATGATTTTCAAGGTTTAGGACAAAAGCGTATTCGCAGAACCGATTTGTCTCACTATAACATTCCTGGGTTATGGTTAAATACGGCTTATGGCTCTCATGGTCTGACACTTGGTTTAATTGCCAGCAAACATATCACACAATTAATTAGTCAAGAATTATCTCCTCTATCACAGCCATTAGCACAGGCGATTCATCCAGTCCGTTTTATCATTCAAGCACTCAAAAAAAGGCCAGATAATCCGGCCTACTAACAAAACTAATTGGTCTCTGAATAATTAAGTTCGCGCTTATTATAATCAAATTTATTGGTATTGAGCACTTTCATGAAAATTAACTAAATCATCGATAACTTTTTCATCTTTAATTGTCGCAAAGGGTTTATCTTTGAATTTAGCTCCTCGTAACTGAATGTTAATTCGAAACGCATTGTCACTGCCTAAAGTTTCAGCATAGAATTGCTTGATATCAGCAAGCGTGACTTTTTCTACTTCGGCAATTAACTTTTGACGTGAATCAAAGCTCCATTCTTCATAATACCAATCATTCAAAAACAAGCTTTGTTCTTCGTTCAGGTTTTTAGGTTTTTCTTTCAATTCAACCAATGTACTGTTTTTAATTTCGGCAAATTCAGCGTCTGTCATTTTAGCCAGCTTTGCTGCATATTCATTTTTGAACGCATCAATACGCTGCTGCATGGCTTCGGCATCTTTAACCGGTGTTTGAATCACTACACCTAAAGCAGAATATTGTCGAATTTTAGTGGCAATACCCGATACTGCATAAGCTAACTGCTCCTCTGTTCTTAGTTTATCATAGGTAACCGTACCAAAATGATTTTGCAATACTTCAGCCCGAGCCTCCTGACGAACACTTGGATCCGGATGAATTGACAAATCAGCAACGGCAACATCTGCAACGAATAAGTCCTTCTTAAAGCTCAGAGTTTTTCCAGTTTCAGGTTTTATAATCTTAGTAATAGCATAATCAGTGACTTTTCTTTTTTCAGGTAAAGTCTGCTGAATTGCAGCAACAAGCGCGCTCAGATCTTTTTGATTATAGTTACCAAAAGCAAATGTTCTAATTTGATTGTTGATCAACACCGTTTCAATAAATGCTTCTAATACTTGTGGCTTTATCGATTTTGCTGCCGCGATTAGTTGAGCATTACTATAACCAGAGCTAGTAACAATCTTGCGTACATATTGAAAAAGTTGTGAAATGGGAAATTGCTTTTCCTGATTTTGTATTTCTCTCACAAAGCGATCAACCGCTTGTACAAAAGCTTTATCGTCAACTTTAATACGCAATTTTTTTAATACTTTTTCAATAAGCACTAATTGCTTATCGGTAAAACCACTCACAACCAGCTCCATTCCATTACGTACCGAAATATTCAAGTTCATTCCGGCAATTGATGCTTCTGTCGTTAAAGTACTTAATTCAAGCTGTAATAAATCGGCCCACAATGCCAGTAATATTTGACCTTCAATATTATTCAAGCGCTCAGGATTGTTAATATAAATTCGCAAATTCCCTTTAGGTTGGTGATGAAAATTTGGCGATGCTAAATGCCAGACCTTTATCCCCTTTTCATCATGAACCAGCTCAGGTTTTGATGCAGACTTACCCGAGGTTTTAATTTCGAATCCTTCTGGCAATAAGCTATTAACTTTAGGTAAATTCAAAGCAAAGGAAGAAGGTTTACGCCAAGATTGAATTTCACTATCAGGAATATCAACAATCTTATACTTACCATTATAAAAATGCATACTTTGATCATGAGGTTCTTGCTGACTGATATACCAAATACGCAACCGTTCAGGTGTGAGTTGTTCAAGAACCGATTGAATTGATGATGCATTAAAACTTTCAAACGTATAAGGTGCGCTGATTACTTCATGAATTGGATATTGTTGCATCTGTGCGCTAAGCTGAGATACATAATCAAATGCACTGCCTTTTTCTAAAAATTGAAATTGATTGGCTAGCGAAACTTTAATTTCCTTAAAGTATTTTTTATCAACTCCTTCATGCTTAATTTTATCAATGTAATTCATAATTACCTGGATAATTTTTTCACGCTGTTGCATACCATCACTAGTTAAGTCAACATCAATAGAAAATTGTCCATAATTGCCATACATATCAGGAGTAATGCTGACATTTAACTGTGAAATCAATCCTGCTTTTTTTAATACTGATGCGGGTGTTCCTGGCATTTCGCTGCTCATCAGGTAACTTAAAAAACGGTTGGGTTTTTGCCGATATTTTTGTTGATTGTTCTCTATGGTAAAGTCGATAATCATTTGTTTAACATCTTCGTTAGGCACATAGTGAATTCGCTTTTTGCCTAACTTTTTAAAGTTAAGTTGATGTTCGACAGATGGCTTATCAATATTTTTATTTTTAATATCTGAAAAATATTGCTTTGCCATTTTTTCCATGGTTGCTAAAGGCTGATTGCTCACTAAAGCCACTTTCATAATATTGGCCGAATAGTAACGATTATAAAAATCTACCATCGTGGCATGTAGTTCGCTTTCTTTTTTATCTCCCAGTGTTTCTAAATTACCAATTAAAAACCGATTAGCAGGATGACTTCCCATCATAGAACGATTCAATTTAAATTGGCCAAAAAAATCAAGCTCTCGACGCATTGACCATTCAGCATTCACAGCGCTTTTTTCTTTTTCCGAATATTCTTTATACAGCTTGGGTGATTTGAAAAAGTCAGCAAAGCGATCAAGCGCTTCAGCATAAGCATCATTTTTAATTTCAAACATGTAGTTGGTGATTTCAAGCCAGGTGTAAGCATTAGAGTTGCCGCCATTTTTCGCCATAAATTCACTATAGCCATTTGCCTCGGGGAATCTTTCCGTTCCCAAAAACAACATGTGCTCTAAATAATGGGCCATTCCTTGCTGACTCATCGGATCATGTAATAAACCCACCCCGACACTTAATGAGGCGGCCGATTTATCGACACTGGGATCGGAGACCAGTATAATCTCTATTTGATTTTCTAATTTAATTGCCCGATATTCTCTTTCGTCGTTAGGACTGGCAATAATCATTGGCTGTTTAGCAGAGTGACTGCCAGAAGATTGTGCGGCGAACAGTTGCTCACCAGAAAAAGATGTTTTTGCCCCATAAGCGTTCGGTAAAACAGTCACCAGACTGCTTGAGACAACACCGATTATAATTGCTTTTATCACTGAAATAACCTGCCCTAGTACTTTTAATTTATGTCTTATCTACATCATAAAATTTGAACACTCATGGTTCAATTGATGTGGTTCAATTGATGCTTCGTTTGCGCTTCCATTATAAGTCTTCATATTTTTACTCGAATAGCAAAATTGTTTCTATATGTTAAGAATTCCATTGAATTCGAAGTTAATTTTCATGTTTTTAATAAATCAGCGCATAAATTGATTAAATGTGTCAATTTAATGACTTCACCACTATTTGATCTAAATCAAAATTAACCACATCTACTAACGATAATGATTTGCATTAATAAACGTATTTGCGTATAGTCCGCGCCATAACCACAAATAAATAATTGTTAAATGACTTTTTTGGGAAAAAAAATGAAATTCAGACTTTCGGCTATTGCCGCTCTTCTTGCCTCTTCAACCGTAATGGCAGCAGAACCAACAACCAAAGAACTACTTGAATTAATCAAGGAACAACAGGCTAAAATTGAATCTTTAGAGAAAAAGGTCGACAAAAGCCAGAAAAAAGCTCAAGAAGCAGATAAAAAAGCAGAAGCCAGCATTAACGCTGTCGAGCAAAGCATGAGTAGTGTTGATGGTTCAAAATCAACAATCGGTGGTTATGGTGAACTACACTACAATGATATAGAAGATAACGAAGCAATTGATTTCCATCGATTTGTTCTATTTTTTGGACATGAATTCACCAAAGACATTCGTTTTTTCTCTGAATTAGAAATCGAACATTCATTAGCTGGTGATGGTAAGCCTGGTGAAGTTGAACTTGAGCAAGCGTATGTTGAAATAGACTTAAGCGACAAAAGTCAGTTAAAAGCGGGTTTATTTCTAGTACCTGTTGGCATCTTAAACGAAACGCATGAGCCGCCAACGTTTTACGGTGTTGAGCGTAATCCAATTGAAAAAAATATCATTCCTGCAACCTGGTGGGAAGCTGGTGCAGCATACAGTACCGAATTTGTTGATGGCTTAAGAGCTGACTTTGCGTTGCATTCAGGCTTAAGTGTCCCGACTGATGGTAGTAAATCCTTTTTAATCCGCGATGGTCGTCAAAAAGTAGCCAAAGCAGATGCCGATAGTCTTGCTTACACCGCTCGTTTAAAATATACCGCAATTCCTGGGTTAGAATTGGCGGCATCCGTTCAGGTACAAGACGATGTTACCCAAGGTGAGTTGGGTGCTGGTGCAACATTGTTTACTGCACATGCTATTTATAATACCGGACCTTTTGGTTTAAGAGCATTATATGCGACTTGGGATATCGATAGCGAAGAAGCCAAAGCATTGGGCCGAGATGAACAAACCGGTTACTACATTGAGCCTAGCTATAAGCTGAATGAAAACTATGGATTTTTCGCCAGATATAACGTTTGGGACAATAATGCAGGCGATGCGGCTGATACTGAAATGCGCCAAAGCAACATGGGTGTGAACTACTGGCCACATGAGAATGTTGTGTTCAAGTTCGATATTGAAAACCGAACGGGTGCGCAAGATGGCAGTGGTTTCAACTTAGGCGTAGGTTATCAATTTTAATTAGTGTAATCAAAATCTAAATCTAAGTAAAAATCACTACCTGTTATCACTCAGGTATTATAAACTGTAAGACGTTTATCTGTAAGGCGAGCTTTTGGGCTTGCCTTATGTGATTTAATTGAAATAAGCATCAAGCGATAAGTCGGCACTCAATACTAATTCAGTATTTAATCGTGTCAAATGCTTAATCAAACTCGGTAATTTATTATCATTAACTGTAAGTAAGTTATTAATATAAAAGTGAAAAAACTCCGCAAATTTATTAATCTGTCTGTCTGCATTTTGGTTATGTGCACAACATGTGCTGCCTCAGCAAAAACCTATATGACGCAAAGTGACTTTTTAAATATTGCTTTTCCCGACACCAACCCAGACAACGAACCTACAGCCAAAGTACTTTGGTTGGACGAAAATATACAAGAAAAGCTTACAGCTATTTTTGATCACCCCTACCCTAAATTAAGAATTCGATATTGGCAAAAAGCAAACGAATCAGTTTGGTTTTTGGATGAGATAGGTAAAGAAAAACCCATTTCATTTGCTATTAAAGTTGATCAAAACAAAATTGCCCAAATAAAAGTTTTAGCCTTTCGTGAGAGCCGAGGTGGCGAAATTCGAATGCAGGCATTCACCGATCAATTCAGTAATGTTAGTTTAAACAATGCGGGTCGACTCAATCAATCAATCGATGGGATTACAGGTGCCACTATGTCGGTAACTGCAATGAAAAAAGTGGCCCGGGCGGCCTTAATGCTGGCTCAATTAGTTAATCAATGACTGCAGCAACTAAATTACAAAAACAAAAAAAGCGTAAAAGCATATTCCGAAAATGGCATCGTAGATTTGGCTTTTTAGCTTCGCTATTTATTTTCAATTTAGCAATAACCGGCATTTTATTAAATCATTTTGAATATTTTAACCTGCATCAGCATTATTTAAGCCAAAGTTGGCTGCTAGATCAATATGGCGTAAAACCGCCGGCTAGCTACCAGTGCTTTAAACATCAGCAAACAACAGCCTGTCAGTTAGACGATTTCATTTATTTAAATGAAAGTTACGCTTTTAAATCTGAGTCTGCTTTAGCGGGTATCCTCTCCACCGGTGATTACCAAGTCATTATTACCTTTAATCAAATGTTTTGGTTAAATTCATCGCATCAATTGGTAGACAACTTAAACTTTCAAGATGAGTTGGGCGCACCGGCAGATAAGGTTTTAATTTGGCGCAATCAAGTCATTGTTCAAATTGAGGCGCGCAGTTACCTTTTTGACTGGGATAAATTTACTTGGGATATACTAGATTCAAAAACCTCTGAACAACTCACTCAAGCGCTATCAAACGCCAATAGCCCACAGCATGACCGACTTGCGAATACTGAGGCGACTGGCCAGGTTGGCTCAGCGCAAACCTCAATCAGCTTAACAATGACCCAGTTCGCAAACTTACAAGCCGACTATATGAGCCGACAAATTACATTGCTCCAATTTGTTCAGGATTTACATAGTGGACGTTTGTTTAATTTGTCAGGCAAACTGGTAAACGATATAACGGCAATTATCTTAATATTATTGGCAATTAGTGGCTTTATCACTTGGCAAAGACGCAAGAATATACCACGCAGCTAATGCTCGGCAGCACTCATCCAATTAGATACCCTGCTTAATAAAATTTTGCACTGCGGCTGATTTTGAAAGCTTAACGACTTCAGCTTTATTGATAATTCGTTTAATTGCTGAGCTAAGCGACCACACTTCGGCGCTGGCAATTGGATCGGTCCACTCATAAACACTGCACCCTTCAGCAAAAGAGTCCATATAGGCAACACGAAAGGTTAATTGATTTTTAAGGGCTGTTAACTTTGAGTCTTTAGCAGTAGCTTGAATAATCTCTTCTGAAGACTTAACCCGCCGTCTTACCCGGTTCCAGCAAATTTTAGTTTTGAGTGCTTTATTGAGCTTTTCGGCCTCATGGATCAAGGCTTCAAAGGTATTAAACGACCAGATTTCAACCGATGATGGCGCAAGAGGAACAATCACGAGATTAGACAGTAACAACATGGCACGTACTACTGGATTAACATGAGGGGCACCATCAATCAAAATAAAATCATAAGAGGATTTATTTTTCTCAATTAAATCAATTAGTTGGGTATAATCTCCAGCTTGAACCAAAGATAAACCGGTTTCTTCATACAAATTACTACGGATTGAAAACCAGGCAGACAGTGAATTTTGAGGCGGATCGCAATCTATCATTAATACTTTAGAAGACTGTGAAAAAGTCACCGCCAAATTAGCACACATAGTGCTTTTGCCGACGCCCCCTTTAGCCTGTGCAATAGAAATAACCTTGGCTGTCATATTAAAATACCCGCAATTATCCGTGATAAAAATCTTTAATATTATTCTATCTGACTGATAATGTAGGATTTTTTACTCAATAAAGCAAATGATAAATGCCAACAAAGTCCTAAAAGTGCGGGATTTTAGGCTTGCCTTGGATAAATCAGCACTAATTTAGATAAAATCAAGGCAAGTCAGGTCTTTTCTCTCAATAAATCAAAAAGTAATTACTCTTTAGCAGCGTGCTCTTTTAGGTAATTACTTTTGCGGTTTGCATAAAAATCAACCAACCAATCAATTTTATCTTGCTCAAATGGGCGCAATCCACTCAGTAATATTTGTTTTTTTCCTTGCCCAATCGTTTCACCATCGACATTGAGATCAAACTGCATAATGACCTTACCTCTTTTACCGTTCACTTCCAAATAATGCTCTTTAAGCACAACATCGGGTCCGGCAGTTGTAAATCGACTAAAAGTCAGCTGCATATTTTCATAAATAACCATAGGCTTTTCGACATTAATCATAACGCCTTCATTTTTCATCAAACGGACTAAAATATTGGGAAAAGTTTCACCTGAAAATGCCACATAGTTATGGATTAGCGTTTCAACAAAAGCTCCATTTTGGGTAGAGTCACCACTGATATCAGCATTTAAATAGTTTTTATCATTTTCCCCGATAACTTGAATCTGTTGCTCTGTCTGATGTATTTGTAGACCAACATCGCCACCAAGCATTTCTTTAAAATGAAAACTCATCGATTGACTGACACCACATTGACGCAACACAACGGCAAATAGCAAATCACCAGGAACACAAAAGCGCGTGTTATCAATATCGTGTAATGGATTGAAGTCACCAGCAATAATTTTAGCAAAGTCACTGCCTTGCACTTTTGAAATATTAATGCCATTCGCCGATGATTCAAAATAACGGTCAACAAACATGGTCGCTCCGGAAAACATTCAATTGAGGTTAAAACCCAATAAAAAAATTAGCGCGCACTATACGCTTTGTTGCTGAAAATCTCAAATATTCAAGTAGACTCTCTTAATAATTATTATATTTTTAGAATCAAAATTCGTTTTTATTTTGTTTATATTCCGAATTCAAATAAAAATTTAAACACTTGTTCAAGTTTTTATTTCAACGACTGATAAAAGATCCAAAATCAGCAAAATCTTGATAAAAATTTTAATCAGCCGTTTCAATAAGCTGCTCAACCTTTAGTGAACAACGATTTGAGTTGCTTTAGACGTTGCAAAAACATCATCATCATACATTTCTTCAATTTTTGCAGATAACGCCGCAAATTTTCCCTTGTGCGTCACCTTAATCAGATATTCAATGGTGTAATCCCCCGCCGGTAAGTAATCTGCATAAAAGCGAGCATAACGTGCAGAAAGTTGCTTTTCATAAAACCAGCTATTTTGCAGGACATCATTAGCAACCGCATGTGCAGTTTGTGCCGTCAATTGCTCATCTAACGCGAAAAAGCCCCCCGGTAGCACATCACTCAAAGCCACATTGCGACGAGCAAGCGGATTATTTACCTTTAACCTGACTTTCACAATATCACCCACTTGCAGATTATCAGAATTTACATTTTGCCAGCTCACCTGATTACTATCATTCAATTCATACTTCAAATACTGGCGAGATAATGCAAACCCATTGGCGACTACCGGAGAAGTCATCGCATCATAAAAGTAAGTTAAAGTTGTTGTCAGATACCCCGAACCATCAACAGAAGATTCAAATTGAGTATTTAACGGCTGGTCTAATGAGATATTGACCGACCGTTGCGGTTGGTCTGCTGACAATTTTAATCGCTCATCATTTAGCACAACCTGAGCTTCGGTAGACTGATTCGCGCCTTCATACTGCTGAACATAATCACTAATTGCAATGGCACACAAAGCATTAGTGATGGTGTTTCCAAAGTCGCCTTTTAAATCACGGCGCCTTTCAAAAGCCGCATTAACAAATTGATAAACTGTTTTTTTGTCTGTCTGATTTTTTGTCAGACTGCCAATCGCAGTACAATATTTTTTTGCATCAAAATCATAAAAATACCAAGGCATTTCAAACTCACTAACAAACAATCGCTTTTTATTGGTTGTGCGAGATAATGCTAATAGCTGACTTTCATAATCGGCAGCATCTGCCTTAAATTTCGGTGAGTTATTGGCAATAGATAACAGTTCGCTAAGTAATTGTGGCGACTTTTCGTTAATGGATTTTAATAATTTAGGATAATAATTTTCAATCACTCGGCTATTTTCGGCATACTGGCTTAGCGCGTTGAGCACTTGTATTTTTTGAAAAATATCAACCTGACTATCATCAAGCAATCCAATCAAGTAGCGTTTTAACTTATCTATTTGTTGCGGATTAAAATGTTGTTTCGGCTGCTCTAGACGCGCATAATACTGATAAGTATAAATTGATAAAAATGGACTGACAAATTCATTTGAATTTTTCCAAAAAGCCATACCACCATTTTCTGCCTGAAATTTTTTCATTGACTCAATGGCATCATTAATTTGCCCAGTAAGTTGCGTAGAATAAGTTTTAGCACCAGCTTTCAATTCAATTGCTGCCACAATCGCTCGACTCAACTTTTGTTCCCAACACTGATGAGGATAGTCGCGCATGTAATCAAATGTTCCCGTTAATTGATTGATCACACTACCCGATAAATTCCATTGTAAACTGGCTTGCTCGCTGGCATAGTTATCAGGCTTATTCATATTAAGCTGAGTATCCTCAGGCAATACTGAATAATATGAGACATGACGTTTTAAATGCGTCGAATAGATCGGTACTTTTTGTAATAGCGCATCAGAAACATCTTGGCCCGCCTCAAATGCCTCAGCTTTGCTTAACCAGAAAAGAGCATCACTATCAGGCACGTTAAATTCCGCTTTTACCGAATAACGCTCACCTTGTTGAATATTTTTAAATACCGATGATTGGTTAGCAATCAATTCGCTCTCAGTTAGAGCCGTTGCAGCATTAGCGAGTGTTTTTCTATCAGTCGCAACTTGTGAGCTCATTGAAACTTGTGGTAACTTTTTCAAGCTCACCATTTCTGCGGTCAATGTTACTTGGTCACCTACCGTCACTTGTTGAGGTGCCTGAGCATAAACTTGTAAATCCAGTTGTGATTGAATTGAGTCATCATCAACATATAATTGCCCAGTCAAATCACTGGAAATCGCAATAACTTTCCAACGAGTGAGATTATCCGGCATTTTAATACGCAGTGATTGTGTCCGTTTCGCAGTTACAATAATCGATGAATTCCAATAGGCTGACTCGCGCAGCAGTTCGCGAATTGTCAAACTTGCCGATTGTTTACCAGCACCTATTGGTCCCCGATTCTTGGCAACGCGATCTTTAAGCTTTACCTCCATTACTAGCGGTGCTTCAGGCCGCGCTAATCGACTACCGGTGATAACAACCTTTTGTTCACTGTCATAAAGCCCTCCATCATAAGTTTGGCGCATCAATTCCTTCTCTTGATGTTTAGCATAATTCAACTGTTTCACCAGTGACTGGTGTGCAGGCTGCTGCCAATCGAGTGCAGCGGGATCCATCACCTGATCATTAAGCTGATAATATCGGTTATTCGGCATCTGATTGAGCAAACTTTCATCGATGACAGCTAGAATTACCGCTGCGCTTTTTTTACTTTGATTCTTTAATTTAACATCGAGCGTTTCACCTGGTTTTAATTTTGATTGCGATAATGTCAGTTCGACTATGGGTTTAATTTTCGGCGGTGTAACATCAAAACGTTGTTGCACCGCTTTAACCAACTTACTCGAATTATCAAAATGAATTTCTGTTAAATCGCCATAGTTCACAAAAATACTCATGTCAAAACCAGGCGCATACGACTCTTTAATTTTAATCGATAAGTCATTCACACCCGGTTTTAAAGAAACCCATTGATAATCCAATAGTCGTTGACGATGAATAAGAATTAAAGCCGATGCGCTTTGATAGCCATGCTGTAATTTAAACTTGAGCGTTTCACCAATTGCCAGTGTATCCACCGACGCCTGAAGTTTAATTTGCTCATCTCCCGGTTGATCATCTTGATACAAATAGTGGGTTGAAGCTGAACGTTGAGTTGAGCCGTCAGGATAGATAATTTGCGCAATAAAATGGTAATAACCGGTTTTTTGTGGCGTAAACAAACAGCGATTAAAATCATTAGTGAGTTGCTTTGCCTGCAAATTATGATTCGAACATTGAATTGGAACCACCGGCTCTTCTTCTGCATCACTGTCAAATCGATTGTGCTCCCATAAGCCAACCGTTTTTTGCCAAAAATAATGAATACGAATATTATTTTTTTCTTCGCCCGATAAATTGACAACTTTTGCTTGCAAATTAATTGGTTGGTTGGCATTTAACCACCAGTCCATTTGTTTAATGCCAACATAATAAGGCTTACGAGAAAAGACTACTTGACTATCACGGCTGTAATGCATTTCTCCTGAGTCGGTTTTTACCCCAGCACGAATGGCTAACTGGGCAAAGTTTACAGGCTCCGCAGGTAGAGATAACTGAGTAATCACCTCCCCTTTTTTATCTGTCGCTCCCGCTTGAATTTGATAATCTCGAAACTCAGGTACAACTTTCTCACTGGTTATATTAGGCGTAAAAATATAATCTTGAAATTGTTTTACCAATTCATTAAAGGCTTTACTTTCAAGCGCATAACTCAGCAAAACAGGCGCATTAATATAAGCCCCACCAGCATAATAATTAACCTGACTTTTCACTGAAAAACTTTCATCGGTTAATATTTCAGGCACTTGTGGCATGTTTTTCACTTCAATCGTTTGTGCTTTAAACTGGCCAATAGTAAATTTTAAAAAGCTGTTATACGAGTGAGTTTGTCCGGTATTTTTATCAAGCAATTTAATATAATAGACACCATTTTTCGCTTCCTGAGGAATAGTAAACTGCCCCGAAAAACGACCAAACTCATCAAAATTAACCTTTTTATTTTGATATATATTGTCACAATCATTTTTATTACAGTATTCATACTCATTAAGCACAACCATCTCAGTTGGTAGGTGATGCTTTACAAGTTGAGTATTAACGCCATCAATCTTGCGTAATAAACCGGCAAATTGCACTTGCTCACCCGGACGATAAATAGGCTTATCGGTTATCCCCCAAATGACCGATTGACCATCTGTTTTTTGTGCATTATCGTCATGAATATTTGTATGACGATAATCAATATTAATCGGCTCATTTTTTTCAAGGTGTACATTAAAATCATAATTCAGTCGAAGATTTTCTCCGTTATCGAAAGTTAAATCGATAGTATTATCATATCTGGAATATCGTTTTTGAAAATTTTCAACTTGACTTAATGGCACGATAGCCACACCAGAATCATCGGTTTTTACCTGATAAGAACCTTGAAAATCAACGGTCAGTTTTAAGTTTTTTATCGGCTGATTAGTATAAATATCACTAATAAAAATAAGTAACGATTCAGGTGTAATTTGAGTAATAACATTATACCGGCTCTTTTGAATATTAAATGATTGTTCTGGGAGATCTTCCGCTTCGATATACCCTGTCAAATTGACATACTCATCGCCAGCGTAGGAAAAGATATTGGTTTTTAAACGTTGATTTTTATCCGCTTTTAATAGAATCTCTTGCGACACTCTCTCGGATTGTAATTTTTCATTGGTCGAAAATGCTTGGTAAGTAAGCTTGGCCTTCGCAACATTCATCGACCAGTAATCAGCAATAAGCGGTTCATTAATAGGTATAATGTCCTGATAATAATTAAATTGATGTTCGGGTTGAAAGTCACGAGTTTCTAGCAGTATTTTACTTTCGCCTCTCAAGGGGCGTCCGAATATATCGACCAGCTTATCGAGACATGGAACCGGTTGCTTCATTTGTGGTACGGTACCTATTAATTTAAGTTGTCGCGATATTTGATTATTTGTCACTAAGTGAATATTAGCTTGTGCAAATTCTCGATGACATTGTTCTAATGGTTCAGTGCTAAAAGGTACCGAAAACTCGTAAAATATCTGCTGATTAGGCCAACAAATTTGGTGTTGGTTGCCATTAACCCAGCAATGACGTTGTACTAATTTAAAATCACCATAAGTTTTAATTTCAGAATAACGCTCGGTTGAAATCTGCTCTTTCGACGCGAGATTACCAACACTCGCGTAGATACCGGCAGTTTGTAATAATTGATAACTTGAGTCGGCTTCTAGCTTTTTTCTCGGCTTGAGAATCCAGATATCATCTCTTTCTTGCAAACTGCTCTCTCTTCCTTTATTTGTTTTAGTCGAGCGATTAGGAAATACCATTAAAGATATTCGTTGTTGTCCCTTAATTAAAAACAACTTGTTTTCTAAAGTTTTAGCGCGAATAGGTAGATTAAAATAAGCCGTTATTTCTGGCGACGTTGGTGATAACCAGTCGGTGGAAATCGACCGAATTTGGGGTCGAGGGGATTCAAACTGAAACTCAAAGGGTGTCAGGGCAATTCCAGTTTGGCTCTGTAGAGCATTTTGCAGGGTTAATTGGTAGCTCGTTGCGGCTTGGTAACCTGCCTGTTGATTCAGTTCGCAAATTAAGTGTTGTTTATCGCTCCAGCTCCACAAGCAGGTTGCATCAGGCTTAACTGAGTATTGAATTTTTTCAGGAGACAAACGATTCATTGGCTGAGAGAAAGAAAGCTCTAATCGCGCATAATTGATGTTGATATCCTGATAAACATTAGTAACGGCTACTTTTGCAGAATCAGTATCAAAACTCTTTGAGTTCTTTTTAGCCTGCATAATATCAACGTCAGGCTTAGAAACGCTAAATTCGGATTGAGACTCCAACGGAGATTCTAGCTGTAGTTCTGATGCGTTTTTATGTTGAACAGAGCAACTTATTAAGACACTGAGCAATAGACTCAGCAATATAAAGGTTAAGAAATAACGCAGCATATTTGAATTTAACACGATAGCTTCCTGAATATTGTTAATTTTTTAGATACATTGGCACTATGAAATCACAGCCGAACCCTAACAATTAGTGTATTTTTTAAATACAACTATTGGATATAACTATTGAATACAACCTCGCCTTTTTAGCCAGACCCACGCAAACACTAACGCCTTAACCCTGTAAAACGGGTTAAATAGACCAATTCGACACTAAGGTGACTTAAATTTCATGGACGATCAACCGATTATAAAAGAAAATCACTTTGAATCTGTTAAATCTTTGTAAATTTAAAACTATTTACTCTCCCCTTTCATCTGTTTTAATATTTCAAACCAAATATCGCATAATCACTATTGTATTGGCGGTTATTTTTGATAAGAATCAATGTTAATTTGCGGTGAATGCGGCATGCTGAGAGCCTTAAATCGATAAGGTTATCAGTTGCCTCCTCATAAAGCGTGGTTATTGAGCATCAACAACGATTAGATTGCAAAAAATAGAATAGAACTTTTACTTTTGTCAGGTTACTACTTATGTCAAGAAAATTACTCATTAGTATTCATTTATATTTAGCTGCTTTTTTTTCTCCGGTTATTCTCGTGATTGCCGTATCAGGCGGACTTTACCTATTAGATATTAAAGGCGGAACAGAAAAAGAAGTTGTCTATAGTCAAGTCGATACTCAGTTTGATATCAAAGCTGATAATATCGAAAGTCAGGTACAGCAGTTTTTCCAACGAAACACTATCGACTATGAGTTTGATTATATTAAAGGTGGAGGCAATCGCTACTTTACTCGTCCTACATCAAAGCCCTTTTATGTATTCGAGCAACAAGGGGATCAGCTTGAAGTTACTCGACATACGCCTGACTTTGTCTATCACATTATCGAATTGCATAAAGGACACGGACCCAGTCTGTTTCGCAATTACCAAAAATTAGTCGCACTCGGATTAGTTTTTATTTTATTAACAGGTTTTTACTTAGGGATTAGCTCCCCAATGTTAAAACAAAAAACCTGGGTTATCAGCGCTGTGGGATTAATTACAATGATAGCGCTAGCCAGTTAGTTAGGCTCTCGCCGCTGAACTCAGCGCTTGATGCCATTGGTTTACTTTTAGGCAATTTTTAAATTTTTCTTTATGTCTTTTCCTTCACACAACCAGTTTTTCTCGTGTGAGGGAAAACATTGCCGCCGGTTTTACCAGCGACACACAAATGGTAATCCCGTTTGATTTAAAAAATTTTCGGCTTCCTCTCCTTTTAATTGAGCCAAAGTACTCATGCCGCCGGCTAATGAACAGTTTGCAGCTAATACGGTGATAGAACGAGGTGCTCCTTCTATTGGATAACCGGTTTTTGGGTTTAAAATATGTGCATAAACTTTATCATTAAAAGTAAACATGCGCTTGGTAGAGCCACTAGTGGCGACTGCACCATCTTGCACACGAATCAGCTGTTGCTGCTTATCATTAACACTACTTGCTTCAATCCCTACTTGCCATCCTTCAAAGTTTTTTTGCATTTGCACCGCACGCAAATCGCCACCAAGGTTAACTAAAAAATTTAAAGGCGTTTGCTCACAAAGCACCTTGATTTTTTCACAAACTTTATCAACACAATATTCTTTACCAATCCCGCCAAAATCAACTTCCATATTGGCAGGCATAGTAAAATACTGTTCATCATATTCAATATTTTGAAAGCCAATATGTGGTAGAGTCTGACTAATCGCTAAGTCGTCTGGTGGCATAGCGCCAGGCTTAAATTGCCAAATGCGCCGAAGTATGCCAGAGGTAATATCAAATAGCCCTTCACTTAGCTGATAAAGTTTTTTTGCGTATTCCAACATTCGAAAGGTTTCTAAGTCAATCGCGATTTTTTCCCCTGCGCTATGATTCAAACGCCAGCAAAGATTATGTTGCTGATAGCGACTGTATTTATTTTCAAACTCAACAATAATTGGTATTACTGTTTGCATAATACTTTGAATCACAGATAACTCATGAGTTGCCAGTAAAATTTCACAAGGACTGGCCATAGCCTGAAAGGTGACTATAGAATGATTCGGCTTACGACTGACTGAATATGCAATAGTCACACTAGATTTCCAATCTATTAAGTTACAATCAATTCATTTAGTTACAATCAATTTTTTCAATTGTTCGCTTCTAGCTGACATGTTTCAAATTAATTATTTTCTATTTTACTCTTTAGCTTAACTAAAAGAAGTTAAACTAAAGAGAAATAGTATGCTATCTAAAAATAATAGGTTGCTTGTAATATATAGGCATCAACTTCGGGATACAAATCATACTGGCTGGCTGCAGCAACTTTCTCAGCACCGTTTCCATCAGGTGTTTGTCGATAATATTCCAGACGCACCTCAGTACGGTTTTCTCCAATCATAAATCCATATTTTAAGCCGAGCGTTAATGCGGTCATATCTGCTAACCGATAATCAGCACTTGCATATTCAGGAAGCGCTTCACCTTCAACTAAATAAGGCATATAAAAATTTGCTGCAGATTGTTGATAATAACGAATTCGAGGCTCCCAAAAAGTATTTTCGCCTGCAAATAAATGCCATTTAAAGTCAAGTGTATGTGACTGAATATCCCAATCGTCGTCAACCATTCGATAAGAGATGTCGATTACCGATTCATCAAGATGATATTTATATAAACCAAATAATGAGAATTGACTTCTCGAATCGGGGCGATTCTCATAGCGATAATCCTGTGCTTGCGCATTGCTATCAATTGATGACAATACTTTAAACGGATCAGTTAAATAACCGCTCATATCGGCATAACCAACGTTAAGTTGCATAATAGAATGACGATCAATTACTTGCGTCCATCCGAATAACAATTCTGCAGTATCAACACTACCATCACCATCAATTCGAGTCGTATCAAATGCTGCGCGATAAGAGGCATCATCGGCAAATTGCCCTTGATCAATTACCATAGATGAAAATGCCAGTGGTCGCCCGCCTTCAGGTTCGATACTATCGCTGGCAAAAGAAAGCCCCGCAGAAAGAGTGGTATTTTTTTGATTAAAATTCCTGGCAATTTCACCATTAACCGCCAAAGAAATATAGTCGTACTCTTTTGAAATATTCGTACCAACCGTATATAAATAATCTTGTGAAAAAGTATCGCTCCAGCTCACATTAAATTGTACACGAGTATCTTTAAAAGTATCATCTAAGGGTGTGTCAAGCGCACTAATCGAATACTGACCGTTACCCGATGGACGAGTAAAAGTTTGTACTTGGTCCTGTTCAATCGCGCCATTAGCCGAAGCACCAGTTAACGAATCAAAGACCACTTTATATGCTAGCTTAGCCGTATCATCGTAAGATTTTTCTGCAGTTAAAATCATCTCTAATGCTGACACTCGATCTGGCTCGGAGTAAGCCAACATGGTCCCGACAAACTGCCAGTCTTCTTCAGCATTTTGCGCTCCTGCACTTGTTCCCAATAAGGTTGCTGTCGCTACCGCCAACTTTTCAACTAACCGGGTGTTTTTATTTTTTAGTTGCATCCGCAGCCTCCTCCGGCAAAACTTTTACCACCACTTGATGCTTCTTTACTAAAGTAAATATGTTCATCAATAGCCTGATCCATTGGAGAGCTGTTAATTGCCATTGCCTGTTTGGCCAGCAAGTCACGCTCCCAGGGCGATACACCCCAAGACGAACATCCAGTTAACAGAATACCTGTCAACAAACAAGCTGACCAGTATTTTAACTTAGTGTTTAACACAATTTGCCTCACTTTATTTTTTAATAATTGCTTCTAACTTTGCTTCGTACTCAGGAATTTTTTTTGCAAAAAAACCACTGTGCGCATCAACAACCTTTCCATTTTTATCAAATATTATTGTGCTTGGCATGCCTGGTATTTGATATTTTTTAGCAAGTTTTCCTTCAGGATCATAGGCAATTGAAAAGCTGGCAGGGTATTTTTCTAAAAAATCTTGGGCAAGACTTTTATCTTTATCCAAGTTAACAGCAACAATGGCTAACTCATCTTCACTGTATTTTTCGCGCAAATCATTCATCCACGGAAACGACTTGCGACAAGGAATGCACCAAGATGCCCAAAAATCCAGATACAAAACTTTACCTTTATAGTCGGTAATTTCGATTGCTTTTGTGGGAAGCATGAAAGATAACTGAGAAATAAAAACAATAATCAATGTCATTATTAAACGCATTGTTTTATTCATAAACGGCCTTTTATCACTATTATTTGGGTAACGAAAATGTTTGTTATTCTAAGTACTTATCTGAATATAATTTTATACTAAAGTTCAATAGTCAATTGTTTTTTTTTATCAATAAAGCGTTATATTATTCAACAAAGAAATTTTTATTTCTTAAATAAAAACATTAATTATTTTCATTACTATTAAACCCGTTATAATTGACACTGATAATTTATCTCGGTTTTATTCACCTATTATAATAATTTTATTTATGCCAAATACATTTGATGACATCATTCCCGAAAACCCCGATTATTTTCAGGCAATAAACATCGTCGAAAAAAAAACACTACCTTATTGGCGGCCAGTAATCGACTATCTTTTGCAAAAACACAACTTGTCGCAAATGAAGATTAGTCAAATCAGCGAAGGGTCAAATGCCCTATTTAATGTGGGTAACGAATACATTCTTAAAATTGTTCCACCTAATTGGAAATACCAAGGCGAAGCTGAAGTAGCATCAATTCAACTGCTTTCAGGAAAGCTGCCTTTATCAATTCCAAATTTATTGGTGTATGGTGAAATAAACAATTGGTTTTATGTGATTATGACGCTATTGCCCGGTGAAAATCTGGCGGTAAAATGGCCTACCATGTCACTTGAAGACAGATCTATCATTACCCAGGAAGTCGGGTATTTTATGCGAACCTTACACCAGGTGAATGTCGCTATGGAATCTCCTTTGCGAGCAAGCTGGTCAGAATATATCAATCAACTTTATGCTGACTGTTTAGCTCGTCATCAACGCAAAAATATTGCGCCACAATTACTCGATCAACTCCCAACCTATTTAGAAAAAAATCCCTATCAAATGGATGATGGCCAAGACATTTTTATTCATATGGATCTACATCCTTGGAATATTATGATCGCTCATAAAAATGACAAACCGACAGTTAGTGGTATTTTAGATTTTGGCGATGCCATTATTGGACGCAGTCGATTATTAGAGCTAGCGACACCTTTACTATTTTTGTGTCAAGGCAATAAGCAACTGTGCGAAACATTATTAAGAAGTTATTCATTATTGTCAGATAGTAATCGCCCTCAATTACAAACGGATTTGATGGTCACTTCGCTATTGAGACCAGCCTGTGATTTTAATTTTGTTATGGCTCAGGTAGCACGATCAGCACCGCGCGATACTTGGGAGCAAATAGGGCAACAGCTATTCCCTATTTAACCTAAATCACGTTAATCTAGAGTGTTCAACAATTTGATAGATGCCACCTCATTAATCCCGAGCCACTTCAGCCCAAGCAAAGCACTTAATTTTTGGTAGGCAGACTAAGTACCGAAATTTCATTCGGCGGTCGAGTAGATAAAGGGCTAGACTTCTTTTTGACCATTTTGGGGATAAACGCGCTATTTTGTTGAAGAGTGCTTTGGTTGAATCTAATCACCATAATTCCTATAAGCAATCCGAGCATGGCTAAAGCAATTGTCACTGGCTCACTGTTAAATCCTAAAGTACCGCCAATAGCACCGCAGACTAATCCCAAAAGGGGAACGAAATAAACCAGCAGAGAGGCTTTGGTAACGCTTGATTTGGCAACGGCAATAATAACTTCGTCACCGATTGACGCATTTAATCGGTTTTCAATAGGCGAGACAAAAATTTTTCCTGACAAGTAATTTTCCAAAATACCGCTACCACACGAAGATGCAATTTTGCAAGATGAACAAGCAAGTTTAGCCTTGGTATTAACCCAGGCAATATCACCTTCTAATTTAGTAACAAGCCCAGTTTCATAAAGCATTGGCTGTTCAGTATTCATAAATTTATCAACTCTGAATTGGTGAAGTTAAGCACTGCGTTTATCATTAACACGTTTAACACATTGAAAACATCCAACGATGCGCCAGCAGACATTCTCGATAAATCCACGTTTCTTTCAATACGTCGCTTCGAGAACTCATTATATCGAAATGGCAGATAATAAAAAACCAGACTAAACAGTCTGGCTTTTTTAATGTACTTAGAAAGTTAATTAAAAACGAGCGAATTATCTACTATTTTTCCCGGCTTTTAATTTCCGAAGGTTTCTTCATATCTCGGACTTGCTTCTCTAATTCTTCAACTTTTTTCAATTTAACCGATACAACGGTCTCTCCACCAACATATTGCTCATTAAAATTAGCATTGGTTTTATTGAGATTGTTAATCATCGCCTGGATTCTATCGAGTCTCTCTTGTTCAGCAGCATCAGACTCCGATAAAGACGCAAATAAATTTAGGTTATTTTTGCTATCAACCTCAGTCATTCCTTGAGCACTTGCTTGTGCAGTCAAAGAAGAACTAACTTGAGTCTCATCCATTGGAGAATTGCTGGCTTGCGTTTGTCCAAATTGCGAATTCAAAGGGGCTTGTGTTGAAAATTCCATCAAATCAACAGAAAAGATCATTGCATAGGCAACTGATGCCGCAACAGCCAGTCCACTGGCTTTTTTCCAGAATATTGAAGCAACATTGGTAGTTTTCGCCACGTGCTGAATATCACCAGCGGTATCATTTGTGGAGATGGCGTTATTCTTAACTTGAGGTCGAGCAATAATCGAAGGTTCATCGGCTATTAATTCAGAAACTGATTGCAAAAATGCTTCACTACTATGCGCCGAATTTTCTTTTTTCAAAACAGCGCTCACCATGTGGTATCGTTTCCATGTTTGCTGCTGTTGCTTATCAGACAACAATTGATTCAGGTTTTGTGATACATCCCCATAACCATCCAATAAATCAGATAAATTTTGATTCTTGTTTGAAGAATGATTATCTATTGTAGATTTTGACATATATAAACGACTCTTAACCCTGATTAGCTAAATCAAGTTAATTAAAATCAACTTAACTTATTGTAATAAAACAATTTTTAATGTTTATTCAAATCAATACAGATATATCTGATATAAGAAAACAATGGCGCATTACTATGTAAGCTTATAATGTAATCCTATGTTATTTTTGATATATCTAATATGCAACTTTTTACCCATTTTGCTTTGTATCAGCTTTTACATCATCGAAATTAGTAAAAATTCGCGCCTCATACCATTAGCCCAAGCTTAACCATAGCTTAAGACGTAATTGTTTCTTTCCAGCTCCAAATCAGCCGATGTATTTTTTCAGTTTTGGCGAAATGCCCTCTAAAAACGCATTCCACTGTAAAATACTATAGTTTGCACCATTATACACATCGCCAGTTTTGGAAAAACGGGCTTTAGTCAAACAAGGCTTCTTCAACTTTTAACAACTATTAATTACTGTGAACTATTATTACCAATTATTAGTATTACCAATTATTAGTGTTACCAATTATTAGCGATTAATTTAAGCTGTCATGTCAGACATATTGATTTACAAAAAGTTCAAACTAACTCACATTTATTGAAAATAATTTAATTATCCCCATCAATTAGCGGCTTTATTTGCTCATCGATTGCTTCTCTAGCCCGAAATATTCGAGATCTGACCGTACCCACTGGACAATCCATTGACTCCGCGATTTCTTCGTAACTTAATCCTTCTATTTCACGTAATGTAATCGCCGTCTTCAAATCTTCGGGCAAATCATTAATTGCTTGAAAAATAATCTCTTCAAGTTGCTCTTTCATCATTAGCCGCTCAGGTGTTGCATTCTCTCGTAAAGCGAGCCCAACACCAAAATTTTCGGCTTCCTGGGAGTCAATATCAGATGAAGGTGGGCGCCGCCCTCGAGCGGTCAGGTAATTTTTTGAGGTATTAATCGCAATTCGATAAATCCAGGTGTAAAACGCACTATCTCCCCTGAAATTAGGTAACGCTCGATAAGCTTTAATAAAGGTTTCCTGTGCCACATCAAACACTTCGGCCTGATCGCTGACAAACCGACCAATAATCATAAAAATTTTATTTTGGTATTTAGAAACCAGCAAATCAAATGCGTGTTTGTCGCCTCGTTGAACTCTCTTTACCAATTCGGCATCGGTTGTTTCTGTCATCTATTATTATTTTCCATTTATACAACAAACCAAACGACTTCAATTACAGATTGCTCAATGATTGATTCATTCGGTCAGGAAATTTATCGTGATTTACCCCAAGTTCTTCTACTAGCAGAGAGAGTTGAGCATTTATACCTTTATCATTGCAAGTGTTGACAGCAATCAGACCTGTTTAGTTCCATCGCTTAAATATCATTGACTTATAATAAATCAATACGGTCTCAAGATAACCTGTTGGCTATTATAGCAAGTAAAACCAACTAACCCGATAGTTCACCTCAATTTCATCGCTGCGGAATTCTTTGTTACAAAATCTTGTTAACGGTACTAAATAAATCACTTACTAAGCACTTGCTAGAGTAAACAGTTATTTTATCATACCTTTTTCTGACTAAATCGACTAAACATAAGATATTAACATTGGATTTTATAGGAAAAATTTCGCAAAATACGCGGATTTCCTATCAATATTAAAATATTATGACAGTAAACCACGACTCAGATGTGCTGATTATTGGTAGCGGCGCAGCCGGCCTTACAAGTGCACTCAATCTTTGTGACCAATTTTCAATCAATATTTTAAGTAAAAGCAAACTTACCGAAGGGGCAACTTTTTATGCCCAAGGCGGTATTGCCGCAGTTTTGGATAATAAAGACTCAATCGATTCCCACGTAAATGATACATTGATTGCAGGTGCGGGACTATGTAATGAGCAGGCAGTCCGCTTTACAGTTGAGAACAGTCGTGAGGCCATTGAGTGGTTGATAAAGCAAGGGGTTGATTTTAGTAAGGAGCCTTCATCTATCGATTCAAATGGTTACCATCTTACTAAAGAAGGTGGCCATAGTTATCGTCGTATCATTCACTCGGCAGATGCGACAGGCAAAGCAGTACAAACCACGCTGTCAGACCAGATTTTGCAACAGCCTAATATTGAAATATTTGAACGATATAACGCTGTTGATTTAATTACTTCGCATAAAATGGGAATAATTGGCCACGAAAACCGCGTCCTTGGCGCCTATGCATTTAATCGAAACACCAAAAAGGTCGAAGTTTTTAAAGCAAAATACGTTATTTTAGCAACGGGTGGCGCGAGTAAAGTTTACCTGTACACAAGCAACCCGGACGTTTCCAGTGGTGATGGTATTGCTATGGCATGGCGTAGCGGATGCCGCATCGCCAATATGGAGTTTAACCAATTTCATCCGACTTGCTTGTTTCATAGTAAAGCCCATTCATTTTTGATTACTGAAGCGCTGCGCGGTGAAGGCGCTTACTTGAAATTGCCCGATGGCGAACGCTTTATGCCACGCTTTGATAAGCGCGCGGAACTTGCACCCAGAGATATCGTTGCTCGGGCTATCGACCATGAAATTAAACGACTGGGAATTGAATGTGTTTATTTGGATATCAGTCACAAAGATGATGCCTTTATCAAGTCTCACTTTCCAACCATTTATGAACGTTTACTCGCGCTGAATATTGATATTACCAAGCAGCCAATACCGGTTGTACCCGCCGCACACTATACCTGCGGCGGCGTAGTGGTCGATTTAAATGCTAAAACCGATCTCAAACATTTATATGCAATTGGCGAAGTCGCCTTTACCGGACTGCATGGTGCCAACCGAATGGCTAGCAATTCTTTACTGGAATGTCTGGTTTATGCGCAAGCAGCAGCAGAATCCATCAAATTGAATGATCATAAAATTAATCGGATAGATGTCGAGATTCCACCATGGGATGAAAGCAAGGTATCTGATTCCGATGAAGAAGTCATCGTGTCACACAACTGGCATGAACTGCGGCATTTAATGTGGAATTACGTTGGTATTGTTAGAACAACCAAGCGTCTAGAACGAGCGCAACGACGTATCGCACTGTTAAAACAAGAAGTTAAAGAATATTACTCCAATTTTAAAGTCAGCAGTAACTTACTCGAATTACGTAATTTGTTAACCGTTGCCGAACTGATAATTGAATGCGCCATGCGCCGACGAGAAAGCCGAGGTTTGCATTATACACTTGATTATCCGGACACCGATCAAGCCGCAAAGGATACGATAGTTTCAAAATTAGATTGATAGGCCAAAATTCAAACTAATCTCACTCAGTCAATAGGGTGTTGGCTTTGTTGACTGAGACGATCTTGTAATACGAGATAACATAATTCGCGGTAACTTCTTTCCCCCAGTCCGCTTGCAGTGAATAACCAATAGTAAGCATTGGGTTTAGCCGCGAATTGAGCGCGCAGGTTATATAAGTGCTTTAGCACAAATCGATTAAATAAGGCATTTGATAGCAATTTTGAAATAACAGGAAATTTCGTGCTCAACTGAATAATTTCTGACGGATTCACATCCAACCCAATAGAGACTGGTAAATCAGTATTTGACGTAGCGATACCTTGCTCTTTTTGTAAATGCAATAAACAGCCATAACGCGTTACCCAAGTTTGCGATTGTAACGTTAAATACTCAACTCGGTTTAAATGGGTATTTGCATTAATTAACCAGCTTTCACCATTCCAACATAAGTCATCAGGCGCATGGGTAATTTGCTGTAAGCGAATTAAACAAGCAACGAGAGAACAACCATTAATTATATTCAACAACCAAAAATAACTGAGCAACTCAAGATTAACCGAATTCAACTGCCACCCTTGTGCATAATAATAGGCAAGTACAAAACTGAGTTTAAATCCCCAATGAATGGCAATGATCATCCCTAAAATAAACGGGCAATTTTTTATCGGAAACCGACTAGCAACTTTCATTTGAATACTCCTTATTCTTTATTCCAAATTCCTATTGACTTAAACAAAATGGCAATTGTTCAGACGAAATGCCCAACCTTACCAGAAATGCTTATATTATAAACAATACAAGCCATACATTTTTCTCGCTAGCCGACTAGCGCCAACAGTTTAATCACCGACATGTTTAACATTATTCGATTGTTAGCTAGTAATATTCATTTTATCGCGAATAATATCAACCATTTGCTGATCGGTTTGAGTTGTGGCATTACCGTACCCCATTATCCATGTATATAAATCTGGATCGGCCTGTGTTAATAAATCAGCAAAATCTATTTGTTGTTGGCTGGTCAAACTATCGAAGTGTTGTTCCAAAAAAGGAATTAAAATCACATCTAGCTCGAGCATTCCTCGGCGACACTGCCAGGCTAATCGATTTTTTAAGTGTGGTTCATTCATCAAAAACTCAAATATTCAACAAATTATCAATGCTACCAATAGCATCAATCTCAAGGAAATTATATCGATAATTAAAAAAGTTACCAATAAATATAATACGTGGACTTTTGTGGGGTTTTCAAAAGACTAATTTGAGTTAAAATAAACCTCATCAATTCCAAAGACAAGCATGACACATGAATCAATCTTTGACTAACCTTCCACTTCCTGGACTTGCACATTTATCTGACTTTGGCTGTATCGAAATCAAAGGTCCAGACAGTGTTCGATTTCTGCAAGGGCAGATTACCACCAATGCAGAAAATATATCCACAATTTTTTTAAGCTTATCCGCCATGTGTAATCCTCAGGGGCGATGTGTAGCGTTATTTTTTATTGGTAAAATTGACGACTCGGTAATTTTGATTTTATCTCGTGAAACGATCGAACAAGCGCTGGCTAATATTAAAAAATATGCCGTTTTTTTTAAAATTGAAATCAACGACATTTCAGATCAAAAACAAGTATTTGGTCTGGCAGCAGAGGCAACATCAGAAGCAGTAAAAATTCCTTCAAGCGTTGGTCACGAATTTCGAATCGAGCAATTGAATCAACCAGAAAACCAAATATTTTCTTTTTATCTGGTTTCTGAAAAATACCAATCTGATTTTGATGCAGCGGTTGTAAATTTCCGTAAATGTAAGCAAGGTGATTGGCTTTACTGGTTAAATAAAAACCGCATTCCTTGGCTGGATATTAATAGCCAAAATGAGTTTTTGCCACACAATTTGAACTTACCTGAATTAGGCGCAGTAGACTTTAATAAAGGCTGTTTTACTGGCCAGGAAGTGATTGCGCGAATGCAATACAAAGGTAGTTTAAAATCCCATATGCAATTATTGCAAACCCAAGAGCCTGTCACCGTAATCAGTAAAAGCAAATTGTGGTTGGGTGATAAAACTGTGGGCGAGGTAATTTGCGCGGCAGCCAACGATGAAAATGTGTCGATTTTGGCATTAATAAAAGATAACTATCTGGAAAATAAAATTTTTAGGTTGAATAATGAAAATGGACCTATACTTGAACTAATCTCAAAAATATAACTGAAACACCTAAATGAGCCTGGAAAAAGAATTTTTAGCCGAATTAGTTGACGCCATCACCAACGATCGATTGACTTTGCCAACCTTACCAGAGGTCGCATTAAAAATACGCGAAGCAGTCAATGATCCTGATGTCAGTTCAGGTACTTTAGCTGGCGTGATTGGACAGGATGCGGCACTGGCTGCACGTATTATAAAAGTAGCCAATAGCCCTCTTATGCGTGGTGCAGTTGTTGTTGATAACTTACAATTGGCAATCACCCGCATGGGGATCAATTTCGTGCGTAATTTGGCAACAGGTCTGGCGATGGAGCAGATGTTTCAAGCAACCCATGATGCCGTAGATAAACGACTGCGTGCTTCATGGGAACATTCTATTGAAGTTGCCTCAATCAGCCACGTTTTGGCCAGCAATTTTACCAATTTAAAACCCGATCAAGCGACCTTAGCCGGACTGGTTCACGAAATAGGTATACTACCAATATTAACTTTGGCCGAAGAAAACCCCGATATACTTGAGCACGAAGTCGTACTGGATAAAATTATATTTAAGTTACAAGGTAAAGTGGGCCGAGCTATTTTAAAAGCTTGGGACTTTCCCGAAGAGTTACGCCATGTTCCTGCTGCCTGTACTGACTTTACCCGTGATGAATCACCAAATGCCGATTATGCCGATGTCGTCACGGTTGCCAAATTGCAATCATACCCCGAAGACAATAATCCCTATGCCAATTTAGATACCTCGACTGTACCTGCTTTCCGCAAGTTAGGTTTGTCGCATGAAGTAGATGTACATCATGTAGAGGAATTGGCAGAGGAAGTTGAAGAAGCCAAACAAGCCCTATCATAATTTAATATCAATTGAGTGAACATAAATAGAATAAAAAAACACACTCCGCCCCTACACTTGAATATCCGAAAACCTTCTAGTTTCGGTTGTTTTTTGCTGTGGCTCACGCTCTGTCTATTTTCAGCTAGCGCAGTAAATGCCGCTTATCAGGTGCAGGTTGTTACCGGCGAAGCCTTTGATACCGTGACGACAGATGTTGTCTGGAATAATGATGCCTCACAGACTGATTATCCGATTGATGATGACTATCAATTAGTTAATATCGGCTTCACTTTTTATTTAGGTGAAACCGCCTATACCCAGGTTAGAGTCATGGCAAACGGCGTGTTACATTTTGGCGCCAATCAAGGATTTCATAAAGACTATACCAATGAAACATTACCAATCACCGGCGTTACCGCCGGACCGGGTTATGAAGAACCGGCAGATAGAGTCATTGCCGGTTACTGGGACGACCTTGAACCATCGCTTGGTGGAACCATCCGCTACGATACGCTAGGAACCGCGCCCTACCGCCGCTTTGTAGCATCCTGGAATAATGTGCCACGATATAACGGACCTGGCACCAGCTATTCGTTTCAGATTGTTATTTTTGAAAATGGTAATGTCCGCTTTCGCTATGGTAATGACGAAGCAACTGGTGGAAGTGCCACTATTGGTATTGAAGTCAGTGACACTGATTATACCCAATATTCTTCAGACACCGCGCTTGTCAATGACAGCATTGATTTATTATGGATCCGTCAGTTTCCTACCCTTACCGAAGCAGCTGCCACTTGTGCCGATGTCAGCAAAGTCACACTCACTTTTGCCTCCGCTATTTCCCCCGCGAGAGCCGCCGATATTAATAACTTTGCTATAAACAACGGTATCAGTATTCTGGCAGCCAACTATATCGATGCCACAACCGTTGAGCTAACGACATCATCACTTGATCCAGACACGACTTATACCGTTTCTACATCTTATCCAACCCAAAGCACAACATTTAACTTAAGTACCAGTAGTACCACGGTTATCTCGGATGATTTTTCCAGTGGTACCTATAGTGGCGGCTCCGGTTGGGCTGGTAATTGGCTTGAAAGTGACGATGACGGCAGCGCAACAACGGGTAATGTTTTTGTTTTCGGAGGCAGATTATATCTTGACGATTCACCAGACACTGGTGGATTTCCAGCAATTGAACGAGAGATTGATTTAAGCAATTTCACCAGTGCAAATCTTTCCGTTTTAATAGACTCTTCATTATTTCTGGAAGGTTCTGATCGCTTTGAAATTGCAGTTTCACCTAACGGTGGTGCGAGCTGGACAGTATTAGGTCAATATCAAAATGAAGTCTCTGGGACATATACCTTTGATTTAACACCCTATCTTACAGTCAATACACGAATCAGGTTTCAAATCACCTTTAATTATGGTGGATTTTTAGAATACGTTACATTTGATAATATCACTATTATCGGTATTGAAAATACGCCCTGTGCGCCCGAACTTGATCACTTTGTCGTCACTCACGATAGTAACGGCATCAACTGCCTACGCGAACCGATAACAATTGCTGCCGTTGACGATAGTGGTGATGTTATAACTGATTACAGCGGTACTATCGATTTATCGCTAGTGACCAATCATGGTAACTGGTTCACGCTCGATGAATCCAATAATAGTACCGATCTGGCGCAAGGTACTTTAGTCGATACAGCCAATGACAATGATGGTGCTGCAACCTATACCTTCGTCGAAGCTGACTCAGGCAATGTTATTTTATATTTACAAAACACTGTGGCAGAGGCAACTAATATCAATGTTGCAGAAGGAATCACAACCGATGATAACACCGAAGGAGATATCACATTCAGGCCATATGGCTTTGTTGTCAGTCCCGCTCCGATTACCACTCAGGTTGCAGGTAAACCTTTTGATTTAGTCCTGACAGCTGCTGGGCAAACACCCACGCAAAGTAATTGTGGCGTGATTGAAGAATATAATGGCACACAGGCAATTCATTTGTGGTCAACTTATCAAACTCCGACCACCAGTCCTACACAGGTATTGGTTAATGCAACACCTATTGCAACAACACAGGTCACTGCTAGCCCTCAAAATATTACATTTAACGCGGGACAAGCCACTCTAACAGTGCAATATAACGATGTTGGGCAAATTTCTTTAGGAGCTAAAGATGAATCTGGTATTGGTGATCCCACTTCGGGGAATGTCGATGAAATCATTGGCGGAGTCAGTCCGTTTGTTGTAAGACCATTTGGTTACGATTTACAGGTAGCGGGCAGCCCTTATGCTGATGATGAAAATGATACCGTTTTTGCCATCGCTGGTGACAACTTTGGCATGACCATACGCAGTGTACTTTGGCAGGCAGGTGACGATTTAGACAACGATGGCATCCCCGACCCTTTTATCGATACCGACAATGACGCCATTCCCGACAGCGGCGGTAACCTGGCCGATAACGGTATTACTCCCAATATTTCACAAATCAGCGGAAATATATCTTTACAGCCACAAGCCATACTTGTCACTAATAGTAATGGCTCACTGGGCCAGTCTTTGATAGATTTTAGTAACTTTCCTGCTCCAACAGCCAGCCAACCAGGTATCATCACTATTACTCAAAACTGGGACGAAGTAGGCATCCTGCAAATTGATGCGCTATCCAGCAATTTTATGGCTACGTCAGACAACATCACAGGTCAAAGAATTAATATTGGACGTTTTATTCCTGCTCAATTTAATCTCACCATAACCACTGATTACTCAGCACAATGCGGTAGTTTCAGCTATGCGGGTTTTAATAATGGCGTGACCGGTCTTAATAAAATTGGTCAATCTCATAATTTAGTCTTTGGTATTCAAGCGGTTAATCAAGGAAACGCAGCCACTGCAAATTACGATGGTCAATTTGCCAAGCTTGAAATCGGCACCATCACACTTACCCCGTTTGATACGCTAAATGGGGTAACAGCAACAGGCAATCTCAGTACAACACGCTCACCGATAATATTTAATACCAGCGGTCAATCAACCGCCAGTTTTACTGATCTTTACTACCAGTTTGCCGGTTTTTCCGCGCCGGTCGAATTACAAATCAACATTACTGCACAAGATTCAGATGATGTCAGCGGCATTATCAGCTCTGCCACCGTGAATAATCGTCTCGGCCGATTGAAAATTATCGACGCTTATGGGCCAGAAACAAGTTCACTCGAACTCCGACTATTCAGCGAGTATTATAACGGCACACAATGGCTTACCAATACGCTAGATAACTGTACCAGCTATATACAAACCAACAGTATTTTAACGCCTACCAGTTATACCGATAATCTGAATGACGGCGAAACCAGTATATTTTTTCCAACCACCAATCAACCACTGAGTAATGGTCAATCCATCCTTGCCAGCGGACTACTCTATTCGGCTCCCGGCGAAGGCAATTTTGGAAGCGTTGAAACGATTTATAATCTGAGCACGCTCAGTTGGTTGACTTATGACTGGGATGAAGATTTAGTGAATGATAATCCGGTCGGTATTTTGAACTTTGGGCACTATCGTGGGAGTGATAGAATCATTTACTGGCGAGAATTAAAAAACTAACAACTCACACTATCCGTCGCATCCCGCTTATGGAGTAGAAATGAATAATAATAATCAATATTGGCAGGAAAATATTCGGTTAATCTTAATTTGTCTGTGTATCTGGTTTATTGTCTCTTTTGGCTTTGGTCTATTGCTCGTTGAACCACTCAATACGATTCGAATTGGTGGATATAAACTGGGATTCTGGTTTGCTCAACAAGGGGCAATATATACCTTTGTCGCATTAATATTCTGGTACAGTGCGCAAATGAACCGACTCGACCGCAAGTATCAGGCACTAAAAGAACGATCAAAATCGCAAACCAGTTCATCAGAGTCTCCACAGGTAAATCAGCCAACACTCCCTAAAACCAAGCGGGAGTCATAGGATGACCGAATTACAACTTTACACATACATTACTGTTTTTGGATCTTTTGCACTCTACTTTGCGCTTGCGTGGTGGGCTAGAGCAAGCAGCACCAGTGACTTTTACGTCGCAGGCGGAGGTATTTCGGCAATTCAAAACGGCATGGCAATCGGTGCAGACTGGATGAGTGCAGCCTCATTTATTTCAATGGCTGGCCTGATTGCTTTTCTTGGTTATGGTGGCTCAGTTTTTCTGATGGGATGGACCGGTGGCTATGTATTACTTGCCATGTGCCTAGCCCCTTATATGCGCCAACATGGAAAATTCACCGTGCCAGAGTTTATCGCAGATCGGTTTTATTCAAAAACAGCTCGCATTGTTGCGGTTGTCTGCTTAATCATTGCTTCATTAACTTATATTATTGGTCAAATGAAAGGCGTCGGTGTTGCTTTTTCGCGCTTTCTCGAAGTCGACTATGGCTTAGGACTTGGCATCGGTATGGGGGTTGTCTGGGTATATGCGGTAATGGGCGGAATGAAGGGCATCACTTATACACAAATCGCTCAATATTGTGTTTTGATTTTTGCTTATACCGTACCCGCTATTTTTATTTCGTTACAGCTCACTGGAAATCCAATTCCTCAACTAGGTCTTGGCAGTACCTTGGCAGACGGCAGTGGCGTTTACTTGCTAGATAAACTGGATCAGGTAGTGACCGATTTGGGATTTAGAGAATATACCACCGAAAAAATGGGCAGCAACCTCAACATGTTTGCCTACACCTTATCACTGATGATAGGTACAGCTGGATTACCTCATGTCATTATGCGCTTTTTTACCGTGCCGACAGTTCAAGCCGCACGCGCATCAGCAGGTTATGCGTTAGTCTTTATTGCCCTGCTCTATACCGTTGCACCAGCCGTTGGCGCAATGGCCCGATTAAATTTAATGAAAACAATTGAGCCTGCACCGGGGCAATATCTAGAATATGAAAAACGTCCCCAATGGTTTAAAGACTGGGAAAAAACTGAACTCCTTCAGTTTGAAGACAAAAATAACGACGGCAAAATCCAATATAGTGCCAACCCCCAAACCAATGAAATGGTCAAGGTCGATAGAGATATTATGGTGCTGGCCAACCCGGCTATAGCCAATTTACCTAGTTGGGTCATAGCCCTGGTGGCCGCAGGTGGACTTGCAGCAGCCTTATCAACCGCTGCAGGACTGTTACTCGCGATATCTTCAGCCATTTCGCACGATTTAATCAAAGGGGTCATACAACCTGATTTGAGTGAAAAAAGTGAATTGTTAACTAGCCGTATTGTGATGAGCGTTGCTATTTTATTTGCAGGTTATCTTGGGTTAAATCCGCCAGGTTTTGCCGCGGGAACGGTCGCACTCGCTTTTGGATTGGCCGCTTCTTCCATTTTTCCAGCATTAATGCTCGGGATATTCTCGCGCACAATGAATGATAAAGCGGCTATTTGGGGGATGATTGCCGGTATAACCATTACCATGCTTTATGTCTTTCAGCATAAAGGAATCATGTTTATTCCCGGCACCACATTTCTTGGTGATTTACCCGAAAACTGGTTTTTAGGCATATCACCCAATGCTTTTGGCGTTGTTGGCGCAATCGTCAACTTTAGCGTAGCTATGATTATCAGCCGTTTTACTCAGCCAGCACCGAGCCATATTCAAGCGTTGGTGGATAATTTTAGACGACCAGATAATAGCCAAATAGCAGCGGCACATCATCATTAGTATGGCAATATTGAAGGTATAATAATTGAAGGTCAGGTTTATCTTTAACAATTAGCCTCTTTCGAGGCTGATTTTAGCCGTTCAAAATATATAGCGTTCGATGAGCATTTTATTTGCAAAACCATGCTAATTTAATGTTTTTATTGAGTATTTTAGATAAACCTACTAAATCGCAACCGCTGGTTGACAAAATATAATGTCTAATTGGTGGTTCGCAACTGGCCAACTTCCTATGCTGCTAAGAAATACAGACAGAGGAATAAATTGAATGATACTTGCAGATAAAATTATCAAACTAAGAAAACAGTTTGGCTGGTCACAAGAAGAACTTGCGGAAAAGATGGGTATTTCACGCCAATCGGTATCCAAATGGGAAAGTACTAATAGCATCCCAGACTTAAATAAAATCATAATGATGGCAGAAATATTTGGAGTGACTACCGATTACTTATTAAAAGATAACATTGAAGTTATTGAGTCAATCAACGGTGACATCGAACAAAATATCGTCAAAATAAGCCTTGAACAAGCAAATCGATATGTCGAGTGCAAAGAAAAAATTACTCAAATAACCATAAAAGGAGTCCTCCTTTGTCTATTTGCAGTTGTGCCCCTGCTATTGTTAATTGCCTTAGCAGAAACCGACCAAATGAACCTGAGCTCTGATACTGCCGCCGTTTCAGGTATTGTTATCATGTTGGTCATGATTTCATTGGCGGTGAGCTTTTTTATTCGAACAGGTCAGTTTTCTAGCGAGATTTCGATCATTGATAACGACGAGTTTGAATTAGAATATGGCGTCAAAAGTATCTTTAAAGAAAAATTACAGCAAATAACGAATAAATATCATCAACAACTCTCTATTGGAATTGCTCTTTTTATTTTAAGTGTGGTGCCTTTTTTACTTGTTGTTTTTACGTCAAAAGGGAGCGCGATTATCCTAGTTATGTTGTGCGTCATGTTTTTTATGATCGCAATTGGCTTATACATTATCATTCCAATATCTGCAATCCATACGGCTTATAGAAGTCTGATTAAAGAAGGTGAATTCCACCCACGCGAGCGTAAGAAAACTAAAAAAAAATTGAAGCACTTGCAGCCTTCTATTGGCCGCTGTTAGTTGCTATTTATTTAGGCTGGAGTTTGTGGACAATGAATTGGGGAATTACCTGGATTATTTGGCCTGTTGGCGGCGTGTTATTTGGCGCTTTGGCGGGATTAATCGAATTGTTGTCCAATGATGAGAGTCGCTAAATTAATTATCAACGACAATATTTGACTTTTTGGGTATTCATGTTGAGTTCAGTCGTATCCGTCATACTAGACCTTAAGCAAAACAAATAAGGTAACTTAATGATGAAAAACACATTGCTATTGATACTGTTAATCCCTTTTACATTGACGCAAGCGGCGGGGTTTAAAAATGACAAACAGGTTCGTGTGAAAAATCAATCAGAACAAGCTAAAGTCTATCGTCATCATCAGCAAAACTGGCATCAGCCCGACTACTCGCATGGCACCCGGTTATTTACTTGTTATGATTCGTGGAATCATCATTTAAAAGGTAAATTTACCGCAGAACAACAGTACTTTATTGAGTTAGGTGGGGGACGCTGCCATCCAGTAAAGCGCCCACGAGAACAGCACCAATTAAGCGAATTTTATGATTATGACTTTCCGATTGATAATGTTTACCGGGCAATTGATGAAATAAAAGATCAGTATGGATTACGTCGCGCCAAGGTAGTTCGAAGCAACAATATTCAGTCCGGTTACAAAACTTTTCGGTATACTTTGGTATTTAAAGTAAACGGCAGAAAGTACCGTGAATTCAGAGTAAAACACAATAAAAGAAATGGAAATATCAGACATATTTATGAAATTTAATAACCACTTACCTACTAAAAAAAAGGCCAGTGTAACAGGCCTTTTTTTAGTATTTAATTTTACGCAAAATTTATTTCACAATAACTGTAATTTTTTCAGAAACGACCATTGGATCATGAGGAATATGTAGCATATCACCTAAAATTAATTGTAATGTATGCTTCCCTTTTGGCAAAGTCACACTAGTTTCAGTTTGTCCACCACCAAAATGTTTAACATTTGCTCCCATTGGCACACCCGCTTTAGGCAGTTCCTTTCCATCGATGATTAAATGGTGATGCCCAGTATTCGCCTTATCAACACCGGCAGGCGCAACGCCCATGCCCGACAAACCAAATTTGACAGTAAAGGTTGATGAAACTTCTTCTCCATCTTTAGGCGAAATAATATAAACTTTAGCACCATCAGGCGACGGTGAAGTTTTAAGTTGATCGCCCGCTATCAGATTGGCTGAAAATAATCCTGCAAGTAGCAACGCAAAGCAAGTTTTTAATTTTTTCATCATGATTTTTCCTGTTATTTTTTAATTGAAAAGTTTGTTAAAAATATTTATTCGACAGTGGTTGATAATAGTCGATTTTAATCTTTGTCATATAAAATATATTGTGCGCTGATACCACACAATTATTGATAATCATTGGGCGTAATGCAGAGATATTTTATTTATTAAACGGCAAGACTCTAACAAAGATAAGCACTGTCAAACGCGAATTCAATCACATCTTTCGGCGATAAATCAGCTTAACAGACACCTCTTACCTTATCGCTGTGCCCGCAACCAGGCAACTGCCTCCTGATCATTATTAAATATACGAATATTCATTGATTTGGGACGTGGGATTTTTTCTCCAACCAGGTTATCAAGATAAGAAGTAAAATTATGGTCTACCCAAGCGCAGGTAATCTGACGGCGATCATTCAATGCAATCAATCGGTTAATCAATAAAGGGATTTCCATTTTAGAAATTTGTCCACTTAATAATACCGTTGCATGAACTTTAAAAAGATTATGTTCTTCACAATCCTGATAAATTCGCTCCCACAATAAATAAGCGGAATCCACTGAACGCTCACCAGTAATCACATAGCGTAACATGTCATCTTCCTGCTTCATTCTGACATCGTAAGCAATGTTTTCTAAACCTTGCACCGTCACCGTATTGCCCCGTAAAACTAAAATAAAAACGGATTAATTGAACTGAATTACCGCTTTTATTGAATCATGGTCCAAAACCAATGATCTTTATATTGTTGACTTTGTTTAACCTTTTTCATTGCCTGATTAAATGCTTCAACTTGCTGCTTGGACACAGTCTTTTTACTAAACATAAAATGCAAAGGCCCGATTAAAATTTCTATCGGATATTTAACAAAGCGATGTTTATTTTGATTTTTTGTTATCGACTGTTCAATGGTAAATGGAGCTTCAAAAATACCATCAACACTTAAATTATCTAACGCATTAATAATATCGATTTCTAGCGGATATTCAATAAAATTAGCGCGATACTTAATATCTCGCCGAATTGCTTCAACTTCTGGCCCAAAATAACCACCTTGAAGCACTCCAAGCTTTAAACCCGCATCAAAAAACTCACGCAAATTTTTAACTGAGTGTTTATCTCGAGTTTCCTCTCTGACAGTCAGTGCCAACATATCCATACGATAAGGTTCAGAAAAGTGCGCATATCTTTCCCGTTCAATAAATTTAGAAGCTCGTCCTAGTACATCTATTTCACCTGTCCGAATAGCACCTAAAGCATTTTGCCAAGTGAGTCGCCGATAGGTAAGTTTGCAGTTTATGTGCTGTGAAACCCATTGAATAAATTCAATCTGAAATCCACTCGGCTGATTTTCATCATTGGCAACCAGATAAGGTGGCCAATCAGTCCAGCCAACCTTTAATAAGCAAGCATCACCGTGTTGGAATACTCCCTGTGCCGCATTAGAATTTGCAGCTTCTGATTCAACAGAATGGGTTGATTGAGAATTTGAGACAACCGAAAACGAAGAGTTAAAATACCAAAAAAGTATAACCCCGATAATTACTAGAACAAACCATAAAGCTTGCTTGTAAAGCTTACTGAGTACCACACATCTCTCGCTAAAAATCACACTGAATGTATTTCGAACATACTTAATTAATTTCTGCCAATTAAGTCAAATAAGATATTTTTTAAGTATATTTTTCAAAAATCCGGTATAAATTACCAAAATTTAAACAGAATGTCAGTAAAATATAGAGAAAAGATTATCTCTATTCCAGATTAATATCCAGAATAGAGAAATTTAAATTATAGTTCAAGCTTGGGGTTTCATGTGCGGGAATAGAATGACATCTTTAATTGTCGGAGAATCAGTAAACAGCATAACCAATCGATCAATACCAATTCCTTCACCAGCAGTAGGCGGCAATCCATACTCCAGTGCGTTAATGTAATCATCATCAAAGTGCATAGCTTCATCATCACCAGCATCTTTTTCTTCAACTTGTTTACGGAATCTGGCAGCTTGGTCTTCCGCATCATTCAACTCCGAAAAGCCATTTGCTAACTCTCTACCACCAACAAAAAATTCAAAACGATCAGTGATAAAAGCATTTTCATCATTTCGTCGCGATAATGGCGAAACTTCCCAAGGATACTCAGTAATAAATGTTGGTTGAATTAATTTTTCTTCAGCGGTTTGCTCGAAAATCTCGCAAATATACTTACCTGGGCCCCAAATTCCATCAACTTCAGGTTCTTTCACATGAACCTGCTTGGCATACTGTCTAATTTGTGCAAAGTTTTCTTCAGGATTATGGAATACATTCGCGTCAAATTCAGGATTAAACTTGAGTATTGCATCGACCATCGATAGTCTGGCAAAAGGTTGTCCAAAATCATAAACAATTTCTTCAACCACTTCACCTTGCTCATTTTTAATCGTGTTAATGACTTTTGCAGAACCTAAAATATCTTCTGCCAGAGTACGCAACATTTCTTCAGTTAAATCCATTAAATCATGATAATCGGCATACGCCTGATAAAACTCTAACATCGTAAATTCGGGATTATGTCTTGTCGACAGACCTTCATTTCTAAAGTTACGATTAATTTCAAAAACCCGATCAAATCCACCAACAACCAGTCGCTTTAAATAAAGTTCAGGCGCAATTCTTAGATACATATCGATATCCATTGCGTTGTGATGTGTTATAAATGGTCTGGCAACAGCGCCCCCGGGAATTACCTGCAACATGGGCGTTTCAACTTCCATAAAGTTGCGCTCAACCAAAAATCGACGAATCCCTTCAACAACCCGGCTACGAATACGAAAGTTTTCGCGGGTTTCTTCATTAATGATTAAATCAACATAACGCTGACGATATTTAATTTCCTGATCTTTTAAACCTGCATGCTTTTCAGGTAACGGCCGCAATGATTTTGTTAACAGTGAATATTCATCCATACTCACAAATAAATCCCCTTTACCAGAAAGCTTTAACTGACCTTTAACCCCGATAATGTCACCAATATCGATACCTGACCAGCGTGTTTTAATGTCATTTTGTGCTTCTTTGCTGGCATAGGTTTGAATTCTTCCAGCAACATCCTGTACTACAAAAAATGGGCCTCGTTTAGCCATGACCCTACCAGCAATACTGGCAGTAATGTTCATTTCAAGTAATTCTTCTTTGCTTTTACCGCCATACTTCTTCTGTAAATCAGCGGTCAAATGTTTTGGCTTAAACTGATTAGGATGACCATTGGCATCACATTGTTGTCGAATATTAGCCAGTTTAGCCCGGCGCTCGGCAATCAATTTATTGTCTTCTGCCGATATTTCAGCAGCATTAGTCTGATTCTCTGAGTTTTGATTATTCATAATTTTGTCTATTGGTTTAAGCAAAAAAGTGTGAAACTTCTATTTACGTTCAGTTTTAAACTGCGTGAAATTTTACCCAAAAAATATTGACACGCTGCGGTTAAAACTATGGCTTGTTTTTAGGGCTATCCATCTAGAATTACCAATACTAACTTTGCAACGACTCGTTAGTTTTTGTAAAACGAACTCTGTTTTGAAATCAGCACTCGCCCTAAAGTCCGGCTTTTAAACTTTCTTCGATAAATCCATCTAAATCGCCATCCAGTACGGCTTGTGTATTGGTTGATTCATACCCGGTTCGCAAATCTTTAATTCGCGATTGATCCAGCACATAAGATCGAATTTGACTCCCCCAACCAATATCCGATTTTGAATCTTCCATTTGCTGTTTTTCAGCATTTTGTTTTTGGATTTCAAGTTCGTACAACTTGGCTTTAAGCAGCTTCATTGCCTGATCTTTATTCTTATGCTGTGATCGATCATTTTGACACTGCACTACCGTATTGGTTGGTAAGTGAGTAATTCTCACGGCCGAATCGGTTTTGTTGACATGCTGTCCACCAGCCCCACTGGCACGATAGGTATCAATACGCAAATCGGCTGGATTCACTTCGATTTCAATATCATCTTTTACTTCAGGATAGCAAAAAACACTGGCAAACGAAGTATGTCGTCTATTCCCCGAATCAAAAGGTGATTTGCGCACCAGTCGATGAACACCAGTTTCGGTACGTACCCAGCCAAATGCATAATCGCCTTGTATTTGAATGGTCGCACTTTTAATGCCAGCGACATCACCGTCGGACTTTTCAATCAGTTCAGCCTTAAATCCGCGGCTTTCACTCCAGCGCAAGTACATGCGTAACAGCATATCCGCCCAATCCTGGGCTTCAGTTCCGCCAGAACCAGCTTGAATATCGATATAGGCATTTTCTGTGTCCATCTGGCCATTGAACATACGTCTGAATTCGAGTTTTGCCAGCTCTTTATCTAATTCATCCAGGTCAGCAACCAGCTCTGCCACCGTTTCCTGGTCGTTTTCTTCTAATGCCAGTTCTAGCAGATCACCGGCATCATCTAATCCAGCATCGAGTTTTTCAATGGTATTAACGACGACTTCAAGGCCAGCTCTTTCTTTACCTAATGCTTGCGCTTTTTCTGGCTCATTCCAGATATCAGGTAATTCCAGTTCGCGCTCAACCTCAATTAAGCGATCTTTTTTGGTATCGTAGTCAAAGATACCCCCTGAGCGAGGATTTTCGACTTTGTAATTCTTTGATTCTTTCGCGAATAGATGTGACTTCAATCATCGTAAAATTATTGCTGGTTGCTAATATTAAAGGGCGCTATTCTACTAAAACAAAGTGCTTTAGCCCAGTTAAAGTTATTATTAAAAACCATTGAAATTATTAATATGAAGCATTCAAACTATTTATTTTTCGCTACCAAACCAGCTTATGTGCTATTTTTTAGCTTTCTCGTTTTAATTCTGACTGGTTGCACCAGTATACCTCCTCAACAAATCAACGATCGCATGAACGCTTGGCGTGGTATTAATATCGATGAATTAATCAAGTTTTGGGGACTGCCTACCAAGCAGACAGAGGCTAATGGAAAGAAATATGCCGAGTGGCTCAATCAAACCAGTGAACAAGGTAATACTTCGGTATCCATCGGCACAGGACATCGAGGAAGTCACACTGGCATTGGTATTGGATTATCATTATTTAACCTCGGCGGAAATGATGATGCATGTAGTCGGTTAGTTACCTATACACCATCAGGTATGGTTACTGACATCAGCTGGCAAGGTACCGGGAAATATTGCTATGAGCTTACCCCCGATCTGGATGATATCAAATCTAATCAAGCGGCAAGAGGCATTAAAAAATAGCAAGCATACAGGATTAAGATCGGATTATTGCAGCGCTACTCCCGGTCAGCATGACGGGATCGTTAAATAATCCGATCGTTAATATAATCAAGTCGTGAAATAATCGGTAGTTAAATTGAGATAAGCATTTAGAGATGTGCACATCGAGAACAACCTGTCGAAGTTAACCCCAAATAAGCGTTAAACTTGAGATTACTCTGGTTTATAACAAGTCATTATCAGTGTGACAAAAATCCGTTACATTTTAATTTTTGAGATAGCCAATCACATTATCTATAATGGCGTACACAGCTATCAACATAATTTAATTGCAAATCTTTCACTGAATTAGTGTCGAAATTTTTGCAAGATTACTATGTTATACGCAGATAAACAAAATCATTTAATAAGACTAAATTAGAACATTTTATTAGAAGACTCGATAACAATAACAATATTAATACTTCGCATCAAAATTCAACCTCTGAGGCTATACCTATGCAGACAAAAAATAAAATATTGGCCGTAACAGTTTCGGCGATATTACTGGGTTGCAGTAATCACCCTGCAACCGATACACCATCCAAGCCGATCGTGATGAATGATTTAAGTGAATCGTCACTGGCTCAAAATACATTACTATCGCCTTGGCAAGGTCCATATCAGGGCCTGCCCGCATTCGACAAGGTAAAACTCAGTGATCTCAAACCAGCATTAAGAGAAGCCATCAAACGCCATTTAGCTGAAATAGAAGCCATCGTTAATAATCCAGCCAAACCAACTTTTGAAAATACCATCGTTGCACTCGAGCGTTCTGGTCAGGACTTTGATAGAGTTTCAACCTATCAAGGAATCTGGAATTACAGTGTATCAACGCCAGAATTTAGAAAAATTAATGCCGAAATGGCCCCAGAACTCTCAGCATACTGGTCTAAAATTTCGCAAAATGAAAAACTGTTTGCGCGCATTCAAAGTATTTATCAAGGCAGTGAATTTAAAAAGCTCAACTCTTCTCAGCAACGAGTGGTTGAATTGATTTATGATTCATTCGCTCATAATGGTGCAACATTAAAAGGCAATGCTAAAAAGCGCTACGCCGAAATTAACCAGCAACTGGCCAAATTACATAATCAATTTGCAGCCAATTTATTGGCTGATGAAGAAAAATATGTCGTTTTCCTTGACCAATCACAGCTCGGTGGATTACCTCCGTCAATTATCAATGCCGCTGCCAGCGCCGCCAAAGAACGAGGCAAAGAAGGCAGTTATGCGATTACTAATACACGTTCATCAATGGATCCATTTTTAACCTATTCCGATGAGCGAGAACTACGCGAAAAAGTCTGGCACAACTATTATAATCGTGGCGACAACGGCGATGCTAACGACAATAATCAAATAATCAGCCAAATACTTAAACTTCGTCACGAACGAGTACAACTCTTGGGCTATAAAAATTATGCCGCCTGGCGCCTGTCAAATCGAATGGCCAAAACACCTGAAAATGCACTCAACTTATTACGCTCAGTTTGGCCTGCTGCAGTTGGACGAGTTAAAGAAGAAGTGGCCGACATGCAGGTAATTGCCGACAAACAGGGAATGGGCGATAACATAAAACCTTGGGATTACCGCTATTACGCCGAAAAAGTGCGTAAAGCCAAATATGATCTGGATTCAGATGAAGTAAAACAATACCTACAATTAGATAAACTCACCGAAGCTATGTTTTATGTGGCAGAACGTTTATTTCAATTTAAGTTTACGCCAATAAAATCAGGTGTTGTTCCGGTATTTCATTCCGATGTTAAAGTTTGGGAAGTAACCAACAGTCAAACCGGTGAACATATTGGTCTTTGGTATCTAGATCCATTTGCGCGCAAAGGAAAACGCTCAGGTGCATGGGCTTACAGTTACCGCAGCCATACAACCTTTGACGGTAAACAAAATGTATTATCATCAAACAGTTCAAACTTTATTAAAGGTGCACCCGGTGAAGCGACTTTAGTTCCTTGGTCAGATGCCGAAACTTTTTTCCACGAATTTGGACATGCTCTGCACGCACTGGCATCGAATGTAGAATACCCAACCTTAAATTCTGGTGTACGAGATTATACCGAATTCCAATCGCAGCTTTTAGAACGCTGGCTGATGACCGATGAAGTAATCAATCAGTTTTTAGTTCACTACAAAACGGGTCAAGCGATGCCTGCTGAATTGGTGAAAAAAATTAAGAAAGCAGCAACTTTTAATTCTGGATTTACGACAACCGAGGCGGTTGCTTCAGCATTTGTTGATTTAATGTTGCATACCCAACCACCAACAGACGATCCTGATAAGTTTGAACGTGAAGCTCTAGCATCACTGAATATGCCAGCAGAACTGGTAATGCGGCACCGTACACCTCATTTTGGTCATATTTTCAGCTCTGAAGGATATTCTGCTGGATATTATGGTTACTTATGGTCAGAAGTTTTAACTTCAGATGCCGCAGAAGCTTTCGCTAACGCACCAGGCGGTTTTTATGATAAAGAAATGTCAGACAAACTGGTGAAACACTTGTTCAGTATTCGTAACAAAATTGATCCAGCTGATGCCTATCGAGCCTTTAGAGGTCGCGACGCGACAGTTGACGCGCTCATGCGCGATCGAGGCTTTCCGCTACCTGATAAAAAATAGGAATGACTAACCCAGTGGTATCGGTGATCACCCGATACCACACCTAAACCAGTGAACTGTAATGGTCAAGAACTATGGACAAAAACAAATAATCAATATGCGAAAACCTAAGCATAGTCATTATTTTTATGCGTGATCGACCAGCAGTTTTTTTATTACCGGCAAATTAGCTTCAGGAAATCGTAACTGCACTAGTTTATCGATAGACACCCACTGAACCGGTTGATTTTCCATTCCTCGGGGAATACCGATAAAAGACTCTACCAGAAAAAAACTTAATGCTACTGTTTTTTCAGGATACTGAAAATTAAGCTGCATATATTCAGACATTTGCTGTACCTGAATATTTAACTCTTCTTTTAGCTCACGAATGAGTGCTGACTCTGGCGTCTCTTGATTTTCTATCTTGCCACCAGGAAACTCCCAATACCCGCCTTTATGTTTACTCATGGGACGCTGTGCAATAAGGACCTTTTGATTTTTTAAAATAATTCCTGCGGCTACGCGAACTACAGACATTGATACCTCTGGTTGTTAAATATTTTATTAAATCGTTGATTGCAAAAATAATAATCGAAACACTTTTTATCGTTTAAGCAATTCCCTAAAACCAACTTAAACCATAAAAAAAGACAGACCTTAGTCTGTCTTTTTCAGTGAATCAATTAATTTTATTGAATTAATTTAATCTACCATGACACTGTTTGTACTTTTTACCCGAACCACAAGGACAGGGTTCATTTCGTCCCACTTTGACACCATCTCGAACAAATGGCGAGTTATCAGCCGACTCCTGTTGAGGCATTGCAGAGCCTTGCTCATGTTGAAACTGAACTCTTTGCGCTTCTGACTCACGGCGACGTTGCTGTTCAATTGCATCAACATCTTCTTCATCGCGTACCTGAACTTTTGATAAAATTGAAATGACATCAAACTTAATGTTTTCCAGCATTTGAGAAAAAAGCTCAAAAGCTTCCCTTTTATACTCTTGTTTTGGATTTTTTTGAGCATAACTACGTAGTCCTATTCCCTGACGTAAATGGTCCATCGATGCTAAATGTTCTTTCCAGTGACTATCGAGGTTTTGCAGCATTACCGATTTTTCAAAATGGCGAATAACCATTTCGCCAACCTGCTTTTCTTTAGCCTCATAAACACTACTCAGCTCATCAATAATTTTATTGCGCAACGTTTCTTCATAAAGTTTATCATCTTCTTCTAGCCACTGTTTAATTGGCAGCTCAATCATAAAATCATTTTTTAATCGTTCTTGCAGCCCTTCAATATCCCACATATCTTCAATACTTTGTGGTGGAATATATTGCGCAAAAACAGTATTAATCACATCAAAACGTAATGATTGAATAGTCTCAGAAATATCGTCCGTTGACATTAGTTCAGCTCGTTGCTCATAAATAACTTTTCGCTGATCGTTAGCAACATCATCATATTCAAGCAAGTTTTTACGGATATCGAAGTTGCGTCCTTCCACTTTGCGCTGAGCGTTCTCAATAGCACGAGAAACCCATTTGTGCTCAATTGCTTCGCCTTCTTCCCAGCCCATTTTTTGCATCATGCCAGCCATTCTATCTGAAGCAAAAATTCGCATCAGATCATCCTCTAAAGACAGATAAAAACGCGAAGCCCCTGGATCTCCCTGGCGTCCAGAACGACCACGTAGCTGATTATCAATACGACGAGATTCATGGCGTTCAGTACCAATAATGGCAAGCCCACCAGCATCTAGAACTTTTTGATGTCTTTCTTCCCAGGTACTTTTAACTTCTTTAATTTGTTTTTCGGTTGGATTTTTCAATTTATCCAAATCCGCTTGTAAGCTGCCACCCAATACAATGTCAGTTCCACGACCTGCCATATTAGTGGCAATTGTCACATTGCCTGGGCGTCCTGCTTGGGCAATAATTTCTGCTTCTTTGGCATGAAATTTGGCGTTAAGTACTTGATGATCAATTTTTTTCTGCTTTAAAACTTTCGATAAAATTTCTGATGATTCTACCGAAGTTGTACCAACCAGTATGGGCTGGCCATTCTCACGGCGTTCAATGATTTCCTCAATAATAGCGTTATATTTTTCTTGCTTGGTCAAGAAAATCAAGTCACCTAAATCTTGTCGAGCCATTGGCTTATTCGTTGGAATCACTAAAACTTCCAATCCATAGATTTGATTTAACTCAAATGCTTCGGTATCTGCCGTACCAGTCATACCCGATAGTTTTTTATACAGACGGAATAAATTCTGGAAAGTGATCGAAGCTAAGGTCTGGTTTTCATTTTGTATATTAACACCTTCTTTGGCTTCAACAGCCTGATGCAGACCATCTGACCAACGGCGTCCGGGCATAGTACGCCCAGTATGTTCATCAACAATAATAACTTCGCCATCACGGACAATATAATCAACATCATTTTTAAATAAAACATGCGCTTTTAACGCCGCATTAACATGGTGCAATAAGGAGATTGAGCTGGCACTGTATAGTGATTGCTCTTCGCTTAATAATCCAGCTTTGATTAACAACTGCTCAACATGTTCCTGGCCAGCTTCACTTAAAAATACCTGGCGGGACTTTTCATCTACCGAATAATCACCACTTTGTTGATCTTCTTCATCTTCTAACGGTTTGAGTTCGGGAATCAGTTGGTCAATCTGCATGTAAAGTGCCGAACTGTCTTCTACGGCACCAGAAATAATCAGTGGTGTACGTGCTTCATCAATTAAAATAGAGTCAACCTCATCGATAATTGCATAGTGTAAATCTCGCTGCACTTTATCTTCCGTTGAAAATGCCATGTTATCGCGCAAATAGTCGAAACCAAACTCATTGTTAGTTCCAAACGTAATGTCGCTTGCATAAGCTGCACGTTTCGTTTCAGTATCCTGACCAGACAGAATTACACCGACAGATAGTCCTAATGCTTCATATAATGGTCCCATCCATTCAGCATCACGCTGAGCCAGATAGTCATTTACGGTGATAATATGCACACCTTTGCCCGATAAAGCATTTAAGTAGGCCGATAATGTCGCCACCAACGTTTTACCTTCACCGGTGCGCATTTCCGCGATTTTGCCCTGATGCAATACCATTCCGCCAATGAGCTGTACATCAAAATGACGCATATTGAGTACTCGCTTACCCGCTTCTCTCACAACTGCAAAGGCTTCAACCTGCAAGTCATCCAGCGTTTCACCGGCAGCCAGTCGCTCACGGAATTTTTCTGTAGATTGCTTCAGCTCTTCATCGGTTAAACTTTGAACTTTTTCTTCGAGTGCATTGATTTGACCAACTCGCTTACTGAGTTGTTTAACGACTCGCTGATTTCTACTACCAAATACTTTGGTTAGAATATTCCCAAACATGGACTCTAACTTCCTAATTTTTATTGATTTATTGAAACTATTAACCGTTCAATCTGGACGCAAGCGGCCAATATTGAGTGCATTTGCGATAAAAATATTTTGGAATTTACTTTAAATTCTTAATAATAAATCGCATTTGTGCATTAAAAATTAATCGCAGAATTGTACACTCATAGACTGCCGAACACTACAGATAAAACTAGATTAACGTTACTGGCGAAATGAAAATACTGCTGCTAAGTGACAATTGATGGGGATAATTTTAGAAATCACAACAAGTTTGTGAAATAAACACATTTATTGCGAATAAATCATGAGATTGAATATTATACAGCGCTAATCTCAGCACTCTATCTGTTTACAAATCAACCAGGTGAGCTAAGGTGAGCTAAATTGCCGTTATCAAGCATTTATCTAACGTATAAAGTTGCGTAAAATTAATAGATGCTTTGCGAAAAGCAAGCTCATCCAACTACAGGCTTTTCTATACGAACAATTGACAAACTGGAAGTAATCCAACAATGACAATGAGCTGGCACCAAGACTTTCCGGCAATTAAGCATGCACAAGGCAGTTATCTTGATTCAGCATCTAGCTGCCAAGTACCTAACCGTGTAATTAAAGCTATCAATGATTATTTAACTCAAGGCCATGGCAATCCACACCGTGGAATGTATGCATTTAGCGAAAATGCGAATCATATAATGCAACAGTGTCGTGCCAATGTTGCACAATTTATCAATGCCAGTGAAAAGCAAATTATTTTTACCTCGGGTACGACTGAGTCCATTAATCAGGTTACATCACATCTCAGTGATAAAATCAAACCGAATCACTCGATTCTGGTCACTCAAATGGAACATCATGCTAACCTACTACCTTGGCAGCGATTGGCCAGTAATACGGGAGCCAAATTAAACGTACTGCCTTTTAAATCTGATTTCACCTTTGATTTAGCCTTGCTAGAAAAACACCTCAGCGATCGCTGTGCAATATTTGCCTGTACTCAGGCCAGTAATGTATTAGGCAATTTTTTAGATTTAACACCAATGATGAAACTGGCTAAATCTTATGGCGTAACAACGCTAATCGATGGCGCTCAAGCGATAGCACACTATCCTGTCGATGTTGTGGCGATTGATTGTGATTTTTATGCTTTTTCAGGTCATAAACTTTATGCGCCCAGCGGCATTGGTGTTTTATATTGCCGAACACCGTCAGCATTTACGCCGCATCATTTGGGGGGAGGCATTGTCAAGCGCGTTACGCATTCAAATTATTTATTGAATGATGATATTTCACAATTTGAGGCTGGAACGCCAAACATGCCAGCAATAGTGGGCTTGAATGCTGCACTCAAGTACTTTAATTTACTCGACAAGCATGCAGTTTGGGAACACGAAAACCAACTGATTCAATTAGCACTCCACCAGCTGAAAAGTTTAAATGTTAAAATACATTCTTCATTAAATAGTCGGCACTTAATATCATTTACAAGCAAGGCTTTTCATTCTCATGATATTGCAACTGTATTGGCTGATAACCAGATTTCAGTGAGAGCCGGTCATCATTGTGCACAACCTTGCTTAGCGGCAATGAAGCTTAAGCATTGCGTTCGAGTATCGGTAGCCATGTATAACACGGAGCAGGACATCATGAACTTGTTAACGTGTTTGAAAAAGCTACCTGCGATTTTAAACTAATCGTTTGTCCAAAAATATTTGCGGTATGCTCCAGTTTACACAATTTAAAAATATTTATCATTTTGGATTTTTCGTAGATGTTTTTTGTAGCTGAATGGTGAACAGCAACGAGATTCACCAAACTACTGCTCAGACCTGTTGTTAAGATTTAAGTTTTGTTACTTTGATCTTCGCTCTTCATCTTAAGCATCACTGTCTGAACACCCAGGCAATAATGAATTCTTATATTGCTGATTTCTGGTTATAACGGACACTTCAAGAAAGAAGCTGCAAATTTTCAGTGTCTAACTCTTGTTCAATTCTCAAAATCTTGATAAAAATTGTTAAATCACTTTCTGCATGTTCCAACGATCTAAACGGACCATTGGCTTTACCACCTCGAACTTTATAAAAAAATCCAAGTTCATTGTTGAACATTCGTTCAGTTTGATGAAAAGTTACATTTAAAGGATCACTGCGTCGATAATTTAATCTGCCTATCATACGATTCCCAATTGCTATTGTTGTTATCACATTTAAAGATCTTAGTACTCAAGTGATTTTTTTGGCAGGCGAAATGTCCTCAATTCTTGTAAGCCATTTCTTATAATAATGTCATTTAAAATTGACATAATCTTGACTGTTTTACTCAGGAATTATTATCTAAGTCACTCGCAAATAGTTTTTAAAAAGTCCGACCTGATTAAATATTCAATAAGAAGTCAACAAATTTTAAATTAACTGTCGCAACAGAAAATATTTGCTATTGGTCCGATGACCATTTAGATTGTGCGGTTTGAGTTATGTAGTCATGCAGTCATATGATCGCATGGTTACAAGCTAAGCATTTATAGATTATACATGAGGTCGATTGCGCTGTTTGTTTTTGCGGTTTACATCAAGAGATTTATCCAGTTAAGTCAATGAAAGTCATCTGAGCAGTTGCGTGTTGTACCGTTAATTTTAAGAGTTCTAAAATAAGTCTGCACAATAAAGAGCATCGACTATTACAATCAAGCGACCGACTAAAAATCATAAAGGCTGTGTCATACGAACACAGCCTATTGTGAGCATTCGCAGATTACATCAACCAGCGCGTAACCCTGCGATGGCCTCAATAACTACTCAGCCAGAGCTTGTTCTATTTTATCAATGAAAATATCAACAGGTTGAGCGCCATTTATCATACGACCATTAATAAAGAAAACGGGAGTTGCGGCAACTCCCAATTGTTGTCCTTGTTTAAAATCTTGCGCAACATAGTCTGCATATTTATCAGTATTTAAACAATTAGCAAACTGTTCGGTATCTAGTCCTAAAGCTTTAGCTTTGTCCTTTATCACCCCTACCGAAAGATTGCGATAATCATCAAACATTTGATCATGAAGTTGCCAAAAATAATCTTCTCCCTGTTCACGAGCACACATACTCGCCTCGGCAGCCTTTTGTGCATTTTTATGGAAATCTAAAGGAAAATGTTTATAAACAAATTTGATCTTGTCGCCATATTTTTTGAGAAGCGTTTTTACCGTATCATTTGCACGAGCACAAAATGGGCACTCAAAATCAGAATATTCAATCATCGTTACTGGCGCATCTTTTTTGCCTAAATAAGGTGCACTACCAACATCAATTTCAAATTTTGGTTCTATCGGCTTTTTCAGATTTATACTTACTTGGTGTTTATTTAATTGTTTTTGATACCAACTTTCCATTGCTGTTGCAATATTTTGGCGATTTAGATAACTACGAATGCGATCTTTTAAGCCGTCATCTAATTTATCGTCGGGTATTTTTTGTTGTTTAGCAAATTCTTCAATTTTTTGAGGCGAGATCTCAATCGACTGTACAATGTATTTATCCATATATTGTTGTGTCGTCAATCCTTTACTTCGATTATCTAATTGAATAAATTTTGGAATCAAAATATCTTTAAGTTGATTAGAACGTAATTCAAAAAGTTTTAGCTCAGTTTCATAAATTTGAATTTTATTGCTGCTATCTAATTGTTCGAAAGTAATACTTTCACCATTAATCGTAGCTGCAACAGACGATTGTCCTTTTGCTAAAGCGGCTGAACACATTATGCTCAGGAATAAAATAATTAAAGAAATCTTATTTAGGGTATGCATGGCGTTACCTGATAGGGCTAAGTGGTTAAATTTCACTATATTTTAAATGATTAAAATAATTAATCTGATAAACAGAAGTCACTAATTGACCTCATACTAATTCTAATGACCGGGACATTCAATTGAATGTTACAAAGAAAAAGCATTTGATGAACATTTTTAGTGGTTTGGCTCAATTAGCAAAAATTTCATATAAAAAAATAAGAAAATGCTTACGATAATAATGATACCGTTAATATTCACATTTAATCGCAATTGGCCATACAAAACGATCAATGTTTCTCGTACCTAAATAGTAGAAGATAAATTGCAAATCGCTAGAATTAAACTAAACAGTCGGACTGAAGCTGAAATATAGGGGTAAGAAAGTTTGAATTTATCCGTGTCGCTCGATAAAAGACCCGCCAATTAAGAAAAGACGACTCCTACTAAAGTAGTACTATGCACAATAAATTTAAATAATTTTATTCCCCTTGAGTATATTTTGCAAAAACCTCTGCACCAGTCATATTGTGTGTTTTATTGGCAAAATCATAATAGTGAGGCTTTTCATCAATAAAAATCTGGTGATCAAAATTAAATTCGTTTGCCGTATCAAATAAACCAACAGGTACAATATATTGGTTAGTTTGTTTAATTCTATAGAACAAATGAGTACCGCACTTTTGGCAAAATCCTCTTTCGGCCCATTCGGATGATTGAAAAATGCCCAATGAATCGTTACCGGTAATGGCTACTGCCGATTCGCAATCAACAGCCATCATTGGTCCACCAGTCCATTTTCGACAAGTAGAGCAGTGACACACACCAACGGATTGATGCGGATTTTCGACAGTCATCGAAACAGCATGGCACAAACATTGAACAGTAACAGGCATAACTAGACCTACTTATTAATTAATACTCTATGATATTTTAAACTTTGCAATATTATATATTTTGGCAGTGTTTTTTGTGGAAAATTAACAAATCAAGCTTGTCATCAATGTACTTTTAATAGTGAATCAAAGTGTTAAGAGGCATCTTTAATTGCTTGGTTGTATACACGCTCTGACATATCTAAACGAATTGAGCGTACAAAATCGATAGCCTGATCGATATTTTTGCGAGAGACACTTAGAGAAATTTCATGATTACCAGTGTAAGGTAGCTGTGATACGTAATTTAGATCATCAACACTGATAATAATTTTATGACTGAAAATACTTTTTTTAATACTGATTTCCAGTACATTTTTCATTGGAATTTCAATTACTTTAACACCACTTTTGATTAATCCTAATATCGCGTCTTTAGTCTGAAACTGTATTTTTAGACTGTGTGGCGTTTGTGAAAGTAATCCAACAGATTCAGCGAGTCCTTCCAAACTATCTTCCAGCTTAACGGGTAATACGATTGACTCCATGATGGTCCCCTTTAACAAGCAAAACTTTGCCAATGTTTTAAGAATTATCTAGTCCTACAACTCAATTTACTGATAACCTCTCTGTATTGTATTTTAAATTACCAATAATTAGCGTGTTTGTTTGCTTCATTTGGTAACAAAACATAAATCACTAATTTAGTCCAATATCGACACTAATACTATTCTTTAATGACATGATGGTCTACTATTTTTTAACTCACTCTAATAATTGATAAGCAATCTGCCCGAGTTTTTCGATTGCGGCTTCGACTTCTATTGTCCAAGGTAAGCCATAACTAATTCGAGTATGACGCTTGTATTTACCTGAAGCAGAAAACAGAGTACCTGGCGTAATGCTTATTCCCGCTTCAACCGCTTTATGAAAAAGAGCGGTTGAATCACAACCAACAGGCAATTCAACCCACACCACTCCACCACCTTTGGGATCAGATACACGCGTTTTGGGCGGAAAACATTCTGCGATTAAATTACGCATACGGTCTTTGTTAGTGCGCAGTATCTGGCGTAGCCGGCGAATATTTCTATCAAAGTCGCCGCTACGTAAATATTCATTGATAACCCATTGATTGAGTAACGACGATGAACATGAAATAGCACGCTTAAATCCTTTGGCTCGTTGTTCAATGCGATTAGAAAGCACCCAGCCAATTCGATAACTTGGCGCGGCAGTTTTAGAAAATGAACTACAAGTAATCACTAATCCTTTCTTCGAATAAGCCTGCATCGGTATTGTGTCTTTATCGAAGAAATGTAGTTCGCTGTATACATCATCCTCAATTAAAGGGATATTTCTTGATTCAACAATTTCGACTAATTGCTGGCGTTTTTCATCACTCAATCCCGCCCCGGTAGGATTATTAATCAATGATGAAAACAAACAGGCTTTTACATCATGTTTATCTAAAGATTCCACCAAATCATCCAGACAAAGGCCTTCGTCACAAGTTGGTATTTCCAGAGCCATCATTCCCAAGTTTTCGATCAATTCTAAAATACCAAAATAGGTTGGTGACTCAACGGCAACAATGTCTCCAGGTTTAGCGACACACTGAACCGCAATAGCCAAAGCTTCTTGTGCACCATTAGTGATCACTAAGTCTTCATGCCTCGCCGCGACACCTCGCTCAAGGTAGCGTTGAACGACTTGGCGTTTTAAGGGTAAATATCCATCCATTGGGCCATATGCCATGACTTTAGGACCAGCAGAGGCTAATACTCGGCGCATTATTCGCGCCAGATTTTTATCTGCTGGACACGCCATCACGGGATGGGAAATACCGAGTGGCAAAATATTGGTGGAATGAACCGCATCATAAGCTTCTTCGATTAAAGTTTGACAGCGAACGGGAACCGGACGAGAAATAAATTTTGGTTTTTTCGGCGTCGAAATATCGAATCCACCCGAACGAATGAAATACCCCGACTTGGGACGAGCCTCAACACGCCCTAACCTTTCCAGTTCAATGTAAGCCTGTTTGATGGTAGGAATACTCACATCCAACTGTTGACTAAGCTTGCGCAGCGATGGCAGTTTATCTCCTGCCCGTAAAGAGCCGGCGCTTTGCATTGCCTCTATCAACTCGATGACTTGCTGATACAAAAATTGCTGACTATTTTTTTGAATAATACTCGACATAAAAGTACTCTCTATACCATTCGAATCAACGAACTATTATGCATAAAAGTGATTTGTACTACACTTCCATTTGCCAGTTTAGTCTAACGGCTTGCCTAAGCAGAACAACAAAACCTCCATCTACATTCTTACTTGACTTACTTTATTTTAAATAAACTTATTCAATTAGCGTAGCGAAGGCAAATATCTCAAAACAAAATCTGTATATGTCGTATTTTTGTTTTTCTGTATATGTTAAGTATACACATAAAGCGTATATTGATCATCCTTGCCATTATTTATCACTTTACTGTAGGTGATAGAGTTATTTGTTATGAAAAATACATTACTTTATGTGTTGACCGTTTTAATCTGGGGTTCGACCTGGATTGCAATAGAGTTTCAATTGGGCGATGTTGCAATCGAAGCTTCGCTAATTTACCGATTTCTGATTGCCGCCATTTTAATTCTAATATTTTGCAGACTTTTTGGATTATCCTTGAAGTTTACGTTTAAACAACACTTATTCATTGCATTATTAGGAATACTGAACTTTTGCCTCAATTATCTGATGCTCTATCAAGCACAAGAACATTTGTCTTCTGCCATGACATCGGTTGTTTTTTCGATGTTACTCTTAATGAACATTGTCAATACGCGAATATTTTTTGGCAAAAAGATTACGCTGAAAACCTACCTTGGAGCCGCAATTGGTGTTGCAGGAATTGCCGTATTATTCTGGCCTGAAATCAGTCAACAGACATCTGCACAAGTTACCTGGTCAGGTATTTTCTATGTATTGGCGGGTATTATTTTTGCTTCATTAGGTAATATGCTTAGTGTGCGCAATTCAAACCACCACTATCCAGTTTTACAATCAAGTGGTTGGGGAATGCTTTATGGCACCGTTGGTTTAACGCTGGTTGCATTTTTCAATCAAGTTGAATTTACAATAAGCACCCAACCCAGCTATTTAATTTCGCTTTTGTACTTGTCGGTATTTGGCACTGTAATTGCTTTTTACAGTTACTTTGTATTACTTAAAAACATTGGTCCCGATAAAGCCAGCTACAGCATTGTTTTATTTCCGATTGTCGCTGTCATTTTAAGCACGCTATTTGAAGGATTCACATGGACAATTTTTACTTTTATCGGTTTTTTATTTGTTGCAACCGGCAATTTACTTGTTTTAATTCCAGCTCAAAAAGTAAAGCAGTTTTTCGCCAGCTTGAATCCAGAGCCAATCGTTACCGAGAATTTATGCACCCTTGAAGATAATAAGAAAATTAAGCAACCGAGTTAGTCAGCACTGTTAAGTGCCCTTTTAGCCCAACCACCCATCTTCATTATGGTTGGGCTTTTTTAATTAGTTATTTGAGTTTTCAGTAATTTAGCTTTTCATTTTCTATTTCTTTTCTTAGTAAGAAATATTCTATACAACTGACTTTTGATTAAATTCGAACAAGTTAAATTTTCAACCTGCTATAATATTTAAAATATTAATTTTTATACAGGGTAAAATTTATTTTTCAACTTTTAATTCATACGAAGTTGTTACTATTAAGGTTGCTTTTTCAAAAAAGCAAAGCAGTTAATTCAACCTTACATAAATGGAGACACCTCATGAAGAATTTTAATAAACTCTTAGCAAAAGCTATTACTATCACTAGTCTTTCTCTTGCTTCATCTGTTGTATTTTCTGCCAATGCGCCAGTGAATATTGTCTACCCGATTAGTGGCAACTCTTATAATAACTACTTTACAACCAGTTTTGGTGTAACCTGCGCGGGTGGACAACATACCGCTTATTGGTATTTAGACGGCGTCCAGATTGGACAAGCAAACTTCTACGATCAACTTTCGGTACAATTTTCGCAAAAAGCACCACAAGGTAACCACCGCTTTGAAGTGAGAACAACTTGTAACTCCTATGATATCGTGCGTTTTAATGTTTTATAATGAACAAAGACCATTATAAAAAAACAGATAACCTCAAATGTCGTTAACTCTTCCCAATATGCCTCACAATAAAACAAGTTAACAGTCGTCTTTAGGACCCGGTCCAATTGAATCTTAATACGGGCAGGGTCCACCATTAAGTTTTTATTCAATAGTAGAGTTTTAATAAGCAATTAAAATATATTGTCATGCCACTCTATAGTGAATTTTGCTAGAATTAAGTTTGTATTTAACATTGGATAATTTTTCACTTATGCGAATTGTGTTTATTTTATTTTTAATCATTGCTGCTGCGGTGCTTTTTGCTCGAGAGCCTTTAATGGCTTTATATCAAAATATTATGACCGAGCCAGTACAACAGCCACCAACTATTCAACCGGTGACCACTTCTCAACCGGCCGGGCCAACAATAGAACCACAGCCGCAATTTATGTATCGTTGGACTGATCAACAGGGGAAAATACATTTTAGCGAAACACCTCCCGCAGATACTTCACTCGAAGTTAAACAAATCCCGATTGATGATGTTAAAACAACATCTTTTAGCCAATCCCCAAAAATAGCCCCTGTTTATCAAACTTCAACAGCCAGTAGACAAACATCAACCAATAATGAATCAAAATGCGAAAAGTTAAAACGGGAAATCAAGCAACATGAAAATGATCTCAGAGCCCGTAAAACCTATTCATACGACCGCAAGGAAGATGAGCTAAAAGACAAACGCTGGCAAGTGCTCAGGGAATGTTATTAATTATTCAATATTAAATAATTTTCCTCGCACCATTTCACGATATTCGCTTGGTGTTATTTTATTTTTTAGCTTAAATTGTCGTGAAAAGTAGGCGCTATCTTTAAACCCTACCTGATCGGCAATGTCTTGCAAACTTAAATTACTGTTTTTTAGTAAGTCTCTTGCCATCTGCATTTTTAGGTCATTGCCATAGGTCAACGCAGATTTACCAACTGCGGCTTTAAATCGTCGCGAAAAATTACGGACGCTCATATTTGCCAAATCGGCCAAGGCTTTTAAATTAAAATTTTGAGAATAATGAGACTTCATCCACTGCTGTACTTCAATAATCCCCTCATCTGGATGCCGGGCAGCGCCAGTGCTATACCAAGGTTTGTCGTATGTTCGATTGATTTCATGACTGAAATGCTGCTCTATCACTTGACTGACTTCAGTACCAAAATGATTTTCTATAAAATATAAGGTCAAATCAACAAGCGCGTTAATACTGCCACAACAGATCAACCTACCAGCCTGAGTAATGAAATGGTGACGCTGCAAATTAACTTGGGGGTATTTACGGGCAAACTCATCAAAGTAATACCAGTGAGTTGTGGCAATACTTCCATCCAACAATCCAGCATGGGCCAAAAGGCAAACCCCTGTTCCGGTTGCACAGATTTGCACGCCTGACTCATAGCATTTCACAATCCAGTCGATAAGTTGGGGGGATCGTTCAACAATAACATCCGGCTTTCCCCAAATAGGTGGCAAAAAAATCGTATCAGCCAGCGGGGCAGAGTTGATAGAAAACGCGGGTAATATGTTGATACCGTTAGCAAATTCAATCGGTTGCAAATTATTCAATGATGAAACCACATGACACCGCCAATGTCGATTAGAGCAGCACTTTATACGCGCCACTGACGTAGCGGCAGCGATCATTTCCATTGGTAAGGTAATACTCGTCAGCAAAGCTTTGGGGTAACACACGAAAATTGAGGGGTTCATGGCCGTTTCCTACAAATTGTTGGCTTGATTATCCTATACCATTTTGGTGAAGGTCAAATAAACTATATTCACATTGTAATTTTTTTGTCATTTTTAGTGGGTTTTATGAAGAAATTACCCGTAATAGTCGGATTTGGCGGAATAAACGCCGCAGGTAGAAGTTCATTTCATCATGGTTATCGCCGATTGGTACACGATGCCCTCAAAGAAGATGATATTCAACCAATGTTTAAAGGGCTGGCCAATCTCATGGGCGTTGAAGCGGATCAGCGTGAGTACATGCTTGACCATACACTGATTCGAAAAATTGAACCCCAGACGTTTGATATTAATGGTATCCGTTTACACCGAAAAACGACTATGAAGTCAAACGGACAAGACATCAAGTTTGAAACCAACAAGCGCGATTTACCCGAAAACTTGCCCGATAACTGGTCTATCAGCGAGTTAGATAATGAGCGAGTCAGCGTGACGGTTGCAGGCTCTCTGGAAGTGATGACTTACGATTATCACAAACCCGCAGTTACTAGCGGCGCACAATTGCCTACAGGGTTTGATGCAGGCAAGCTTTACACCTCACGAAACCAGCCCAAAGGCCTTCAATTGACGGTTTATGGTGCAACTGATGCTATTCGCTCATTAGGCATCGAATGGCAAACCATACTAGATCACATAGATCCATCACAAATTTCAGTTTACGCCGGTTCAGCGATTGGTCAACTTGATGAATATGGCGGTAAAGGTCTTCATCAGGCGATGTTAAAAGGCGGTCGCGTATCATCCAAGCAAATGCCATTGATGCTTGCTCAAATGCCGGCCGACTTTATCAACAGTTACATTATCAATAGCGTTGGCACGACTGGCACCAACATGGGCGCTTGTGCAACCTTGTTATACAACTTGCGACAAGGAATCGGCGATATACAATCAGGCCAAGCCAGGGTCGTTATTGTCGGCGGCGCAGAAGCACCGCTTGAACCAGATGTCGTTGAGGGCTTTAAAGCTATGGGAGCATTGGCTGAGGATGCTCAAATTGCAGCACTCGATAATACTCAAGAAGCCAATAATCGCCGCGCTTGTCGTCCATTTTCAGACAATGCCGGATTTACCCTAGCAGAAGCATCACAATTTTTTATTTTAATGGATGATGAACTTGCTCTCGAACTGGGCGCTACAATTTATGCTGCGGTTCCTGATGTGTTTGTTAACGCCGATGCCAATAAAAAGTCAATTTCTTCTCCAGGTATTGGTAACTATATTACTGTAGCTAAAGCAATGGCACTGGCTAAAAATATTTTAGGTGATGAAGGCATTAAACAAACCTACGTGCAAGCACACGGTACAGGTACTCCTCAAAACCGGGTGACTGAATCACATATTTTAAATGAAATTGCAAAAACATTTGGAATTGAAAAATGGCCGGTAGCAGCAATAAAAGCTTATATTGGTCATTCTCTGGGACCTGCCGCTGGCGATCAACTGGCAGCTTCTCTCGGCGTTTGGGAGTATGGTTATATTCCTGCAATCAATACAATCGAAAAAATTGCCGATGATGTTTTTGATTCGAATTTGTCATTTTGCCTTAAGCATACCTATGTTGGTGAACGGGGCGAACAAATTAAAGCGACCGTAATTAATTCAAAAGGATTTGGTGGAAATAATGCTTCGGCCTTAATTTTATCACCGCAAACCACCATGCAAATGCTGGCACATAAATATGGTGAAGCCGTAGTTAAAACTTACCAGGAAAAAAATCAAGCGGTAAAACAAGTGGCTAAACAATATGACGAATCAGTAATCAATGGTAATAAAGAATTGATTTATCACTTTGGTACTGAGGTCATGGAAGCAGAACATCTTAAAATTACCACTGAAGGAATTAGTCTGGATAAATTTAAAAACCAACTTAAGTTTTCGACTGAAAATCCTTATTCAGATTACTGCGATTAGTTATTTAAACTGGCTTATTAGTATTTATAAGCCAGTTTAACCTCCCTGTTAATATTATTAAAAAATCAACTTATCTGGTTAATTTATTTCTTTATTTGAACGAGATGCTTCTCTTTCGGGCTAACTTACTCATCCCATTATTTGGCTAAAGTTTTAATTGTGTAAGCATTAAGCTGATCACTAATAACGACGTTAGAATTGACAAAATAAGCATGGCTTTGAAAATTAAGAAAGCGATTTAACAGATAACTTTTTGAGTATTAACAATTCACATTTCTCATTTAATTTTTTGTAAAAGCATTGGCAAATTTTTCAAGTAAAGGGTTTTTCGGATCATGAAAAGCTTTTACTCCCATAACTTTACCGCTCGGCGCAATAAAGACGACCGTAGGAGTCCCTGCGACACCATAATGTCGAGCAATTTCGTCACCTTCTAAAACACTATCAAACTGATAACCGTGGTTTTCCCAGTAAACATGAGGTTTCCAGTCTTCATTAATGTTTACCCCGATAATTTTTAACCCTTGATGCGCATACTGCTCATGCAGCTTTTCAATTCCTGGTAATAACTGTTTACAGTAAGGGCACCAAGTTGCCCAAAACACCAAAAGTACCGGCTGTCCCTGAAAATCAGAAAGACGAACCACTTCATTTTTTAAGCTCGTTAACTGCCAATCAAAGCCGGGATAGTCGGCAGCACTTCTAGAAAAAATTTGATTATGCTCACTATCTTCAAAATCGAGTTGCCCTTGATTTACACCATTAATCATCGCAATACAAACGAGCAACACACCTAACACCAGAATCACAATAATTGGCATCAGTTGTCGTAAACTAACCTTTTTATTTTTAATCGACATTTTAAACCAAGTAACCTTTAATTTATTAAGGTAATCTTTCTATTAAATTCGTCTCTACACTAACATTATAATAGCCAAAAGAGATTATCAATAAATCATTATTGGATAAATCCCCTTCTGGTATAGTTTGCTTTTTATAAGGTGTCAATTTTTGGTCGCTAAAATCATTAATTATTCTTCCACAATGAGATTAAGCCAAGGAAAACCACTTTTTTTGTCAAATTTTTGTATAAAATATTTGAATTCCAAATCGATTATTCTATAATCACCTTGGTCTTACCAAATTCACATTGCTAAAACCATAAAGTCGTATATAATTCTTTAAGCTTGAATGTCAGTTTCCATATTTATGTACTCTATTTCGAAGTCTGTTTCAAACACCTCGTTTTATTAATCATAATTTATAGCAACCGCTTCCAGCAAATTGCCCTATATTAGGGTGTTAGTTATTCGTTTACAAACAGGATTTAAAATTTATGTCTACTACTACAGGCACCGTAAAATGGTTTAATGAATCTAAAGGTTTTGGATTTATTGAGCAGGAGTCCGGTCCAGATGTATTTGCTCATTTCAGTGCAATTGTTGGAGATGGTTTCAAAACTTTGGCTGAAGGTCAAAAAGTTGAATTCACCATTACTCAAGGTCAAAAAGGGCCACAAGCGGAAAACATCGTTCCTCTTCAATAAGAACTCAGCAAGTAATATTCAATAAAGATAGTCATAACAAGCTATCTTTGAAAAATTCTTACTGTTTTACCGCTAAAACGGGATACCGTTAAGGCAAGTATCTAGCTTGCCTTTGTTTTTTATCTTTATAATTGACTAGATTAGCCAATTAATAAGTGTTTATCCTTATTAATTTCAGGTAATACCCAACTAGCCCCCTGTATAGCCACAGACGCTTTGCCATGCACACATCTAAAGCTTCATGTCTATTTCTAAAGAGACAGTTCATTATTAATGACTATTGTATTGAAGAGTCTGCATTTTGATGCGGCAGGATTTTTGGGCTAACATTGCTAACCAGATGAGCATTTCTGATAGATTCAATACTTCATTAGAATGAGTATCCCTTTATAGAGCCCACAGTTCTCATATCTCGTGCTTATGTTATTAAAGATAGCGACAAAACTAATTGGTCCGCGCTTTTCGTTACCTTATTTATTGAATCTCACCAAGTTCTTACTAAACAACCTGAAAACAATCGCTCTAATCAAAACGTATATCACAGGCTGGAACCGGTTTTCCATATAAATACCCTTGATATTCCTCACACCCAGCCTCTTTTAAAAATGCTAACTGACTGGCTTCTTCGATTCCCTCCGCAACCACTTCTAAATCAAGACTGTGCGCCATATTGATAATCGCTCGCGAAAGACGTACTGATTTTTTCGAACTTCTTAGTTGATTGATAAAAACTCGATCAATTTTAAGCACATCTAGAGGCAATTGCTGCAAATACGCTAATGATGAAAAACCCGTTCCGAAATCATCCAGCGCAATGTTAATACCCAGACTTTTTAATTTAAGGATAACACTTCGCGTATGTTCAATATTATGGATTAATGTTCCTTCCGTGATTTCCAATTCTAAATATTTTGCAGGCAACCCCGATTGGGACAAAGCAAATTCTACATTGTCGAACAGATCGGTTTGCTGAAACTGAAGTGCAGATATATTAACAGAAACTCTCACTTTATTTCCGGATCGATGCCAAACTGCACATTGTTGACAAGCATCTTTGAGTACCCAGGCACCAATTTGTAAAATCTGACCAGTTTCTTCAGCAATTGGAATAAACTCATTTGGAGAAATAAATCCTTTTTGGGGATGATGCCAGCGTATCAGTGCTTCAAATCCAATTAATTGATTATCTGCAACACAAACTCTAGGTTGGTAGTAAGTTTCAAACTGATTATGCACTATCGCAAGACTAAGTTCGGTTTCAATATTCAGTCGTTTAACTAATATCTCATTCATTTGCGATTCAAAAAAGCAATATTGTCGTTTACCTTTGCGCTTTGCTTCGTACATCGCAATGTCAGCATTTTTCAACAAAATATCAGGGGTTTTTCCATCTTCTGGATAAATCGCGACGCCAATACTAACTGAAGTAATTACATTTTGGCCATTAAGTTGAAAAGGCTGATTGAGCTTCTCACTAACCTGTTCAAGAATCACTAAAATATCTTGTCGTTCAACAACTCGTTCCAAAATAATTGTAAACTCATCACCGCCTAACCGGGCAATATATCCGGTTTCATCGAGTAAATTACGCAATCTAGAGGCAACGGCTTGTAATAACTGGTCACCAACACTATGCCCCAACGAGTCATTAATTCGTTTAAATCCATCTAGATCAAAAAACAGCAAGGCTACTCGCTCTTTAAATCGAGCCGCTAAATGAATAGCATGAGTTAAGTGTTCGTGAAAGAAAGAACGATTCGGTAAATCTGTTAATTGATCATAATTAGCCAGCTGTCTTAATTGATTTTCCGTATTTTTAAGCTCACTAATATCTTTACGTGTACCCGCAATAGTTAAGGGTAAACCTTGCTCATCATACTCAACCACTCTGCCGCGAGACAACACCCACCGCCAATTATCATAATATTCATCATAAATTCGATATTGTGTTTCATAGTAACTTTTCTCACCTTGCAAATATCGCTCTAAAGTTGTTTTAGCTTTAACCTGATCATCAGGGTGTATTAAGTTAAAAATGGATTCATATTCAACTGCATTATCCCAAGTACTAGAATGATGATTGATATTGTTAGTTAATAAAATTAAATTTGATTTAAGATTCCACTGCCAGAGTTCATCACCACTCCCCCACAATACATCTTTTAAGCGCGACTCGCTTTGCCGAATGGCTTCTACCGCGGCCTGCTCTTTTTTATTTTTTATTCGTCTAAAGTGCAAAATTACAGTAAACAACGACAAGCATAAAACTAAATAAATACCATAAGCAATGTCACTCTTCCAAAACGGTGGATGAATAATTAACGGATAGCTGGCAGCAGCTGTTTCCCAGTCACCGTTGATGCTAAATGCTCTGACTTGAAATTCATATTCACCAGAAGGTAAGTGAGTATAGTTTGCATGATTAATATTTCCTGCAGGGATCCATTGTGCATCGACACCTTTTAAGCGATATTCATAGTTTGCCAATTGGGGATAAGCATAACAGCCACATGAGAAATAGAAAGATATCAAGCTGTCTTCAGGAAAAAATTCAAACTGCTTTAAATGACTCAATGGAAAAAAATTATCTAATGGTTGATGTAACTTTTCAACCGCCATTAAATTAACATTATGTTGATGCGGCTTATTTTGAAATAACTGAGGATTTAAAATTGAAAGTTCACTTCCACCTAAATAAAAGATACCGTTTTCATCTACAAACCGTCCACCCTCCACATAGTTTTGCCCCGCATTTGTCATCCATGGAAAATACTTATAGTCACCTGTCTTTATATTTAAGTAACCAATTTTCTCAACCGTAGTAAACCATAATTTATCACCATCTAGCTTAAGTAAATTTGAAATAATATTATTGTCGGCATTTTTTCCAAATGTAAATATTTTTTTAGCGATCAATTCATTACCGTTGATAATCAACTGATTAATCCCGCCTGTTCCCGTGGCAATCCATACCGTATTTTTATCTGCGACAAGCAGGTCATTAATAATATTGCTAGACAACGGATTTTCGCTTCTAACATTAAATTTTTTTACAAGATCTTTTTTCTTATCAATTAAAAACAATCCACTAGTACTACCTATCCAGTATCGATCTTTCTCAATTTCTCTCACCGCAAGAAAATACTCAACATCCAGCGTTAAAGGAGAGTCTAAAGAATCAAATATGAGTTCTCTTTCATTAGTTAATGGATGATATCGATGAATTGTAGAAGCGTTACTAGATAAATAAAACCAGCCGTTATCTGAAGGCTGTATATCAAAAAAGCCCGCATTGACAACTTTGCCTGAGCGAACACGAAAATCATTCACATACTTGACATGACCATTATGAATATTAAATAAATCAAGCCCAAAATCACGACCTATCAATAAGTGATCATCACCAACGGGTACAATTTTCCAGATTGCACCTTTGGCTTGATCTTCAGCAACAGTTTTATCTTGATAATAATGAGTCAACTCACTCGTTATGCGATTATACTTTTCCAGTCCGCGCTCAGTTCCCATCCATACGATATTGTTTTGATAAAATACATTAAGAACCGAAGAGTTATTTATGGTATTTTCTCTACCAGGAATATGACGCAATGACTCTATGGCATAAGTTCCAGGATCAAAAAAAGCAACGCCACCGGCAGTACCGATCCAAAAAATACCATCGCTATCTTCTGTAACAACACGGATTGCTGGACTAGGTAAGCTAGAAATATCATTGGCATAATGATTAATTTCAAAAACTTGCTTTTTATCTAAATCAACAACTTGTATAGCATCGTTCCAATAACCAATCCAAATTTTTCCTTCTTTATCTTGGTAGAGATGCCAGATAAAATTAGAACGTAGCTTTATTTTCGAATCTTGCTGATTGTTATATTTTTCAATTGCTTGAGTATTTATATCAAATTGAAAAATTCCTACAGTATCAACCGCTAGCCATAGTTTATGATCATTAATGGCAATCACCGAAGTGACATACTTTTCAAATACATCACCTTGAATCGCGTGAATATCCAGCGAATTCAAATCAATATAATACAACCCGGAAACACTGCCAATCCAAAGTCTTCCCTGGAGTTCAATTAACGAGTGAGAATTACGGATATAAGTTTTTTTCTCTCCATCTGGTCGATAAAGATAACGTTTGAATGTGTTAGTTTTCGGAGAGTAACGCGTTATGCCAATGAGTGAAGCAAACCAAATGCTCCCATGAGAATCCTCAAAAATTTTTCGTACATTATCATTAGCCAGACTATTTTCATTTTCAGATTCATGACGAAATGAAAACAGATGCCTGCCATCACGCTTTAAAAAATACAATCCATTATCAGTAGCAAACCAAATATTCCCTTTGGAGTCCTCCATCGATTGGTAAACAGTGCCGTTAAGCACGCTGGCATTTTCATGACTTTCGGGTAATAAAGGAATATACTCATAGCCAGTAAATATTTTTACTCCGGCATTTGTACTAAACAGCATAGTCCCATCGCTTAGCACTTCGATGTCATTAACAAAAGCAGAAGGAAGTTTTATGTTTTTAGGCAGTTGTTTTACTCTTAACTCTCTCACTCTGCCATGATTAAATTCATGTTGGCTATCTACTTTTTTTTGAGAAGTGGTAAAAATATTTTCTGCAACTTTTGCCGATAGTTTTTCGCAACAAAAAAACAACAGACTCAAAATCAACAAAACAGCCAAAAGCCCAGATGTTGTTCGAGTTAATGTTTGTCGACTATGAAAAAACCACAGCGTGCTAATCATTTCCCCCTGTTACCAAGCTCTATTGACCTTAATTATTAGTAATGTCATTAATATATTTTATTTACAGTATTGGTTCGCACTTAAGGAACGGTTACCTGCCTAACCCATAAACTTGAATTGTATTTACAAAATACTACCTCATTGAGTATAGATGACTCTCAAAAACATATAATAAATTTATATCATTTAAAGGTGTCAGCCACTATTTTTTTAATTACCTGTTAAAAAGCCAATCAGGCTAGTGCCATGTGCAATAAAAATGACAGGCTAACTTGTTTGAAAATACAGCCCCAAACAATAAAAAAACAAAATTGATAGATTTAATCTATTTCATCTATTTACGATATTTTCTCTGATCAAGAGTGATCCACCTAAATAAACAGATTAACTGTATGAATCGCCGATTTTCGGGTATAGATACCCGTGCATTCATATTTGTGATGGGGTAGCCTAAAAGGTCATTTGTTGTTTAGTTTCACTTGATAACTGAAAACAAAAATTCGATTAAATTCACTAATTATTGCAACAAAAGTCGAGATCTGCGCTGATTTGAATTAATCAAATTTTTACAATTCTGTTATTTATTGGCTAGGCAGCTAATGAATATATTTGATAGACTGACCCGAATCACTATGCATCATGCAGTATTCTTCAACAATTTTAGAGAAAAACGATGAAAAATAATAATACTTCAATAATGCCTATTACTGGCATTTTACTCTTCTCGGGGTTATTGTTTTCTTGTTCTCAAGAATCACCAGTACCACAAGCAGACACCCAAACAGCTCAAGTTAAACCCGCAACCGATAATCAAATTAAAAAAGTGGCTTATCCAAAAACCAAACAAAGTGACACCGTTGATCAATATTTTGATCAAAAAGTTGCCGATCCTTATCGTTGGCTAGAAGACGATCGCAGTCTGGAAACCGGCGAATGGGTCAAAGCACAAAACGAAGTGACATTTGACTATTTAAATAATATTCCTTATCGCGACACTATCAAAAAGCGTCTGGAAACATTATGGAATTATGAAAAAGTTGGTTCCCCTTTTAAAGAAGGTGAATACACTTATTTTTATAAAAATGATGGCTTACAAAATCAATATGTTGTTTATCGTCAAAAGGATGGAAGCCAAGATGTTGAGATATTTCTTGATCCTAATAAATTTAGCGAAGATGGTACCACTTCACTCGCTCAATTAAGCTTTTCAAAGAATGGAAATATTGCGGCCTACTCCATTTCAGAAGGCGGCAGTGACTGGCGTAAAATTATTATTATTGATGTGAAAAGTAAAACGATGCTTGAGCCACCGCTTAAAGATATTAAGTTCTCGGCAATATCTTGGAAAGGTAATGAAGGGTTCTATTATTCGAGCTATGATAAACCCGATGGCAGTGAATTATCTGCTAAAACCGATCAACATAAACTCTACTACCATAAATTAGGTGAAGCTCAGCAAGATGATCAGGTTATTTATGGTTCAATAGCAGAACAAAAGAACCGATATGTCAGCGGACGAGTTACCGAAGATGATCGCTTTCTGGTTATTTCAACGGCTAACTCAACTTCTGGTAATGCACTTTATATTCAAGACTTAACCAAAGAAAAAGCACCTCTGGTTACAATATTAGATAATCAAATATCAGATGCATATGTCATTGAAAATGTTGAAAACAAGTTATACATCGTTACCAATAAAGATGCGCCTAATCAAAAAATTGTTACCGTCGATGCTAGCAATCCTATTCCTGAAAATTGGCAAGACTTTATTGCAGAATCAGAAAATGTATTAAGCCCATCGACTGGTGGCGGTTACTTCTTTGCACGCTACATGGTTGATGCTATTTCAAAAATTTATCAGTATGACTACTCTGGTAAAAAGATTCGTGAAATTACCCTTCCAGATGCAGGAACAGCTAGCGCACCAAGTGGTAAAAAAGATGATAAAGTCCTTTATTATTCTTTTACTAATTACAAAACACCATCGACAATTTTTCAGTATGATGTGAACAAAGGTGAGTCGAGTGTTTATCGTAAGTCGGGCGCACAGTTTAATAGTGATGATTTTGTATCTAAGCAAGTATTCTATACATCAAAAGATGGTACTAAAGTACCGATGTTAATTACTCATAAAAAAGGTATTAAACTCAACGGCAAAAATCCAACTATTCTATATGGCTATGGCGGTTTCAATGTTAGTTTAACGCCTTCGTTTAGTATCCCTAACGCGGTATGGATGGAATATGGCGGTGTCTATGCGGTTCCGAATATTCGTGGCGGTGGTGAATACGGTAAAAAGTGGCACAAGGCAGGAACTCAGCTACAAAAGCAAAATGTGTTTGACGACTTTATTGCTGCTGCAGAATACCTGATTAACGAAAAGTATACTTCTAGTGATTATTTAGCTGTTCGCGGCGGTTCAAATGGCGGATTATTAGTTGGTGCTGTAATGACGCAACGACCAGATTTAATGAAAGTTGCACTGCCTGCGGTTGGCGTATTAGATATGCTGCGTTATCATGAATTTACCGCTGGTGCGGGTTGGGCTTATGATTATGGTACAGCCGATCAAAGTAAAGAGATGTTTGACTACTTAATGAGTTATTCTCCACTGCATAATGTGAAAGAAAATACTCAATATCCAGCAACGCTAATTACCACCGGTGACCACGATGACCGAGTAGTTCCAGCTCATTCATTTAAATTTGCCGCTGAATTGCAAGCTAAACAGTCAGGCAACGCACCAACGCTGATTCGAATTGAAACCAATGCGGGTCATGGCGCAGGTACACCAATTTCAAAATCAATTGAACAATATGCCGACATTTTTGGATTTACTTTATTTAATATGGGTGTTGAATCATTAAAATAATTTTTAATTTTTCCCTATAGAAATGTTTGATTTAAAAGCCTGGTTGATACTGGGCTTTTTTTATCAGGCACGTTAGCAATGAAGACTAAAAATTTTTGAGCACTCGTTAACTAAAATTACAATTCATCAGTTTTAATGTATTCGCTTCTACAAATAATTGTGTTTCAAATAAGCACTTGAAATTTACTTTTCCACCAACGAATCGTTAATGGTACAGAACAGTTCAAAAGAAATGTAGTTAGCATCAGCGTATAAAAAGCTTCGACAGAGAGTATTTGGTGCTGTACGAAGGCTATATTTATCACAACAAATGCCAATTCCGCTCGCCCTAACATACCAAAGCCAATCATCAGACTCGAAGACCAGTCAAATCCCCCTGTATATTTTGCAGCAAGTGCGGCTGAAGTAATTTGTCCGACAAATAAACCCGCAAATAGAATTAAAGACTCGGGTAATACGGAGACAAAAAGATCAGCATCAAATATTAATTTCGTACCTAATGCAACGAAGAAAACAGGGCCAATCCAAGAAAATGCAACGTTATCAATGATTCCACGGGCATGAAGATAAAAATCGATTTCTTTTTCCTGATGAAAGTCGAAATACTCTTTTTTGATAATCAGTCCGGCCATATACGCACCAACCGCAGGATGAAACCCAAATTCATGAGCTAACAATCCAACCAATACCGCAATTAATAGTAACGCTAAAATCGTATATTCGCCCTTCCCCATCGCCAAAATATGGCGCAGTCCGATTTTTCCAATAATAGGAAGTTTGTTAATAATAGTTGACTCGGGGTTGGTTGGAAACAACCACCCTCCAATAATGGTGACTAACACAAAAAACGCAACAGCTTTACCGATTATCAATAGAATACCATCTAATGAAACGGTTGCTTCACCGGTTGCAATTGGTACCAATATTGCGACAAAAGCTAGTGATGCAATATCGTCTAAAACCGCTGAAGTCATAATCCCAGTAGCGGCAGGAGTTTTACTAAGCCCTTCACTTTTGAGTGAAACCATGGTCAAGGAAACGGCCGTTGCCGTCATTGCCAATCCACAAAGCAACGCAATGTTGTTGTTTTGCCAAAAATAGTACGCAGAAAAATAAGCGACTGCAAAAGGTACAACAGCGCCAAATAATGCGATTCCCCAACTACGCTTCATACTATTTAAAAAATTATTAGTGTCCTCTTCAAAACCCAATGCAAACATAATAATAATAATGCCTAGCTCGGCAAAGTCGGTAATAAAAATGGGCATTTCTTGCGGTAACGCGCCTAGATTAACGAGTATTGCACCGCAAAACAAATACCATAATACCGGCGTAAGTCGGGTTTTATGTGCGAGAAAAGATGCCACTAAGACACTGAGCCAAATAATTGCCAGAATAGCAATATCATACATAGCGATAATTCCTGGTTATGTTTTTTGGTTTTTTAAAGCCACGGTAAAGTTGAAGCTTTTCAATTATTTGTGTTTAGTATTCTTGTTATAATAAAAGTATAGTCAAAAGGAGGCGTTGATACGCATCAGTCTATGGTGACTATCTCAAAATGATTATTTTGGGTGGTATAAGTAGACCTTAAAAGCTATGATCAAACAGTTAAAAAATAGCTAAATGGAAAAACGACTAAACCGAAAAACAACTTGATGATTAATTTTAAAATTAGATTAATCAACCCATGCAAAGCGTCTTTTATGGTCAAACTTATTCAATCAATATCAGAAAGCGAGCTCAGATTCATTGCAAATCTTGATTATTGCTGTGACAGTGAAAGGCATTATCTTGCATTACGTCAGGTTATATTTATGCAAAATTGTCTAGCGAATGCTGAGCAATCCTGGTATCCGGCAGAGGTTTATGAGTTAGGATCAAATTGGCTCCAAAAAAATCACGAACGCGAATTTACAATCTGTACTTTGCTCGTCATATACAATTCAATCAATGGTAGTGACCGTTATACCGATTTAGACACCAAGTTTGATAATCATGCCTGGGAATATGAAAAATTGCCTAATCCGCTAAAAAATGCCATTCTTAACGCTTATACAGCAGCCAATATTTAACAAAGCATAAGCCATTACCGACTATCTCTATTGGCAGGTATAAAAAATTTCATTTTTAATCGCTTTTAGCCGTTTTACACTCTATACGACTTTATCCTGTAAACAGATAGCACAAATATTGAAATAAATAGCAACCGAGTACGTTAAACCACAGCCAACGCAATTTTTTATTCATTTAAAGGGGAATCAACCATGCAATCCCGAACACAGTCTAAACAAAGTAAACACCTGCCTATATTAATGTTAAGTGCGGGTTTATCAATAGGAGTAGGACTGGGAATTTCATTAGGGGTTGCCTTTGGTAATATTCCTGTCGGATTATCAATTGGCGCAGGTGTGGGCATTTCGCTGGGCGGATTACTTTACAATTACTTCAAATCTCAAACGTGCTCTCATGCAAATACGGCCAATAAGCATGAGCATAATAGTAAAATTTAAAATAAAACAAACTCATCAATAACGCAGCCGATCAAATTCGTCGATATTTTCTAATAATAAAAAGACGCTTTCTTCAATTTTTTCACGGGTCTGTGCTTTTGCTAACTGACGCATATTGTCAACAATAGCAATCCACCAACGCATGTGTGCGGCACTCAGTTGTGCGGCAACAGGAATCATATCTTGAGCAAGTGAAAGGGTTTTAATACCTTCTTGTTTGAGTGCCACCATGCTTCGCAAATTGAGTCGGTTATCTTTTAATTCCCGCATAAAATGAGCGACAACTTTAGTATCTTGCTCTAGCACTAAAGAGTCTGCTGGTTCGGAATTAGGAGACAAAAATGCAATATCAAGATTCGACAAGATGCCTCGTAACGAACCACGCAAACTTAGCCATAAATCTTTTTTCCTCGCACGTTCGCGATTGCGCTGAATTAATGACAACAAACCAACCAGAAAAAAACCTTCTAAACAAAAACCAATTAATTCTGGCACCAGATTATCATGGAAAGGACCAGAAATACCGGGATAAATAAAGTATAAATAAAATCCGATTCCAGCCAGGCCAAACAGCATCATAGGTGCAATTAATAACATGCGACTCGCTTGCATAAATTACTCCACTTGCTCGTTATTATTAATTGCCAATGCTTTTATCACTCGCGCAATTTTCATTGCCTCATCAAGTGAGAGATCTAGCGGCAAGTTTTTAATATAGACCGTGCGATCTTCTCTCAGCGGTACACTAATAATATCATTCGGTTGACTGCTGGTGGTTAGTGTAATTTCTTCGAGTGCTTGTTGTTCAAGAGATACTTCTTTAGCCGACGGTTCATAACGCTTATCTTTACGAATTGAATCACCACCAATCGAATAAAAGCAGGCTGGTTTTTTAAGCCAAGACAAATAGTCGGTCAGTGCCGCTTTAACTCGTTGATTGTATAACTCAAGTACTTCAGGCCGAATACTACTGTTTTGAATTTTATGTAGTCGTGAACACAATGTATCGACATCAATCAAGCGAATATCATTCTTCTCATCATCTTGCAGTTCAACAAATAATTGCTCGCATGCGTTTAATCGGCTTTTGGCAACCGCAGGATTGAGTAATCCGCGAATAGTAGATTCTCGTAAAAACTCAAATAGACGATCACTAGAGTAGTCTTCATCAGACATTAGGGTTACTCACTTTCAAAGTCATTCACTGGTGGTTAACATAAAATAAAATATCTTCTTTTTGTGCATGATCTTTCAACCAATCTCTAAACTCATCGGCTTTTTGCAAATCGGCTGCTGTTAAAATCTTAGCAAATCTTTCTCGACGGTTTTCTTCAGAAACTTGCGCTCTCACCTTTTTCTGCCATTGCTCAGTTAATACCATCGGAATTTCCTGCCCCAATTCCAGTGCTTTAATAAGCTCCCATTCGCCGCCATCAAGCCAGACTTCATCACAGGTAGTGCACCAATCTAAACGATTATTAGTACATCCCGAAATACGATACTTTTGCATTAAGCGATTACATTTAGGGCAGCCCACAGCCCCCATTGAATCTTCACTCTGCATACCTTTGAGTAAGCCAACAGTTGATGGTGCCTCGGTAATGATACCGTTATGGCGCTCCGCCCAATCGCGATAATACAACAGAGAAACCAGAGCCCCATGGCAATGCAGGCAACCTGCAGCTGATAAACCATCATCTAATTTGGTCGGTTTTAACGATTTATTTTTACATTTTGGACAAAACATCAGGATATACACCTATTTAGCTTGGGTTCGTCAAAATAATGATTGATTAATATTGGATACCTCAACCAATGATAGTTGATTTTGGCAATTGCAAAACTAATAACGCCTCATTAACCTGATTAATTGCATCAAATAATCAAGCAATCAGTATTGATTATTCTCATCGCTTATTGATTAAAGAATATTGTAATTTAGGATAATTAGCAGGTAAACCTTTATACGACTGCTATCCCATGACGATACGTTCCCTACCTCATGACGACTAAACAACCAAACTGTTCATCATTTGAGCAGATTATTCATTTGAGCAGATTGTTCATTTGAGCTTGATAAGACTAATCGGCCGCAGCTTAGCAAGCTACTAGCGTTTAGATAATTTGAAATAACTGAAATGGTTATTCTATATGTGCGTGAATAATTATTGAAGGACAAAATAATTGTTATTTAACGTAAAATGTTAAGCGATTGAAAAGAATTGATTATTAGACAACAAGGAAGACGATCAAAGCCCCAATATTCATTGAGGCTTTGTGACTAATAGCAATTAGAATCTTGCAGTAAAGCCAATACCGGTAACATCATCACCGTCAAGCGCTTGGTAGCTTAAACGTAGTGAAATGCTTGGGTTGAAAAAGTGCTGGAAACGAACACCAAAATCGTAACCTTCAGCATCAGATAATGCTAAACCTACGCTTGATTGTGGAGACCAGTAATAATCACCTTCAACCAATAAATCTTCACTTTCATCATCATAGCTGGCTTCAACATTAAAGAAACGGTTGTTGCTTAATTCACCAACATATTTAGTGCGTAATGTTACTGGAGAAGCGTCAGAATCATCAGTACCAATTGCAACCAACCAGTTTTTCGCGAAGAAATAACCAATTTCACCAGTGATAACTGAGTCTGCACCAGAAATATCGCTGTCAGCATAACCTAAAGATGCGTACAGGTTATTTTCGCCCATGTACTCACCGAAAACACTAGTAACGCTGAAATCACCATCGAAATCAGAATATCCCAGACCAACATTACTGTTACGTCCAGTGAATGCTGCTTCAGCCCAAGCTGTGTTATTAATGCTAACAGAGTCAAAGTGATAACGACCTTGAATCATATACGCATCAGCATCATCAGCAGTTAAATAATCTCCATCTACTTGCCATTGGTAACCATCGGCTAAAACTGTTCCAGAGAACATACCAAGAGCAACGATTAAACTTTTAATCTTCATTAGTTTTCCTTTTACATCAATTTAAAAATATGCTTTTCCTGCCAAATTATTTTCAGTAAAGCAATTAGTTGAAACAAATAACTTAAAGTCGAGCGCATCATAATGAACCAGATATAAATTGCAACCTTTTTTCAGTTAAAAAAACAAATAAAAACTATATTAAATCGCTATAAAAGAAAACACACACCATAAACACTGACTCCTTATCGATAATTCAAAATCAATAAGAAACTTTTATTAACAATTTAGTCTTAACCAAAAAAATTATTGGTTGTATTTATTAAAAAAACTAATAAATAATCTACGAATAAAAAAAACTAATGCCACTAATAAATTTATGGCAAATAACTGAAATCAAATTACCAAAAAAATATTTTATCAAGCAAAAGAAATCATTATTTAATCAATTTTATTGAATTTCATATTCTTGTCAGAAAATGTATTTTATAATTTAAATTAAAATTTAGAATCACTTCACACTTATGACACAAGCTACTCCATTTATGACATATAAATGCTCTATGACACATAGTTACTCAATGATTAAAAAGTTCGCCAGCCATTTGTTTACATTGAATACTTTTTATTCGCGGGTCGTTTTTTGTCTTGTTGTTAACCAAAATAACAAATAATACCCTTATTAGATATAATGGTTTGGTTTGGTTTGGTTTAATTTGACATAGTTGACTATTACTAAAAGAAATGACATTTAAATAAAAATAACCGCGAACAACTTCACATTCTTCACTTAATAAAGTAAAGCCGTTTATTTTTAAATTAACTAATATTATTGTGAAAACAGCGTACTTTCGAAGATCTTGTTTAATATTTTACCATTCAATAGTTAATTGAAAGATTTATCTTTATAACCAATCCAATTCAAGTTTTATTCAATTAAAAAAAGCCAACATAGCGTTGGCTTTTTTCAAAAACTTGTATTACTTATTAATCATCCATTCTCAAAACTGCTTGGCGTTCAAATAAAGGCTGAACCGGTCTGGCATTGCCACCATGAAACAACTTTTGAAACTGTTTAAACTGTGAACTTGAAAGTTGTTGTATTTCTGTCGAAACGTACCAATTCACCTCTTCTGAACATGGGGGAGTAGTGAGTGAACCTTGTAATCGATAATAAGATTCAGTTTCGGAGCTGCCCAGTAGTCGTTTTGGATTTAGTTCAACACCTTTAGCTGTTGCTTCACCTTTATGTTTTGGTGCAATAGCAAGAATACTTTTTAAAGTTTCGTTTTCATCACCCAATGAAAACAACACCCCTAAAACACTTAAAACACCATCATCATCAATATGTACAAAATGCGCTTCTAATGGAAAAGATTGACCATTAATTGTGTGTTCACTCAAAGAGTGAAAGTGAAACTGTAACAAACGCTGGCGGCCTCTCTCCGTTTTTGTGTAACTCTCGTTATCAATATTCACTTGAACGGTGTGACCGTTATTAACGACAGTTAGAGGCACAGGCTTAAAGCGAGACTTTAAAGTGAGTTCATTTTCATCATCTATCCATGCCGCATTTAAGTCAACGGGTGATTGTTCACGGCCAGTTTTGCACTTGGCATATGCAGGCGATAAATCGCCCCAATGCTCGGGTCCAGTTTCACCAGAATAACTCCAGGCAGCACCACTCCCTGCATTCATCGTTTGTGCAAACAAACCGGTTAGCACTAAACAGCCTATATGACAGACTTTGCCCAAAGTCTTTTTATTCAATAGTTTCATTGTTTTCTCCACGAAAAGTGATTTAATATTATTTTTATGATGAGAACCTTTAGCCATATAACTCAAGATAATCCCAACCATCACGTTCTAAATGTAAAATGCTAAAAGCAATTATTCTTATTCTGTTTATAAGTTTTTTAATTACTTAAAGCTCACAAATATTAATTAGAGATAACTCTCAATCAATCTCATATTTAAATGTTTGATAAAAACGCGAATTCATATGATAAGTGCAATTCCTAAGTTGCTAAAAAAGTGGTTACAATTGTTTTGCGAATCAATGAACCCACAACAGAGGAATTGCCATGAAACACTATCATCACTTAACCAAAGAGGAAAGGTTTTATATCTGGAATGAACTAAGAAATGGGAGTACACAGAAAAAAGTAGCAGAAACACTCGGTAGACACCCATCCACTATTTGTCGAGAAATTAAACGCAATAAGTATCAAAATTGTAAGATTTATACTTACCACTGGGCTTTGTAAATCCTTAGAAATCGAAAGATACGCTTGGCTAAAACAAAACATAGAAAGTTGGATAAGTCCAAAAGTTTTTTAATTAAGCGACTTATCCGCTGTTATCTGAGTCCGGAGCAAGTAAGCGGGTATCTTAAAATACATCATAATATTTCGATTAGTCATGAAACTATTTATCGTTATATTTATACAGATAAACAGCGTCATCAATCGCTTAAACCATTTCTCAGGCAAGGGGCAAAAAACTATCAAAAAGCTTATGGCTCAGGTGCTAGAGCCATTAAAATTTCTAACCGTGTGAACATTACAGAGCGTCCAGCTGTGGTAGAGAAGAAGTCTAGAATAGGTGATTGGGAGTGTGATACGATTATTGGTCGTGATAGAAAAAGTGTCTTAGTGACACTAGTCGATAGAGCCTCCTTGTATACCTTATGTTCTCGTGTTTTTAGTCGAAAAGCAAGTGTTGTTAGTGCAGCAATTATTCGCCTTTTAAAGCCTTATCAAGATAACGTACTGACACTAACTTTTGATAATGGCTCTGAATTTGTAGAACATGAAAAAGTGGGTCGAATATTAGAAGCAGAAACCTATTTTGCTCATCCCTATGCCTCTTGGGAGAGACCAATTAATGAAAATACGAATGGTTTGATTAGGCAGTTTTTTCCAAAAAAAACTGACTTTAAAAAAAGTGACCTGGCATCAAGTAAAAGCGGCTATAGAAAATTTAAATAATCGACCAAGAAAGACAAGAAACTATTTAACACCAAACCAGATATTTAATAATCAATTTGTGCCACTTATTTAAAAATTGCACTTATGGGTTGAATTCGCGAAGTTGATGTCATTTTTAGAACTAATTCACACTTAGCAATATCGTTTATGCCTTGTTCATCTTGATGAATGTATTTTTATATCTCTATTATAAAAATTTTAATTGAAACTAATCATTCCCTCTCTTAACATCAGAAATAAGATATTTATTTTTAACATAAAATAAAAAAATCAGAGAAAGACAAAGTCAAATCAAAATCTAATGTAAACTTTAACTACAAATGAAAAATAAAATTAAAAGCAGCATTGAAAAACTATTTATATTAAAGACTCTGTAATAATTTTTATTTTTTCAGCTGATAAAAAATCGATAATAATAAATTAGACGAATCATTAGATGGGGCGGCTATTTTACGCATTTTTTCGATCAATATTTATTAAAATAAGTCCTCATATTATCCCCTCAATAGTCGAACAATTCGTTTATTGCAAAGACGAATGATGTACAAGCTAATTCAGAGTAACAAATAGTAATTGATAATATTCTTCTTCAACAAAGTGAATCTATCTAACTTGAGAGTAACTCATTCTCAATCAGTTTGACTTGGTGCGGCCTTCATTGACCCTGTGCTCCATATAAAAACTGAAAGTTTGGAATTATCGAGAGAAGCTCCATTCTTTACCTCATTGAAATAGCACAAAATTTAACCTGTTTTTCATTGCTGATTCAGGTATAATCCGCCCGCTTAAAACAAAGCAATAACCTCGAATCGAAACCAAAGCATATTTAACCAGTAGGTCTTCATGAGCGTAAAAAGATTTGATCCAAAACAAACAACAACATTACAAATACCAGCTAAAGTATTGCAGGCTAACACCAGCCAACATGTTATTGATAATTCAAAGGTTTCTTCACAATCTTCTGCGGCACGAATTGGCTTCATTAGCCTTGGTTGTCCCAAGAATCTGGTTGATTCAGAAAGAATTCTTACTCAATTGAAAAATGAAGGTTACGAAATTGTTTCTACTTATCATGATGCGAAACTGGTAATCGTCAATACCTGTGGATTTATCGACAGCGCCGTCCAGGAGTCATTAGATACAATTGGTGAAGCACTCTCTGAAAATGGCAAGGTACTGGTAACTGGCTGCCTTGGCGTTAAAGAAGATGAAATTCGAGAAATTCATCCTAGTGTATTAGGTATCACTGGACCACATGCTTATGAAGAAGTGCTTGCGCAGGTACATCAACATGTTGCTAAACCAGAGCATAATCCCTTTTTACATCTAATTCCTGATCATGGCATCAAACTCACGCCTAAACATTTTGCCTATTTAAAAATTTCAGAAGGATGCAACCACCGTTGTACTTTTTGCATAATACCCTCAATGCGTGGCGATTTAGATTCTCGAATTATTAGTGATGTACTTAACGAAGCTAAACGCCTGGTTAATGCTGGAGTCAAAGAGTTACTCGTTATTTCGCAAGATACTTCAGCCTACGGTGTTGATACAAAATATCGACAGGTAATCTGGCAAGACCAAACCATTCAAACTCGGCTTTATGACTTATGTGAGCAGCTAGGCAATATGGGTGTTTGGGTGAGACTGCATTATGTCTACCCTTACCCTCATGTGGATGACATCGTTCCTCTGATGGCCGAAGGGAAAATTTTACCTTATCTCGACATACCTTTTCAGCACGCGAGCCCACGGATTTTGAAGTTAATGAAACGTCCTGGCAACATTGATAAAACGTTAGAGAGAATCCATCGTTGGCGAGAAATTTGTCCTGAACTCATAATTCGCTCAACATTTATTGTTGGTTTTCCAGGTGAGACTGAAGCAGAATTCGAAGAGTTACTCGACTTTTTACGCGAAGCACAATTAGATAGAGTTGGCTGTTTCAAATATTCACCAGTAGAAGGAGCGAAAGCCAATGAATTACCCGATCCAGTCCCCGAAACAGTAAAAGAAGAGCGACTCGAAAGGTTTATGACCGTTCAGGCAGAAATCAGCGCACACAAGTTAACCCAAAAAATTGGTAACGAATATCAGGTGATTATTGACGAAGTGACCAGTGACGGTGCCATCGGCCGTACCTATGCCGACGCACCGGAAATTGATGGCGTTGTGCACCTGACTGATGAATTTGAAGTTGAGCCAGGCGATAAAGTCTGGGTTCAAATTATTCATTCTGACGAACACGATCTTTGGGGTGTAAAAGTCGAAGATTAACGAATTTTACTGTTTAATTTGAGTAACAGCAGGTATTATCAAACAACTAATCGTTTCGTTTTCTTTATCAATTTTTATTTGGTTTAATATGTCAATCATTACACTGACGACCCTTAATGCAAAATACATTCATGCCAGTCTTGGATTACGCTATCTTTATGCCAATTTAGAAGAGCTAAAATTAGACACACAGATTAAAGAGTTCACTATAAAAACTCGGGCAATTGATATTGTCGAAGACATTTTGCAAGATAAACCTAAAATAGTTGGCTTTGGCGTTTATATTTGGAACACAACCGAAACAGCAGCAGTCATTAGCCAGTTAAAAACGATTGCGCCTGATGTGATAGTTGTACTGGGCGGTCCAGAGGTCAGTTATGAAGTTGAAACACAGTCTATTTTGCAGTTTGCCGATTATGTGCTGACAGGTCCTGCGGATTTAAGTTTTTATCGCCTGTGTAAAGAAATTTTAGCAGGCGAAGCACCAGAACAAAAGGTCTTACGTTCAAAACCACTCGCATTAAAAGATTTAAAACTACCTTATGAATTTTACAATGAGGAAGATCTAAAAAACCGTTTACTCTATGTCGAAGCGTCCCGTGGCTGTCCATTCAAATGTGAGTTTTGCTTATCATCATTAGACAAAACCGCTTACCCCTTTGACCTACCACTGTTTATGCAGCAAATGGATCAACTATACCAACGCGGTGCTCGTCATTTCAAATTTGTCGACCGAACATTCAACTTGAAAATTAAAACGACACTTGAAATTATGAATTTTTTCCTCGATAGAATGGATGATGATTTGTTCCTTCACTTCGAAGTTATTCCCGATCATTTGCCCGATAAACTTAAAGAGGTTCTGGTTAAATTTCCCCCTGGCACTTTACAATTTGAAGTGGGTATCCAAACTTTTAATGATGAGGTGCAAACCTTAATCAGCCGCAAACAAGACAATCCCAAATCAAAAAATAATTTGATTTGGTTAAAAGAAAATACAACCGCACATATTCATGCTGACTTAATTTTTGGTTTACCCGGAGAAACTTTGGCAACCTTTAGTCAAAGTTTTAACGAGCTGTATGAGTGCGGTCCGCATGAGATTCAAATGGGCATATTGAAGCGACTTAAGGGCAGTCCGATAATTCGTCATACCGAATCACACGACTTGCGTTTTAATCCGCTGCCACCATTTAATATTCTGAGCAATCGTTCAGTCGACTTTGTTACTATGCAAAAAGTGAATCGATTTTCTCGCTATTGGGATATGATTGGCAATTCTGGTCGATTTAAAAATACCCTACCGCACTTGCTAAAAGACAACCCATTCGAAGAGTTTATGCAAATCACCGACTGGATTTATGAGCAAACCGGGCAAACTCATCAAATCAATTTAAAGCGATTGTTTGAACTGGTCGCTCAAGCAATCGATGTTTTATTTCCCGAGCGCTACGCGGCAGTCATTCAGCAAATTGAAGCAGACTATGTAAACTCCAAACTAAAAGGCGCATTTTCATTAATGCGCTTAACCTATCAGCCAACAGAACAAACCATGACATTTCAACGACGTTCGCAACGTCAGCAACGACATTTAGTTTAACGTTGGTGGGGATAATTTATAATTTCTAAGCAAATAGCAATAAGCAACGAATTAAACAATATAGGTTATATAAAATACAAGTGAATCATTTTCCCCAACACTTACAACTTATATTGGCAAACCAAAGCCAGATTGCTCAGCTATTAGTTTGGTTTAACACCGAAGCAGCAACAAGAGCTTGGGCAGGCCCAAAAGTTCATTATCCGCTGATATTATCCCAATTAATTGAAGACATTAATGATACCCAATCTCAAGACTATGCACTGGTCGATGAAAAAGGTCAGTTAAAAGGATTTGGGCAAATATTAAGTCGCTTTGGCAATCAACATTTAGGCCGAATTGTGGTTAACCCAAAATACCGTGGTCAAGGTATTGGTCACCAGCTTGTCACACGGTTACTGACCAAAACTAACCCAGCTTTCACTCGTTCTTTGTTGGTTTATAAAGATAATTTAGCCGCGCTACAGCTTTATCAAAAGCTGGGATTCCAACGGACTTTGCCACCTAATGATGAAGTACTTCCAGAAAATTGTATTTTTATGATATACCATCCAACTATTTAAACAGTTTTAGCGTCTTTCGTTAAGCAGCTTAAATTTAATGAGTACACGTATAGATATAACGTACAAAGATTAAGAATCAAAGATAAATCAGATAGATAAAAATGAAAATTTCACAACAGCTAATTGAGACCCTCTACGGAGCGCCCACCAGTCTTAAGTCTATAAAACGCAGTACCATTAATTGGATGGTAATTTACTTTTGTAGTGGAGTATTAGTTTTTTCATTATTTATCTGGACGCTATTAAGTCATGAGATCACTATAAAAAACTTAATACTTGACTATTTTTTTCCTGACTCCTGGCATAGCATATCTGAACAATTGGTCAATTTTTTTTATGAAAAGCAAACAAAAACTGTACTCGGCAACTTAATTTTATCTGGCTCATTAGTGGTCGCTTCGGTTTTTCTTTTTCCGATAAAAGAGAAATTTTCTGCCGCATTTGAAAAAGATGCTAAATATCCTAATGGTCCGAGCCAGGAGTTTCCTTTATCTTATCAAGCAGTCGAAGAAACTCGCTTATTTTTGCTTTATATAGCAGCACAATCTGTCATTTTATGGATTGGCTACTACCCTTACATTTGGGCGAAAGCCACCGCCATAACATTAAGTTATTTATTTTTATTCTATTCTTTTAGTCTGGATATTATCTCTCCTACACTACAAAGGCATCGAATTACCTATGCAGTTATTTTAAAAGCGCTATTTAACAAACCCCTTCTATTAATTTTATTCGGGCTTATTTTTAGTTTGCCAGGCTTGATTACTAGCAAAATTATTTTCAATTTTGACACTCTGACACTAATAGAAGTGGCGGGAATTTTGTTTTTAGTCAACCTTATATTCTTAACTTTAGCAATCCCAGCAGGTACACATTTGGCGAGTCATCTATTACCAGTTATGCGTACAACACCGCCGGTATCAGCAAAAACCAGTCGAATTGGGTATACGGCTTTGGCCGTTATTTTAATGACCAGCCTGTTTTTGCATGGTCAGTTAATTCGCAGCTTGCACCATAAAAGCCAATTGCTAAAAGCAGAATATGCTATTGACTGGTCTTCTATTGATTATAAATTGCCTTCATTCTCTCAATTGCTCGGCGGACAAGCCTTCAGTCAACTTAGCTTTGATATTGAGATAAACAATCCAACCGCCTATGATATTGTTATTGAACAAAGTCAAATTCAAATTGAACAAAACGCGTTGACTATTGCGACGGTTGATTTAAATGGTTTTTCAGTTCCTTCAAAGGAGTCTCATAAAGTGACCATTCAACTCGACTCCAATTCAAACCTGGGCAAAATCAATCAGCTCGATAATCTAACTCAAGGTTGGCGTGTCGATATTTATTTACAAGTTTGGCCAGGTATTCCACTGATATTAAATGTTGTTAATTAATAAGTTGGAAATAGAAAGTCGCTCTACCGTTGATTAATTCTCTTCAGGTAAATCTAGCGATGGAAGCGCTTTAATCACATTACCAGCAATGCCATGAATCGAGCTGTACATGTTGGCAGTGTTAAACAGTACCTTTTCAATTTGCTTTTCGCGCTTTTTCCAAATTGACATCATCGCACGTTTTTCTTTATTTAAATCTTCCTGCATTTGAGAAAACCCTTCAACAATGGCTTCAACTTGCATTCGAAATTCATTGCCAGTTAAATAATCATATAACATGACCATTTTTTCACCTTTATTTTCCTGCGTAGCAATGGCTCGACTAGTTCGAATAATCGAATCTCGTAATACCAGACTAAGACCTTTAAATTCTTCAAAAGAGCAAATCCAAATTCCCTCTTTTAATCCTAATCTGTCAAGATCGGCGGGCATAGCCTGAGTGACCAATACCCCAATGTCAGCACCTTGATCCCGAATATCTTGTTTAAATTTTTCAATCCAGCCAGGTTGAAAACTCTGCGTTCGTTTACTCTCATAATAAATCACACCGCATCGCGTTCGGTTTCGTGTGTTGACAATTTGCAAGCAGTCAGCACCTCGGGCACCTTTTTTAATCTCTTCAATGGTATCTAGCGGGAACTGTTCATTAAGCCACTCTTCGATTGCAAGCTCTTGAACTTCCCCTTGTAATTGAGTAGATCCTTGCTCGGCTTTTCGTTTAGCGATATCCAGCTGATTTTTCAACTGCTCAATTATTTTCTCTTTTTCTGCAAGATATAATGAGTTTTTATCAGCTTCCGCTTGTTGAATACGCTGCTTTTCAGCAGCGAGCTGACGGGTTAACTTGAGTTCAGCTTCGGCTTCAATACTTTCTTTCAGCTCGCTTTTTTCTCGCTTGATTCGTTCTAGTTCAATTTGAGTACGGCTTAACTGTTTAAGTTGCTCAGACTTATCATTGAGCTCTTGTTGTAACAGTTTAAATTGTTCGGTACGCTCAGCCTCTAGTTCTTGTGCAATCGACTTACGTAATAAGGTGGTTTTTTCTTTGACCTGTTGAGCAACTGTATTGGCAACTTGTTCGGCTTGTTGTGCTTTTTCTTCTATTAACTGTTGTCTCTCTGAAGCTAAAGTACGCTGTTGTTGCTCAATCAGCAGTTTATCCTGTGCAGACTTGTTTTCGTATTGACGGCGTAACTTTTCTTCTAACTGATGAGATAGAACTTCATTGACATCAAAGGTGTGACCGCATTCTGGGCACTCAACCTTGGATACGGATGTAGAACTCATAGTGACTCCCTCAAATTGATACCGCTAAAAAACGCTATCTTAGGGAGACTGTTGCATACTGTCTAGAGGCAACCGACATAATTTTAAGGTTGAGCACAATATTATCAACTGATAAGACTCACCTGATTCAAACAGTTCGGTATTGCAAGCTAAAAAAGAATATTTAGTTAAATGCTTCAGTGAATCGTTCTATTGCTTAGTTTCATCGTGCTTATTGTTTAACTTGCTTATCCCAGATCCAGATTTACAGCCTTTCACCAAATCATTAACAAGCTTTATCGCTGTACAAAGAAAACTACAAGATCCAACGAGAAATTTTTGGTGAAATTAATCACTATACGCTGACAACACTCTATAACATTGCCAGTGAATTCGAAAAACAACAACAGCTGGAACAAGCCGAAGCTTATCAAATTAGAGCATATTCGGGTTATAAACAACTCCAGGGTATTGACCATATTAATACGTTAAAAGGAGCGGTACAGCTCATTAATATTTATATTAATCAGTATAAAATTACGGCTGCAGAAAAAATCATCAACGAAAATAAAAAAGCCATTTTAGCCAATAAGGCACCAGAAGACTGGTTTGATAAAGCAAGCTACGCAGAGGTAAAGCGCTTTTTAAAATTATCCGACAAACAGTAGTTAATGAATAAGCTAACGCAAGAAAGACAGGCAATATTTTGTTCAATTAAAAACTAACAGTTAGCAGAGTAACAACTTTATTAGATGAGTGATCTCACAAGCGTTGCTTTATATTATTTCGTTTCACAAATTATATCAAACAAGCAGCTTTCAGCCTTTATTTTTGATTCGCCTTTTTCGAAGATTCTTTTGGAGGTTTTGATGGTTCGAAAGCTAATCCAGATACCACACTAACTAGCTATTTTATTTGTTTCGTATTAGCTCAATAATTTAAGTAAATAGTGTACCGTCTTTTCTTAAATGATCATTGCTGAGCCTTTAGAATTGAAACAAAACTTTCTAAACTTTTTTGTGCATTTTTACGGCTTTCGTAAGGCCCAAATACAGCCCCTTGTCTAATTGAAAAATACCAGTTTGAATCTTTCTGATAAATTCTATCGGTGCGCTTGTATTCTTTTGTCGAAAGATCGTCTTTTCTCATAATCATACTCAAAACCAGTAAAATTGTTATTAGTTGTTATACCAGTGCGCGCATATTACACCGACCACCTAATAAAATAACTACGACATTCAGCTATTATTGTGTGAGAAATGTCTGACGAGGATTGTAAGTAAAAATGACATATCACTCAAGTGAGATACTATATTAGATAGGAATATTCGATAATTTTGTGAATTTGTTCGAATTTTATTGTTAGCAAGGTAATTTAAATCAACCGCCAAACAACCTATCTATAACAGTTTAACGCTAAAAAAATAACTTTTAATAGTTCAATTTTTAAATAGCTCACTTAAAGTATTTAAACTTTAATTTTTTAGTCAATAAAATCTAGTACTTTAAATACGGCTTTTAAATTTTAGCATTGCCTATGACATTCTTTTAAATCGTACTTTTTAATAAACTGTCATTTTGTACCGATAATTTACAACTAACGTTTATTCGCAGTGATATTAGATGCCCATTCTTGCTAATAAATCAGACAAACGCCCAATTAAGTCTGTCAATTGCGGATGATGTACCTGAATAGTTTCAATTTCTGACTTTAGCTTTTCCACCAAATACTTATCTCCAGTCATATCTGTAGTAGGCTGTGTCATTTGACGATTGATTTCATCAATAAGTGCTTCGGTTTTTTGACGTTGATAAGAATCAGTAATTTGATTTGAATCAAGTTCATTCTTCAACTCAACCAGTATATCCAGCATCTGCTGTTTATCCATTATTACCCCTCAGATAGAATGTCGCTTGGTTTAAAATTCGAGTCTAGTATTAAGTTTAAAACTTACTCAGAACTTAGCATTTCTTAGCTTACATCGATAATATCAAAGCTTATCTGTAAGACTTTTATCTTAATAGGTTAGATCAAACTACATTCAGCGACAAGCTTTCTGAGCAAAAACAAGCAACAACAATGATTCAAATAGATTACTTAAAAGTTAATTATTAATAAACTTTAAGCATTGACATCAATTGCAGATGAATAAATCTATAAAAACCGTAAAGGATTTTTTGGATCAATACCTTTCATGAATGGCCTATTGAGCGTCATATCTGTTAATTGATAAACGATGCCCAGCCAGTTGTTAAACGTAGACAGAGCCGTATCACGCCAAGTATTGTCTAAACGCTCAATTAACCATTCTTCTGGCCATGTTGGGATTTCCAGCCCATCAGCTTTGGCAGACTCAAGCTTGAGCTGATATTCATTGAGAAAACCAATTAGTTCGGGCTCAAAATAATTTTCTGGAAACGGCGGATAATCTTCACGCTGCTGATTAAACCAGCGATCAACCTCACGCTTATACTCTTTTAACAAACTAAAATTATCATACTCTGGATGGCCCTGGAAAAAAACTAATCGAATACCATCTGGACTGGTTGCCAAGTGAACGCCAGCTTGCTCACTCTCAGCCAAGGTGATTAACCCTTTTGCGGATAGTTGTTCTCGTGTAATTTGATTATAACGCGAATGGGGTACATCGAAGCGCGTATTCATGTGTCGGGTCAGCGGGTGATCGATTTTAGTAATCCGATGAACATACACCCCCCACTGTTTATCACAAAGTGGTTGACGCTGAATATCATACAAATATTGAACGACTGCATGTGTCGCCAGACAGGCACACAAGGTGGAAGTAACGTTATCTTTTGCCCAATCAATCACTTTGGTCAGACAAGGCCAAAAAGACTCCTCTTGCAGACTCTGAGCAGCCGGATTTGCGCCCGAAATAATCAGCGCATCTAATCCATGTGCTTTGATACTATCAAAATCTTCATAATAGCGATCAATCCAGTCCTGAGCTTCAGCAGAGCGTTTAATCGAGGGTAAACTGAACAAGTGCACATAAATCTGTACAATTTGGTTGCAGTCGCCAACTAGACGCATAAATTGACGTTCAGTTGCTTGAAGAGAAGCATCTGGCATCATATTTAGCAGTCCAATGTGCAACTCTCGAATGTCTTGATGTTTAGCCTTTTCAACAGAAAGTACATCATGTTTCTCTTGCAACAGTCGTTGAAATGTAGGCAAGTCGGTAAAAGCCACTAGTGGCATACATTCTCCAATTTACGTCTAGCCATCTATAACGCCATACTATAAATCGAATTACAACTTTTTTAAACCATTCTCATGGTCAATCGATATAGCGGTTAATAATATCTGCCACTATTCTAGTTAATTTATTGATGATTTAACCAATATTTTGCCTGATTTCATCTAAAAATATCGCAAAAAACTTTTCTAATTGAGGCAGCGATGATTGTAATCGATGGTTATCATTCAATAACAACGTTTCTATCTGGTGCGCTTGAGCAAACTTTAGTACCCTATCCACCGTCACAATGTCGTCATGCCAGCCGTGAAATATTTGTACACGACAGTTTTCTGGTGGCCCTCCATGCAAGTCATATCCGGGCATATTAACGGCAGGAGCCATTAAGAAAAGTCCCACTGGGTTTAGTGATTTTGCAGCGACTAGGCTAACATAAGACCCCATACTTGATCCGACCAGAACCAAGGGTTTCGACGGGGCACTAAGCTGAGTTTTGAGTTTATTGACCCGTTCCTCAGGTGAATCAATCCCTCGGTAATCTACACTCATTGTACGCCAGCCATGACGTTGAGCAACAACGCTTAAAGCATTAATTTTAGTCGCTTGAGGACTACTGTCCTTACCATGACTGAAACAGACTAATCCAGACATTTTTATACTCCCGCTTTAACTAAAGTCGTTTGACAATGACATCATTACGCGATAAATCCAAAAGCGCACTGAAGTCAATCGATAACCCAAGCCTATGATACATCAAAACTCACCAGTCAAACTAATCATAAGCAAACTGCAAAAATTTTATTATTATTATTAATTTTGATAGGATACGAGCTCTTCTATTATCTACTAAAAAGATCTTATGATAACCGTTATATCTCCAGCCAAGAGTCTAGACTTCGAATCCCCACTAGCGACCAAGCAAAAATCTCAACCATTATTTTTGGCACAATCGGAAACATTGATTAAGCAATTAATAAAGCTGGCTCCACAGGATATTGCTACCTTGATGAAGTTAAGCGATAAATTGGCGGCACTGAATTACGAAAGGTTTCAAGGTTTTTCTCCCCCTTTTACCAGTGAAAATGCGCGGCAAGCAATATTAGCTTTTCGTGGAGATGTTTATCAGGGATTAGATGCCGATACTTTAACCAGCGAAGACTTTAAATATGCACAAAAGCACTTGAGGATTTTATCAGGCCTATATGGTGTGCTACGTCCTTTAGATCTCATTCAGCCTTATCGTCTTGAAATGGGAACTAAATTCTCAAATAGTGCAGGCAAAGATCTTTATGCATTTTGGGATAGTCAATTAAACCAATATTTAGAAAAAGAATTGCAAAAGCAGGCTTCCCCCATATTAATTAATCTTGCTTCGAATGAATACTTTAAAGCGACGCAACCCAAAAAACTCAAAGTCGATGTAGTCACTCCTATTTTTAAAGATTTAAAAAATAGCCAATATAAAATCATCAGCTTTTTCGCTAAAAAAGCCAGAGGATTGATGACTCGATATATTATTCAAAACAAAATTGATAAGGTTGAAGGTTTAAAAGACTTTAATGAATCGGGCTACTACTTTGACAAGCAGTCAAGTACTGAAAATGAATTAGTTTTTTTACGCGATATTCAACAATAAGATTCACCTGCAAACTTAACTAGCTAAATACTTACCAGGATGACTTATTTACAAACGGTTCAATTTTATATGGTAGCTTATAGGATTTTATTATTGTTCTTTGAATTCAACTTTTAGCTGGAACATAAATATAACAACTTCAGGTAACAAACACTTAATTTGTTACCTGAAATTAGGAAAGATAAATTATTCGTCTAATGGAATACGAATAACCAATCCCCCCATTGTTTCGCCAATTTTAAAATCTTTTCTTGGGCTATCTAAGTGATCGTTATGACAATCAACACAAGCTTTAGAAACAGCAATGTCAGGATAAACCGCGGTGTAATACTTTTTCTTGCCTAAAGTCTCAACACCATAAAAGTTTTGTTTTGATTGCTCGATAGTTTTAAGTGCTTTCTTTTCCAAATCTGTTTTTGGTGAGTTTTGCTTATTAATTGCCCATGAAGACAATAATGCATAAGTAAATCCAGAACGTTTTTCAGCAACACGCTCTGCCCCCATTCTTAACATTTGCGCAGGTAGTGGCAGTGCGCTTTCTTCTTTCCACTTTTCTTCAGCTGTTATAACTTCTTCTTCATTTTGAAGTCTATGAACAACTTTTTGAGTGTAAACAGCTCGATCAGCTTCGATAACTGAAAAGATTGCGTCAGCCATTTTTCTAACACTCACGCTCGCATCTTCGGCATAAGCAACGGGTGTAAATGTAAGAGCTGTTAACAAACTTGCGCCAGCCAACAATTTAGTTCTAGAACTAACCTTCATTTTTTTCTCCTGATTTTTGATTTAATTGTGTTTTTTGCAATATTCGTTGTTTAACGAGTTCAAATGATTCATGGTCTAATTTCGGTGCATGACTGAAATTATTTTTTATTAATTCTTCATCAGCTAAAGAAGATACCGAAAACTCCATCCCATGGCAGTTCATACACACTGTGCGTAACATTTTAGTATTAGGTCGTAAATTCAAATTTTGGTTATGTTCTACAGTGACCTTTCTTCCTTTTTTAACACGAGGTAAATGACAGGTTGCGCAAGAAACCCCACTACCTCTACGGCCATTTCCGAGTTGCTCATTTTGCCATAACATAAAATGTTTTGATTTTTCAAAATTTAGCGAGTGCTCATCTTGATGGCAACCTAGACAAGAATCCACTGCAGCTTTTTGAATATTTAAGTCATGAGGATTATGGCAACTAGCACAACTAAGCAATTTATCCTCGCCATGTTTCATTTCTAGTCTTGCATTAGCAGTAGACATTCTAGTTAAATCTTGGCCCAGTCGCATACCATGTTTACCTTCAATGAAGCTCTCATGTTGTTTTTTGTGACAGCTTCCACATTGTTTTTCCATTGATTCAACACTAACTTGCCAGTTATTTTTTTCATCTTGTTTTGTATGACAACTACTACAGTTTGCCTCAACATTTGCATGAACACTTTTGTGCCAACTATCGGTTGCAACTTGCATGGCTTCAGCTGAAATTTCCTTACCGTTTTCATAGAGGGATTGAATATCAGGCTCTGCTGCTGGTGGTAACTTTTTATGTTTATTTTTCTTTAGCCAACGTTTTAATTCAGTTCGCTCTGGATTAATTTGTTTTTTCTTGTTGGCAGGTTCATCAAGATGTTTTCCAATAAATTTTTCGTAAAGCATGCTATTGTCGTGAAAGTTATGACATCCTGATGACGCACAGGTTTGAAATTCAAAATCTTTATGACTTGGTCTGTTTTCTCCAACATCTTGATGACAATGAAAACAAAAATCTTCAGCCAAGGTAACACCATAGTTACGTGTGATTTCTGGTTTATGTTCACGATGGCAAGTTACACATTGAGTTGCATCAAGCTGCTCGAGTAACTCTGCATTACGTGGATCATCAAACACCGAACGAGGATGGCTATCATTGACTTTTTCAAGCTCTTCAGCATGGCACGACTCACAAGCTTGTTGCATCTCTTTTTCACCAGAAAAGGCAGAGCTATGACATGATTCGCACTGAAGTTCGATTTGATAATGACCATGGGTTGTCTCACCGGCCAAATAAAATGACTTATCCCCTTTTAACAGGTTAAAAGTCAGTAGCGCGGTAATTATTACAGTCAAGCCTAGACCGATTGGTAATATACCAATTTTCTTTTTATTGTTAGTTGTCATGCTTTTTTTTAAAAGTAATAAACGGATATTATGTGGAATATTAATAGTGGTAACAATGCCCAAAGCAATGTGTAATGCACTCTAGACCACCAGTAACGATGTTGACGTAATTTGTGATCGCTCCAATGATGGTTTTTAGACATAAATACGCCAACCAGTGCACCAGTCATTGTCGCCCCTAAGAAAACAGTCATCAACGTAAAATTTAAATTTTCCCCCATTCTGACACCGGTATGTATCATAAGTATTAACAAAGCAATAACACCTACAACAGAGTGAACATATCGCCAGGTATCAACATGGCCAAAATTAAAATTTTTCAGACGCTTTCTTAATGCAAGTGCAGTTGCAATTAAACACAATCCCAATAGTGTGTAGCCACTGACTTGTTTCCAGAAATTATCAAACCATAACTTTTCGATGTGCCATTTAATTTGAACAGTATCAACTGCAGCTAATGGTTCAAATAATATCGTGAGAAGGATTAAACAAACAGAAATTACTGAAGTAACAAATAATTTTCCTTGATGGCGCATGACCAAATTTGGTACAGGCTTATCAAGCAACTGTGCAAGCATCGGCTTACAAGAACCACAAACAGTACCCGCTTTGGTCTTTTCACCTAATGCTTCAATGGTGCGACATCCAGACTTAATTGCCGCATTTAGTTCGCCGATGGTCACATTTGAACAAAGACAAACGACATAACTATCCGGTAAATTTTTAACTTGGATTTCTTGTGGCTTATTAATGAGCAAACCGGTTTCTTCAAATTTAAGCAAAGCTTTATTGCGAAACTTTCGATTTTCATTAACCGCAATTTTTATTTCACTTTCTTCTTCCCAATTTCCAATCAGAATTACACCGACTAAGCGTCCTTCTTTTAAAATCAGTTTTCGATAAATGCCTTTTAGTCGATTGGTATAACTATAATACTCACCATCTTCTACATCGAGTTCACCATAATAGGCAGTCGTATAGTTGTTAAATTTGACCTGAACATGTGGCAGATCTTCTTCGAACTCATGTAAATGGCCAAGAATATGTTCAACACAGGATTTTGCTTGTTTAAACCCAGGAGAAACGACCCCAAATGTTCTATCTCTGAATTCACAGCAATCACCAATAGCATAAATAGACTCATCACTAGTGCGTGTGTATTGATCAACAATAATACCGCGTCGGGTTTCAAGACCAATTTTTTCTGCAAGCTGTTTATTCGGCGAAATTCCGGTACAAAAAATTAAACAATCACAGGGGACTATTTCACCATTTTCAAGTTCTACAGCTTCAATATGTTGCTCACCAATAATTCTTTTAACAGGTTTTTGAACAGAAAGTTTAATGCCTGATGCAGCAATGTAATCAATCAATACTTCTTGTGCATCATCATTCAGGTAATCCCCGAGTAAATGACTTCGAACTTGTAGCGTGACATTGTTATTTGGCTGCTTCATTCCAAATGCAGCTTCAAGCCCTAGCGGGCCACTACCAATAACATAAATGTTTTTACATTCTTTTTTGCTTCGTAAGAGTTCATTGGTTCCGTCAATAGTACGAAATTGATGAACACCTTTTAGATGGGTATTTTCAATTTTAGGAACTAGAGGACTTGCCCCCAATGCCAAAATCAATTTTGAATAGTGAATAATATTGCCACGATCATCAGTGACAGATTTGCGCTCTCGATCAACGTTGACAACTCGATGACCTAAAAACTCGGTAACACGTTCACTTTCGCTAGCAGAAACCGGGTTTTCTAATTGATTCTCGGTAACTTTGCCAGCTAAAAACAATGAAAGCTGAACGCGATTGTATGGCCTGCTTTTTTCTTCTCCAAAAATAATCACCTCTTGATTAGGTGTACTTTCAAGAATAAGATTCGCAGCGCGTATCCCAACGGGACCGTTACCTATTATCACAATAGGCAATTGTTTCCCGAATTCACTCTCTACTTTTTCGATAGGGTTTCCTAAGTAACTGCTCACTTATTTCACCCTCTTTTTATTTTTAAGTTAGCGAGGTCTGTATAGGATATACAATGACTTTTCTTCAAGGCTGACCCGACGAGTAACGATTTCTCCGATATTCGTATAGTCAGATTTAAAATTCTGCACCATTTCTGGTGTAAACTTTCCTTGGTAAGTCCTACAGAATTTAATGGCAGCATTAGCAATTTCATTCATGTCCGTCCGAAATTCTTTAACTATTTTTAAATTATGTTTATCGTCCGCTAAAGCTTGTTCAAGATACACATAAAATTTGACATTCTCTGTCAATAAGTGCGCTTGAAAGTCAGCTTTGAACTGGTTAATTAAAGTTGCTACTTTTCCGTAATTGGTTTGTTCAAACTCGGACCATATTCGCCCAAATAGATTGACCAAATGTACGTGAGTACCTTCAAGCTCATCAATTAGATTAGGATCATAACCAATCGAAAACTGATCACTCTTTGGTCTCTCAGGAACCTGAGGACTAACTTTGAGTTCTTTATCAGGTCTGTTTTTAAAAAAATTATTTATAAAGCCTAACACGTTGTACACCCCTGACTACATAATTCCAAGTGTTTAGAATGAACCTAATAATCTGGCATTCCAATGCGGATTATTTGGAGTAAGAAATAAATCCATAAATCAATTAACCATAATAGTAGAAAATTGATTTTCGCACACTACACTAATTAGCCAGAGCGTCAATTAGTATATTAGAGCACATTCATATTATGGATTTATTAAATCATCGCTTGGGAATGCAAAGCAATAAATCTCAAAAAGCAATAGTGCGACCTAATTCTCCCTTTTAGGGTGCAATGTAACTCTCACGGAGATTACTTGTTTACGACAGTAAATCCAGAGGATTTTCCAAAGGACTTAATGTCGCAAAATACTACCATGCAATTATACATTAAGCATTATAAATTTTTGAAGAGCAATTCTTTAATCAGGTTCAAAAAATAAAACTTAACAAAAAATAGAAAAATTTCCTGTGAAGTAATACTAAATTTTTGAGGGTTTAATATTACGAGTTTGAGATTTGCATTCAATATACGTAAAACAAATTCAAACCCGTAACTTTTCTTTTGACTATAAATTTTGGATGACTGCGTGAGTAACTTGATGTGTTTTTATTTCGCTTTCACTTTTTAAATCGCGCGTTAAAATACCACTAGCGATTGATGATTTTACTGCGGTTTCGATAGCATCTGCTTCCGCTAAATAATTTAACCAGCGTAGCATCATTGCAGCGCTTAGTATCGAAGCGTAAGGGTTAGCGATACCCTGACCGGCTATATCGGGCGCTGAGCCATGAATCGGTTCAAACAGCCCGCTCCCTTCACCGATTGAAGAAGACGCTAACAACCCCATAGAACCAGCTAACACACTTGCTTCATCAGACAAGATATCGCCAAACATATTTTCGGTTAAAACGACATCAAAATGTGCTGGGTTTTGAATCATTTTCATCGCACATGAATCAACCAATTGATGTTCTAATTTAATTTCAGGATAGTTTTGACTAACAAGCTTTGTAACAACTTCACGCCAAAGTCTTGAAGTTTCCAAAACATTTGCTTTATCTACTGAAGTAATTTTTTTGCCACGTTGCATCGCTAATTCACAGGCAACTTTAGTAATACGCTCAATCTCTTCAACACTGTAACGACATTCGTCAGTCGCAAAGTTTTCGCCTCGATGTTTATCGCCAAAATAAATACCACCAGTGAGTTCTCGTACAACGATAAAATCAACACCCTCTAGAACTTTTGGTTTTAACGGTGAAGCATCAACCAGTTCTGGAAATACCGTTAGTGGCCTGATATTTGAGAAAACGCCCATTGCGCTGCGCAATCTTAATAATCCTTGTTCAGGTCTGACCTTGGCATTTGGATCATCCCATTTAGGTCCACCTATCGCACCAAGAAAAACAGCATCGGCATTTTGACAAGCACTCACAGTTTTTGCTGGTAGTGGATCGCCTGTTGCGTCAATCGCAGCGCCACCAATTAATTGCTGATCGATATTAATTTCTAGTTTAAACTTATCAGCTACCGCGTTCAGTACACTGATTACAGATTCGGTTACTTCAGGACCAATTCCATCACCGGGTAAACAAACAATATTTATACTCACTATGCATACCTCTTTTGCTGCTGTTCATACTCTGTAATCTTATTTTGCTGACTTAAAATAAAATCTAATTGATCCATACCATTTAAAAAGCAATATCGTACAAAAGGCTCCAGTTCAAAATCAATTGTTTTACCTTCAACTTCAATTTGCTGTTTCTCAATATTAACAACAATTATTTTAGCGTTTTGTTGCAATAAAAATTCATGTGAAGATTTATCAATAACGATAGGCAACAAACCATTTTTTATTGAATTATTTCTGAATATATCGGCAATTGAAGAACTAATGATCACCTGAATACCAAAATCTAATAATGCCCAAGGCGCATGTTCGCGAGATGAACCACATCCAAAATTATCGCCAGCAATTAATATTTTGCTGTTTCTAGTTTCTTGCTTATTTAAAACAAAATTTTTATTTTCCTGGTTTTCTGGGTTATATCGCCAATTAGAAAATAAATGTTCACCTAATCCATTCTTATTTGTAATTTTTAGATGCTCAGCAGGAATTATCTGATCAGTATCAATATTATTGTTTTCAATAACTGCTGCAACCCCTTCAATATATTTAATCGCTTGCATTAGTTAGTCTCCTTAATTTGTGTTGCATCAATAATTTTTCCAGTTACTGCCGCCGCCGCCGCAGTTGCAGGACTAGCCAGTAATGTTCGCCCACCTTTTCCCTGACGACCTTCAAAATTACGATTGCTGGTACTGACACAAATTTGTCCAGGTTGAATAATATCGCCGTTCATTCCAAGACACATAGAGCATCCGGGTTCGCGCCATTCAGCTCCGGCTTGAATAAAAATATTATCAAGCCCTTCTTCTTCTGCCTGACGTTTAACCTGATGAGAACCTGGAACAATTAAAGCGCGTACGTGCGAAGCAACCTTTTTCCCTTTGAAAATTTTTGCTGCAGCCCGTAAGTCAGTAATACGAGAATTTGTGCAACTACCAATAAAAACCACATCTACATTTTTATCTAACATCGGTTGGTTAGCTTCAAATCCCATGTAATCCAGAGCATGTTTTGGTGCAGAACTTGGGATTGTACCATTAATCGGTATTGCCATTTCGGGGTTAGTACCATAAGTAATCATTGGTTTAACTTCCTCTCCCTGAATCACAACCAACTGATCGTATTGAGCATTTTCGTCAGTAAATAGCTGTGACCAGTCATTTACCGCATCTTCCCAAAAAGCCTCTTTAGGCGCGTAGGGTTTACCTTTTAAATAAGTAAAAGTTTTTTCATCCGGTGCAATCATACCCGCTCTTGCACCGGCTTCAATTGACATATTGCAAATAGTCATTCTTTCTTCCATATCCATCGCACGAATACATTCACCAAAATATTCAATCACATGGCCAGTAGCACCACCAATGCCAATTTTTGCAATAATTGCCAAAATCAAATCCTTTGCCGAAACATGCTCACTCAATTTTCCGTCGACTCGAATACCCATCGTTTTAGGTTTTCTTTGTGGTAAACATTGCGTTGCAAACGTATATCCGACTTCACTCGTACCAATACCAAAAGCCAATGCACCAAATGCCCCATGAGTACTGGTATGGCTATCACCACATACAATTGTCATTCCCGGTTGGGTAATTCCTTGTTCGGGACCAATAACATGGACAATTCCCTGACGCTCATCACCTAATTCAAATAATGAAATGCCAAAAGTTTCACAGTTTATTTTAAGTTGCTTAACTTGGTGCTTTTCTTTTTCACCATTGAATTGATATTCGCCATCAGCACCGCGAGGTGTTGTTGGCGTAGAGTGATCCATGGTAGCAAAGGTTCTATCAGGTCTTCTCACGGTTAGATTTCTCTCACGCAACATATCAAAAGCCTGAGGAGAAGTAACTTCATGAATAAAGTGAGTATCAATATAAATAATCGCGGGCGTATCGTTACTTTCAGCAGTAACTATGTGCTTATCCCATACTTTGTCAAATAATGTTTTTGCCATTAGGTAAGTTCCTTAATGTTAAACTTTTGCATAATGCATATTGGTTTGTTCCAATATTTTAAAAATATCAGCATCAGAAATATGTTTTCTTGTATCAGAAAATGCTTTTACTTGAGAAGATAAATCAGAAATTTGCTCTTCGGTTAAGTTGATTTTATTGTTATCTAACCACTGCTTGATTGCATGCCGTCCACTATGTTTGCCGATTACCATGTCGTTCCCGGTAAATCCGATATCTTCGGGACGCATAATTTCATAAGTTTCGCGATGAGCAATGACGCCATGCTGATGGATTCCAGCTTCGTGAGCAAAAGCATTTTTCCCAACGATAGCTTTATTGTACTGCACATTGATACCAGTAATTTCAGCGACCATTTTACTTGAATTCAGTAATTGAGTTGTTTCAATCGTCGTAAATTGGTCATATAAATCTTTACGTGTTCTCAAGCTCATCACCACTTCTTCCAAAGCAGCATTTCCCGAACGCTCACCAATACCATTGATAGTGCACTCCACCTGACGCGCTCCTTTTTGAATCGCCGCCAGACTATTTGCTGTAGCAACACCTAAATCGTTATGACAATGTACACTAATAACAACATCGTCAATTCCTTTCACTTCGCGATTCAATTTGTCAATTAATCGAGCATATTCGTCGGGCATGGTATAACCAACGGTATCGGGTACATTAATTGTTGTTGCACCTGCCTCAATAACTGCTGAGAAAATTTTAACCAAAAAGTCAGACTCACTGCGCGTGGCATCTTCTGCCGAAAATTCAATATCATCAAAATATTTTTTGGCTAACTTAATTGATTCAACTGCCCGCTCAATGACGTCTTGTGGCTCCATTCTTAATTTGTGTTTCATATGAATTGGACTTGTTGCAATAAACACATGGATCCGTTTATTTTCAGCCGATTTTAAAGCTTCAACTGCGGCCATGATATCTTTTTCAACACACCTTGCCAAAGCACAAATTGTTGGTCCTTTGACAGCTTCAGCAATCCTGGAAACCGCATCAAAGTCTCCTTGCGATATCACTGGAAATCCCGCTTCAATGATATTCACGCCCAGACGATTTAATTGATGAGCCATCTTTACTTTTTCATCAATCGTCATGCTTGCACCAGGCGATTGCTCACCATCCCGTAAAGTTGTATCAAAAATTAAAATTTGATTTGGATCTCGCTTCATCATCAATTTACCTTTTTATAAACAAAAAAAAACCCGCTTGATTGGCGGGTTTCTTAGTTTTTCGGTTTTTTAAACCTTTTAACAAACAATAGCCCGCCGCCTCTTGATTAAGAGTAAGAGAGAGAGGAGGAGCGCATTGTTCAGGTAGTTGTTCATCAATTATTAAACCAATTTATTTATTCATAAAAAAACCCCGTAGTTTTTAAGCTACGGGGTTTTGAAAACATAGAAAATCACCCCGTCCTAGATGAGGAGGAGGTTTAAACCAGAATTTGTGTTTACAGTATTTGCGTTCATAAGTGCAAAAATAATACAAGTTTCCCTTAGAGTCAATCTTAAATAACCAAATTATATAATTAAATTGGCTAAAAAAGACGTAACGGATTAGTAGGCTCTAGCTTTTCGCTCGGCGATTAACATATGGTAAAGGATTGACACTCTTCCCATTTTTTAACACTTCGTAATGAACATGAGCCCCCGTTGAGCGACCAGAATTTCCCATTTTAGAAATAATCTGCCCTTTGGTGACTACATCACCTTTTTTAACTAGTGTTTTTTTATTATGTGCGTATCGAGTAATAAGACCATCACCATGATTGATTTCAACCAACAGCCCATAGCCATAACGGTCCCCCACCCAAGAAACAACACCTGCCGCAGTAGCATAAATATCATCATTTTCTTTTCCGGCAAAATCAATACCGCTGTGCCAAGCTGGTTTACCCGTAAACGGATCACTTCGCTCACCATAAAAAGAAGACATCCATCCTTTTTTGATAGGTCTCCCAGAAATATAGCGCTCAACGCCCATATGCTTATCTAGTAACAACGACTCTAAAACACTTAACTGCTGCTCTCGAGAGTCAAGCTGTTGATCGATTTCATTTAAAGAAGCTAAAAGCTGTGGAATATCTTGTGTTTCGCCACCAGAAGCTTTTTCGGGTCCTCCCATTGCAGGAGCATCACTGAAGTTAAATTCTTTCGCATCAAGACCAGAAATACTGACAATCCGCTCTCCAGCAGCATCAAGCCGCCTGATGTGCGCTTGCATCATACCCATTTTTGCGGTGAGAGCGTTTAATTGCTGCTGTGATGACTGCTTAGCCATTTCCAACTCACGCCATTGGTTTTCCAGTTCTAATTTCCAATTATCAATGGTAACCTGTTCAACTTTTGCCATTTCAGAACGCTTAATTGCATAAAAGTAACCACTCACTCCGGCGACTAGTGGCAGAACAAAAATAAAGCTAAAAATAGTATACAAATAGCGATTTCGTAACTTAATGCTTCGCATTCCACGCTGCGATCGCTGTAGTATCGTAATACTCATGGCAAACTCTTTAATTGATGACTTAAATTGTAAGTTTTTCGAGAAGCAAAAGATTGCAATCTCACGTTAATTGTCCTTACAATTCATATTAATAATCGAATTTCTCCAAATTCTCAAATATTTATATCTCGAAGATATAACCAACATCGGTCTATTATTACCTAAATACTCAATATATGAATCGTAAACCTACCCATCAAGTTGATAAGTTGATTTCAACGCCTAGCGGAGAAATTAAACCACTTTTAGACAAACTGGCAAAAATTAAGACGCTGAACAATACCTTAGAACATAAACTTAATGCAACTCTTAAAAAGCATTGCCGTGTTGTCAATATTCGCCAAAACACATTGGTTATTGCCGCTTCCAGTCCCGCATGGGCCAACAAACTACGTTTTCAAGTTACTGATTTATTAGAATATTTTCGAAAAAATGGTTATTTCGGCTTGGCTAATATTGAGGTTATCGTCCAACCTAAATAGTTCTTTAGCGATTATGAGATTTAAATATTGAATTGTTAATATTTTTCAATTACTTAACAATAAGCCAATGTAGAAAATATAAACTTAACAAAAGAAAAAAGCCGGAACATCCAGCTTTTTTCTTTTAAAGTCAATAGATTAACTTGATTATACAGCTAAGCCAGGTTTCATAATATACGAAATGGGGGCGGCATCTGCATCTTCAAAAGTGACAACTTCCCAAGCTTCACTGTCAGCAACCAAGGTACGAAGTAGCTTATTATTTAACGCATGACCAGACTTTATACCGATAAATGCACCAACTAAGCTGTTACCCAGTAAATATAAATCGCCTATAGCATCCAAAATTTTGTGTTTAACAAATTCATCATCGTAGCGAAGACCATCTTCATTTAACACACGGTACTCATCTAAAACAATTGCGTTATCCATGCTACCACCTTGCACCAGGTTTTTAGAACGCAAGTATTCAATATCATTCATAAAACCAAATGTTCTTGCTCGACTAACCTCTTTAACAAATGAAGTTGCGGAGAAATCAATTTCGGAATACTGAGAACTGGTCGAAAAAACAGGGTGGTCAAAATCAATTCCAAATGACACTTTAAAGCCGTCAAATGGCTCAAAAATGGCTTTTTTATCGCCTTCGACCACTTCAACCCGCTTTTTAATTCGAATAAATTTTTTGGCTTTGTTTTGCTCTTCGACACCGGCAGATTGAATTAAAAAGACAAATGGTCCGGCACTGCCGTCCATAATAGGCACTTCTGGCGCAGAAACATCGATATAGGCATTGTCGATACCTAATCCGGCCATCGCAGCCAACAAATGTTCTACTGTTGAAATTCTTACTCCATCCTTGACTAAACATGTGGATAAAGTGGTATCACCAACATTTTCTGGTGCTGCACAAATTTCAACCACAGGATCCAAATCAACTCGACGAAAAATAATGCCAGAATCAACAGGCGCTGGACGTAATGTTAAATAAACTTTATCGCCAGTGTGTAAGCCTACACCTGTCGCTCTGATCGCAGTTTTTAACGTTCGCTGTTTAATCATAATTGAATTGTTCTCCAATTAGTTATCGACGTTACAAGCCATTATTTTTAATGACCAATCACATTTAATGAAAAAATCATTAATTTCAGCTATATACTTTTTAAACTCATCGGATGAGTATATTTAAAAGTTGCCGCATATTAGCATAAAGTAATACCACGTAATACGAAAATTAGCCTAAAAGTTGACCTTAATCGTAAAAATTTACGAATTTTGGTATCTATTCTTCATCTTCCTGTCACTTTTGGCTGATAAGTGAACAATTATTCAGTCAAAAAATTAATAAAATGTTTATCCCACCAATCAGAGGCTGAAGGGGAACCTCTTAATTGGTGGTCTGATTGAAACCGATAATCAAAACTTCTAGTAATGCGGCAAACAATATTAACTAATCAGATTCAAAGCAATAATAATTTTCATTAAGCTTAAGAATCAGTCAGCCTGCTTTCTTAAAAATGCGGGTATATCCAGGTAGTCCATATCACTGCCGACAGCTTGTTTAGGTTGCGCCGCCTGTTGGCGCAATATTGTTGGTCTGTCCAATTCTGGATAATTATTACTTCCATCTGCCTTACGTGTATTGTCAACTTTAACCTGTGGCGCTTGTTTAGCAACCTGTGTACCAATACCCGTAGCTACTACAGTGACTCGGATTTCGTCATTTAGTTCAGGATCAATGGCAGTACCAATAACCACAGTTGCATCATCAGCAGCAAATTCCTGGATAACACTACCCACATCAGAGAACTCATCAATGCTCATATCTTCGCCAGATGTAATATTAACCAGAATTCCCTTCGCTCCAGCTAAATCAACATCTTCAAGTAATGGACTCGAAACCGCAAGCTCAGCCGCTCTTCGCGCACGATCTTCTCCGGTACCGATACCATTCCCCATCATCGAAGTACCTTTTTCTGACATCACTGTTCTAACATCAGCAAAATCCACATTAATTAAACCCGGACAAGTCATTAATTCTGCAATTCCTTGTACGGCACCATGCAATACATCGTTTGCAGCTTTGAAAGCCTCAGTAAGCTTTTTGCCTTTCATGACATTTAATACTTTATCATTAGGTACAATTATCAACGAATCAACATGTTGACGTAGCTCTTCTATACCACTTTCAGCAACCTGCATCCGCTTTTTCATTTCAAAGAAAAATGGTTTGGTGACAACAGCAACGGTTAACACGCCAAGCTCTTTCGCAATTTCAGCAATTACCGGCGCTGCGCCAGTTCCTGTACCGCCGCCCATACCAGCAGTAATAAAGACCATATCTGTATCAGCCATAATTTCGGCAATACGCTCACGATCTTCAATAGCAGCCTGACGCCCAACATCGGGATTCGCGCCAGCCCCAAGTCCTTTAGTAATCGAACTGCCCAATTGAATCGTCGTACGAGCCGTTGAACGATTTAAAGCCTGCGCATCAGTGTTAGCACAAATAAACTCAACACCATCAACGTTAGCTTTTAACATATGTTCGACAGCATTACCGCCGCCGCCGCCCACACCAATCACTTTAATAACCGCATTTTCACGACAGTTATCAACCAACTCAAACATATTAGTCATATTTTTTCCCCTTCGTTTTGTTAACCATTAACAATCAACATCTTCAAATCTTTCCGGTCTAGTTAAAATCCGCTAAACCACTGTTTCATTCGTTTCATTAAACCATTCAAACCTGATGAGCGTTCATCAAAACTATTGCGTTGAATATTTTGTTGTTGTCCGTATAACAACAATCCGACGCCGGTAGCATGAATGGGATTGCGTACCACATCAACCAGACCATGTACTCCTTGCGGTAGTCCCAGTCTGACAGGCATGTGAAAAACTTCTTCGGCTAACTCAATTAAACCTTCCATTTTTGATGAGCCACCAGTCAATACAATGCCTGCTGGAATAATTTCTTCAAAACCACTGCGACGAAGTTCTGCCTGTACTAAAGAAAACAATTCTTCATAACGAGGCTCAACAACTTCAGCCAAAGTTTGACGCGACATTTTGCGCGCATTTCGCTCTCCTACACCGGGCACTTCAATGGTATCTTCCAAAGAAGTTAACTGCCGTAATGCACAGGCATACTTAATTTTAATATCTTCTGCGTGTTGGGTTGGCGTTCTCAATGCAACGGCAATATCGTTGGTTACCTGATCACCGGCAATGGGAATTACCGCTGTATGACGAATAGCACCTTCAGTAAAAATAGCGATATCCGTTGTACCACCGCCAATATCAACAATACACACACCAAGTTCTTTTTCATCATCAGTTAACACTGAATATGATGATGCTAATTGCTCTAAAATAATGTCATCAACTTCCAAGCCACAACGACGAATACATTTCACTATATTTTGCGCAGCACTCACCGCGCCAGTCACCATATGAACCTTTGCTTCAAGTCTCACCCCAGACATTCCTACTGGTTCACGAATTCCTTCTTGATTATCAATGATAAATTCTTGTGGCAAAATGTGTAAGATGCGCTGGTCAGCCGGAATCGCAACCGCTTTGGCGGCATCAATTACTCGCTCAACATCACCAGCATTCACTTCACTATCCCGAATAGCCACAATGCCGTGAGAGTTCAGACTGCGAATATGACTTCCAGCAATTCCTGCAAAAACCGAATGAATTTGACAACCTGCCATTAATTCTGCTTCTTCAACTGCGCGCTGAATCGACTGCACTGTAGACTCAATATTTACCACAACTCCTTTTTTCAATCCTGTCGATGGATGGCTACCAATACCAATAATATCGGTACGACCTTCAGCACCAATCTCACCGACTATTGCTACAACTTTAGATGTGCCAATGTCTAATCCGACAATCAATTTTTTTTCTAAGGTTTTTGACATAATGTATTGGCTCACTTTTCTTTCGTAAAAGAATTAACCTTTTATATTCTCTTTGGATTGATTTTCAAACCACTCAACGGCTAAACCGTTATGGTATCTTAAATCAATCGATTTAATTTTTTCTTTATCAACAATCGCCGAGTAAACATTGACTAAGCGCGTCACTCTGGCTTTTCGATCTTTGCGCCCCAAGTTTAAATTTATACCTTCAACAAATTGCATATGCCAATTACTTGCTTGATCAATTGTCACACCCAAAAGCTCAAGCTCAATTAACTCAAATTGTTTTTTATAGGTTTTAAACTCTCGCCAAATCATTGGGTAATAATTTTGTTTATCAACTTCACTGGCTATCGCCACTTGCGGAAAATGCTCAAATCGAAAATCACCTTTAGCAATATTTATTATTTCACCATGTTGTGTCAAAACGCGCTGATTAAATCGCGCAACAGGCATATGCTCTTCAACATGAAAAACTAATGTTTCAGGCCAAATTTTTTGTACTTCAACTCGTTTAATCCAATCAATTTGTTGTGCCTGCGCTTGTAAATAATTCAAATCAACAAAGAGCATGCCTTTTTCAGGTAACTCATTAACCAATGCAACAAGATTACTCTGTTGCATATAAGTAAAATCGCCTTGAATAATCACTTTTTCTATTGGCCACAAATGATAGCTGGCTTTAATCATTTGACCGATAATTCCCACAATAGCAAGTATTCCGGTTATAGCGCCAACCAGTTTAATTTTTGGCCAGTCAACCGCAACCGGTTTAAAAGAAAACCGTTGAGGTGATTTAGATTTTTTTCTAACCGCCATTTTTGACATTTAATTTACTCTTCCATTTCAAAGCTGGTGTCTAAAATCGCCAAAACCAGTTGTTGAAAATTCATACCTGCGGCTTGTGCAGCCTTAGGAACAAGTGATGACTTTGTCATTCCTGGTATCGTATTAATTTCTAACAAGAAGAAATCCCCCTTGTCGCCTTCTCGAATAAAATCAACTCTACCCCATCCCGAACAGCCAACAGCATCAAACGCATTCAATGCTAAATGACGAATTTTTAGTTCATCCTCCTCACTCAAACCACTAGGACAAAAGTACTGTGTAGTTGTCGATTCGTACTTTGCAATATAATCGTAAAATTCTCTTGGCGTTTGCATACAAATACTCGGTAATGCTCTATTACCCAAAATAGCAACGGTATATTCTTTACCTGATATAAAATTTTCTACCAGCGCAATATCATCATATTGATGCGCTAATGAAACGGCACTAACTAATTCTTCAGGTGTGCGCACCTTAGACATTCCCACGCTAGAGCCTTCATTCGCCGGTTTCACAAATAACACAGGCCCCTGCTTAGCAAACAACATACGAGCTTCTTTTTCTGTAAACGGCGGATTTCTTTTGACAACACGATAACCTGCCGTAGGCAAATTGGATTGCTGCCAAATTTGTTTGGTGTACAACTTATTCATGGTGATTGCTGAACTGGAAACATTTGAACCAGTAAAAGGAATATCAAGCGTTTTTAAATAACCTTGAATCACACCATCTTCACCATTTGGTCCATGCAATGCCAAAAATACTCGGTCAACCGACTCTGACTTTAATAATGCTAAGGACTGCTCAGCAGGATCAAGTTTAATGCAATCCACTCCCGCGTCAGTCAACGCCTCGAATACCGCACTTCCAGATAACAATGATATTGCTCGCTCAGCCGAGCTACCACCAAAAACAACAGCAACTTTGCCGTATTCTTCTGGTTGACGCATTGTTAGCACTTGTTCAGTCATTCCTATATTTCCTTAAAATCATTTAACCGATTAACTAAAAATTATTTTTCCAACTTTATGTAATCATTTACAAATTGTAGCTGTTCAATTGACCATTGTTTGGCAATACTGCCAATATTGCCGGCTCCTTGAGTCACTAATAAGTCACCATCTTGTAACATTCTGGACAATGCTTCTTTTAAATCTTCCTGACTCTCAATAAAAATCGGATCTATTTGACTACGTTGTCTAATTGAGCGACACAATGAGCGACTATCAGCACCCGCAATTGGTGTTTCACCAGCAGCATAAACATCTAACATCAGCAAGACATCAACTTTTGATAATACGGTAGCGAAGTCTTCAAATAGATCTCGTGTTCGCGTATATCGATGTGGTTGAAACACCATGACCAAACGTTTTTCCGGCCATCCATTTCTCACCGCTTTTATGGTTGCCATCACTTCGGTAGGATGATGACCGTAATCATCAACTAACTGAATCGCACCCGCATTAGTAGTAAATTCACCACAATACTCAAACCGTCTTCCAATGCCACCAAAACTTTGTAGCGACTTAACCAACGCTGGCGCACGCACACCATCTTCATTGGCAACAGCAAATGCAGCTAATGAGTTCAGTACATTATGTTTGCCAGGCATATTCAATTTAATTTCTATCAGCCCAGGCTTACCTTTACGCTTAATTTTGTAAAAACTAACTCGTCCTTCCTGACGAAACTCAATCGCTTGATAATCAACACCATCTGAAAATCCATAAGTGACATAGGGTCGCATTAGCGAAGGAATGATTTCTTTTACTCCTTCATCATCGCCACATAAAACCGCTAAACCATAAAAAGGCAAATTATGAATAAACTCGATAAAAGTCTGTTTGACTTTTTCAAAATCACCGGAGTAGGTATCCATATGATCTTTATCAATATTGGTAACTACCGAAACCATGGGTTGCAAATGTAAAAATGACGCATCACTTTCATCAGCTTCAGCAATAAAATAACGGCTTTTACCTAAACGTGCATTAGCGCCTAATCGATTAAGCAAGCCACCAATAACAAAAGTGGGATCCAACCCAGCATCACCAAAAATAGTTGCTAATAAACTGGTTGTGGTGGTTTTGCCGTGAGTTCCGGCAATCGCAACGCCATGTCGAAATCTCATTAACTCTGCCAACATTTCTGCACGCGGTACAATTGGAATACGGCGCGAACGAGCGGCTTCAAGTTCAGGGTTATCTTGTGGAATCGCCGTACTGGCAACCACCACATCGGCCCCCAATACATTATTAGCCGTGTGCTGGTGAAAAATTTCAGCCCCCAATTGCAAAAGTCTTTCTGTAACATGCGTCTGTACCGGATCGGAACCGGTTACTGAATATCCCTGATTAAGCAAAACTTCGGCAATACCACACATCCCAGCACCACCAATCCCAACAAAATGAATACATCGAATACGACGCATTTCAGGAATATCAATAACGCCTGAGTTGTTATTTCGTCTTTCAATATTATTCATGCTGCTTTAACCTTTAATTTGTCACAATAATCAGCCATTTGCTCCGCTGCACTGGTATAAGCAATTTGTTTAGCTTTACTGGCCATTTGTTGTATTTTCTCGGGATTTTCAATTAACTGTGTAATTCGATATACACTTTCATCATTCATCAATTCACTTTCACTAATGCACATTGCCGCCTGATGATTCACCAACCAATTGGCATTTGCCGTTTGATGATCATCAACCGCATAAGGAAACGGAATGAATATCGCACATTTTCCAGCAACTGCAACTTCAGCAACGGTAGAAGCACCTGCTCTGCAAATTACTAAATCAGCCCAATACAAAGCAGCTGCCATATCATCAATAAATTCAAATAATTCAAAGTAACCTGGCTCATGAATATTGGCTTGTTGATAAAACTGTAAAGTTTCATTCACTCGTTCTGCACCAACTTGATGTTTAACAATCACTACTTTTTGATTGATAAGTTCGGCCAATATTTTTGGTACACATCGATTAAGCGCTAACGCCCCACGACTTCCGCCAACGATTAAAATTTTTAATCGCTTATCTTGTATTGGCGTCAGCTCACCATTTGTTCGAATCGCTTTTATTTCTTTGCGCACTGGATTGCCAACGGTTATAACCTTATGTTTTGCTAAAAATGCATCAGGAAATCCCTGAAACACACGTTGCGAAAACTTCGCTAAAATTCGATTTGTCATTCCGGCAATTGCATTTTGTTCGTGAATAACTAATGGTACTCTGGCCAAAAATGCAGCAATTCCACCAGGCCCCGCAGCAAAACCACCAAAACCAATAATAATATTTGGCTTTTGCTTTTTAATCACTTGGACGGCCTGATAAATTGCCTTGGTCAAACTAAATGGTGCTTTAAACCATCCCATCAAACCTTTTCCACGTAACCCTTTAACCTGTATTAAATGTAAAGGTATCTCTTGCTGGTTAATAATTTTTTCTTCCATCCCACCAACTGAACCCAGCCATTCAACTTGCCAGCCCCGTGCAGTCAATTCACTTGCAACGGCCAATCCAGGGAAAATATGTCCTCCAGTTCCGCCAGCCATAATCAGCGCAAGATTTTTATGCTGTGGCATAACTATCCTCCGCTTGTACTTTGACTCGAGGTTTGGCAACCATCCCTGATTTTAATAATCGATTTTCAAAATCAATTCGGAGCAATATTGCAACCGCTGCACCACAAAAAATTAAACTGTTTCCGCCATAACTGATAAATGGCAAAGTTAATCCTTTTGTGGGCAATGCTCCACTAGTAACCCCCATATTAATCAATGCCTGAAAAGTTAACCAAAAGCCTATCCCATATGCCAAGTAACCCGCATAAGGTTGTTCAAGTGAAATGGCTTCTCGTCCTATTTTCATACTTCGATAAAAGAAAATAAAAAACAATGACAGTACCAAGACCACCCCAACTAATCCCATTTCCTCGGCCAGAACCGCAAAAATAAAATCGGTATGCGCCTCAGGTAAATAAGATAACTTTTGCAAGCTATTACCTAATCCTTGTCCCCAAATACTGCCACGTCCGAATGCAATCAATGACTGAGTCAACTGGTATCCACTACCAAATGGATCGGCCCACGGATTTAAAAAAGTCATCAGGCGTTCAAGTCGATAAGGTTGACTAATAGCAATTAACCCCAGAATAGAGGCAACCGCACCTGATAGCCCAATAAATTGCCACAACTTTGCACCACCTAAAAAAAGCATGGCTAATGATGTTGCTAAAATCACAACCGACGCACCAAAATCTGGTTCCAACAACAAAAGTCCGGTTATTAACGCAAGTACTAATAAAGGTTTTAAAAAACCTCTAATTTGTGTTTGTATTTCATCTGTACGACGTACGAGGTAACCCGCTAAATAAACGACTGCTATCAACTTCATTGCTTCTGAAACTTGAAAAGTTAACGGACCAATAGCTAACCAGCGTTGACTACCATTTACAGTCTTTCCTATAAATAAAACGGCCACTAGTAAAATTAACCCTAAAATTAATAAGTAGGGTCCATATTTTTGCCATCTTTCGATAGGTTGCGTCAGCACAATACAAACACCCAAAAAAGATATCGCTAAATAGATCAAATGCCGAATAACGAAATAGTTAGCATTGCCATTCATTGTGTTTTCAGCATAATATAAGGAACTTGAAGTTACACTTATCATGCCTATTGCAACCAAGAGCAATACAGTAATCAAGAGCGTTTTGTCATACCAGATCATATCCTTATGCATCACACACTCTCCCGAATCGCCTGGCAAAATATTTCACCACGATGTTCAAAATTATTAAACATGTCCAAGCTGGCACAAGCGGGAGATAATAGCACCAAAGCTTTTTTCATTTCAGTGCTTTGATTCAAGTTTATCTTCATTTCGCTATTTTTTTGTGCAACCAATGTTCTAGCCTGAGCGACCGCTTCGAACATGTCGGCAACTTGAATAACCGGTATCTTTTTAATCAAGGAAACAAATAACGCTGCATCTTTACCCAATACTATTACGACGGATATTTTTTCTTCGATGACAGATTTCAGCTCACTTAGATCAGCACCTTTCGCATCCCCACCAGCAATTAAAATAACGGATGAATATAGTTGTTGTTCAACCGCATTAATTGCAGCCAGAGTCGCACCAACATTGGTAGCTTTCGAGTCATTAATCCAGTCAATTTGTGATTCGTTTGCTGCCCATTGAAAGCGATGAGCCAATCCACGATAATGTTTTAACGCAGCTAACATCGGCTCTGAAATTTCTATTCCCAAGCCATCAATTAAAGCAATAGATGCCAGAATATTCATCCAGTTGTGTTTACCCGTAATTGCTAGCGCATCACTATGAATTAACTGCTGTCCCTGGCGACACAATTTAAGATTCGAGAACTGATTCACTACATGGCTTTCAGATTGATATGCTATTGATTCATTTTTTGGAAACTCATCTTTTTCTAAATAATATTTTGCATCTTTATTATATAGACTGAATGAACTATCAATATTCACATCTATCGGCCAGGTATTTTTGTCGTCTAAATTAACTAATCGATACTTGGCGTTTGGTAATACACGTAATTTGGATTGTTGATATTCGTCGAATTGGCTATATCGATCCATATGGTCTTCCGTTACATTAAGTACTACTGCAACATCAGGTGCAATATAACGAGTAGTATCCAGTTGAAAACTTGATAGTTCTAAAACATAAATATCTGCTTTATCTTCTGGCAAATAATCCAATACGGGAATACCAAAATTTCCGCCTATCTCGGCACGATAACCACCAGCTTGCAGTAATCGGCATGTTAAATCAGTGACTGTGCTTTTGCCATTTGAGCCGGTAATTGCAATAACTTTGCCTTTAGTCTGCCGCATAAAAATATCGACATCACCAAAGACTTCAACTCCAGCATTTTTAGCAGAAACGATGAGAGGTATCTTCGGTGAAATGCCTGGACTTAAAATAATTTGCTTGGCTTGCATTAATAAGTGTTCAGCAATTTCACCTAAAATAACTCCCTGACATAGGTTCATTGTGTTAACTAAATTAGCACCTGCGGGGCTTTCTCGAGTATCAACAACGAAAAAAGCTTCGCCAATTCGCTGAAAATAACGCGCAGCCGATAACCCGGATTGGCCTAATCCAAATACACAGGTTAAATTTTGATACGCATTATTTATCATTTCAATCTTTCTAATTCAGTTCTAATAATTGTTTATCTTAATCGTTCTAACGAATTTTAAGTGTTGCCAATCCTACTAAAACCAGCACCACAGAAATAATCCAAAATCGCACAATCACACGTGGCTCTGGCCATCCTTTGAGTTCATAATGATGATGCAAGGGAGCCATATTGAAAATTCGACGTCCAGTCAATTTAAATGAAGCAACCTGTAAAATCACCGAAATAGTTTCCATAACAAAAATACCGCCCATAATGAACAAAACCAATTCCTGACGAACAATTACAGCGACGGTACCCAATGCAGCACCTAAACCAAGAGCACCAACATCCCCCATAAAGACTTGTGCAGGATAAGTGTTAAACCATAAAAATCCTAAACCGGCGCCACAGATTGCCCCACAAAAAATAACCAGCTCACCAGAACTCGGAATATAAGGAATTGCCAAATAATTTGAAAAATTAATGTTACCTGCAAGATAAGCGATGATGCCCAATGCTCCAGCAACTAATACCGTTGGTAATATCGCTAATCCATCCAATCCGTCAGTCAAATTCACCGCATTACTGGTTCCCACGATGACAAAGTAAGTCAACAAAATGTAAAAGAGGCCCAAGTTAATCGCGACATTTTTAAAAAATGGAATAATTAAAATAGTTTCTGCATCAACCTGTACTGTCAAATACAAATAAATAGCCGCGGTTAACCCTACAACAGATTGCCAAAAATATTTCCAACGAGATGCTAACCCTTTGGGATCTTTAAATACCAGTTTTCGATAATCATCAACCCATCCAACGAGTCCAAAACCCAAGGTGGTCAGTAACACAACCCAAACATAGCGGTTATCCAGATTCGACCATAATAAAGTTGAAATGGTTATGCCAATCAATATCAGGGCACCACCCATCGTCGGTGTGCCCGCCTTACTTAAATGAGATTGTGGTCCATCATCTCTGACAGTTTGACCAATCTGTTTAACCGCTAATTTTCGAATCATCAGAGGCCCAAGTAGTAAACAAATCAATAAAGAAGTTAATGCCCCCAAAATACTGCGGATTGTTAAATAACCAAAAAGGTTAAATCCGGAGTGAAATTGTTCTAAATATTCAGCCAACCAAAGTAACATTGTTATTGCCCCTCTTTATTGGAAGCGAAGCTTTGCAGCTCAAATTGTTCCTTTAGTGCTAAAACAACTTTTTCCATTTGCATACTTCGTGAACCTTTCACCAAAATAGTCACACCGGGATTCGCCTCTTGTTTTAATTGTTGTATGAGATCCTGTTGATGATTAAAGTGATATTTATCTCCTTTAAACACATTGTGAGTTAACATAGTTAATTCACCTATTGAGTACAGTTGACTAATATTTGCCTCATTGGCAGCAAGCCCGATTTCTTCATGACATTGCTCTTTCAAATCACCTAGCTCCGCCATATCACCTATCACCAGAATTTTATGTCCTGGATAATTTGCCAATAATCGAATTGCCGCTTTCATTGATTCAAGATTTGCATTGTAGCTGTCATCAATAACGGTCACTTCATTATCGCTATGAAAAACATTTAACCGCCCTTGAACCATTTGAGTCTGTGCCAATCCTGTCGCAATATCTTGTAATTGAATACCCAAACCAATCGCACAAGCGGCTGCCGCCAGAGCATTGTAAACATTATGTTCACCAATCAGCGGTAAGCGTACTGTTTGACGATTTCCTTCAAATACTAATTCAAATTGCGGACATAGCTCATAGTTTAGTCTGATATTTTCTGCCATCACATCCGCGTTTTGGTGTATGCCAAAGGTCAGTAAATTACAGTCTATGTTTTTTTTCAAAAAACTGGCAAAGTGATCGTCCTGATTAACAATGGCAATACCACTTGAACCTAGTGCCGAATAGATTTCACTTTTAGCCCGAGCAACACCATTGAGATCACCAAATCCTTCTATATGTGCCGGAGAAATATTATTGATAACCGCAACATCTGGTTTAGTAATCGAGGCTGTATAGGCAATTTCTCCTGCCCGATTTGCTCCCAGTTCAATTACACCAAATTGATGTTGTTGATTCATTTCCAATAAAGTAATTGGCGCGCCAATGTCATTATTCAGGTTGCCTCTAGTCGCATAAGTTGCGCCAATATTTTGTAAAATAGCCGCTAGCATTTCCTTCACTGTCGTTTTACCACTACTTCCTGTAATCGCAGCAAATCGAGCTTTTAAGTTATTCCGATTAAAACGCGCTAAATCGCCTAATGCCTGTTTACAATCTTTCACAACAATTTGCGACACCGGTTCTGTCACTGGATGTTCAACAATAACCGCAACCGCACCTTGTTCAATTGCTTGCTCAATAAATTGATGCGCATCAAAATTCGGCCCCTTTAAGGCCACAAAAACTCCTCCAGGACAATTTTGGCGACTATCAGTAAACACTTTATCGACAGCCAAATCGCTACCGATAAGTTCAGCATTTAGAAAAGCAGCAATGTTTGATAAGTTTGCTTTAATCAACTTGGATAGGCCTCAATAGCTTGTTTTACAATTTCCAAATCACTTAAATGTAATTTTTCTTTACCAATAATTTGGTAGTCTTCGTGTCCTTTACCTGCAATTAATACTGCATCACCGGGCTTTGCTTTAGCAACGGCAGTTTCTATAGCTTGCTGACGATCATTAATAAAAACAACTTTTTCTGGTTTACGAAATCCGTCAATAATTTGCTGACTAATTTTCTCTTGCGATTCGGTACGTGGATTATCTGCCGTGACAATTACCCGATTGGCCAGCTTCTCGGCTACTCTTGCCATAAGTGGTCTTTTACTACTATCACGATCCCCGCCACACCCAAACACACACCAAATTAAACCGACACTGTGCTCTCTCAAGGCAATCAAAGATTGCTCTAGTGCATCTGGAGTATGCGCATAGTCAACAACAACTAATGGCGTATTATTATTACCAAACTTATCCATTCGTCCTGGCGCAGAATTTACATTTTTTAATGCTAGCAATATAGGATTTAAATCTTTTAATACACCGCCTAAGGTAGCAATAACCAATAACAGATTAGATAAATTAAACTGACCAATTAGTGGAGATTCCATCACGCCACTTCCCCAAGGGGTATAAACTTTTGCTCGTATTCCATCAATTGAATAGGCAACTTCTTCAGCCCAGACCCAACGATTTAAATTGGAACCAGAGGTCGGCAGTTTAGTAGTCACCAACCATTTAATAGCAGAAATTGCTTCATCTTTGGCTAGTTTGCGTCCAAATCTATCATCCATATTTAACACTGCATTTTTTAGTTCAGCACTTAAAAATAATTTTCTTTTTGCTGCACCATAGTTTTCCATTGTCTGATGATAATCAAGATGATCATGCGTTAAATTGGTAAATACAGCAGTATCAAAAATAACAGCCGCCGCTCTATCTTGATCGAGCCCATGCGATGATACTTCCATCGATGCAAACTGAGCGCCCGAATTAACCGCATCAGCCAAAACTTTTTGGATCGTAATTGCATCAACAGTTGTATTATTGCTTTCAATTAAATTATAACTTTGCCCTACGCCAAGCGTTCCGAGTAAAAAACACTCAAAGTGTAGGTTTTGCAGAGTTTTAGCAATTAAGTAACTGCAACTAGTTTTGCCATTTGTTCCCGTTACTCCAATAGTTTTTAAAAAACGTGATGGTTCATCGAAATAGTTACTGGCAATTAAACTGAGTTGTTTACGTAGATCTTTTATCCAGACAATTCGCTCATCATTTAAAATAGCATCACCCAACAGTTCATTATCTTTAGCTTCTGCAACAACTAAAGCGGCTTCATTAGCAAATGCATTTTGAATAAAGTTTCTACCATCTAATTCAAACCCGGCAATTGCAACAAAAGTGTCTCCAGGTTTGATTTGACGACTATCTAACACCAATGGTCCAACGGGTTGATTAAGCATTTCGCTAACAACACGAACATCTACCACTTGATGTAAAATTGTCTTTAATGTGATTTCAGCCATTATTTTGCCTCTTGGCAATCTGGTTAACCGCAACAGTTTCTACCTGATCGGGTTTAACATTCAGTAATCGCAGTGACTCTTCTGCCACTTTCGCGAATACTGGTGCAGCAACATCACCCGCATAATACTCTTCGCTATTAGGTTCATTAACAAACACAACCATCGCAATTTTGGGGTTAGAAACCGGAGCTATACCCGCAAAAAATACGGCATATTGATCACCATAAGAACCAGCTTCTGCTTTTCTGGCAGTTCCCGTTTTGCCCGCAATTCGATACCCATAAACCTGTGCCTTTTTACCTGTTCCACCTTCACCAACAACGGTCTCCATCATGTTGACAACCTGGCGGCTGACTTGCTTTGAAATAACCTGTGTTCCTTGCGGAATCAAATCACGTTTAATTAATGATAAAGGCCGTTTTACGCCATATGCCCCCAGCACTGCATAAGCTTGTGCTAATTGAACAGGTGTTACCATAAAACCATAACCAAACGACACATTTGCCTTTTCAATATCACTCCAGTTATTTCTAAAGTTCATTCGTCCAGCACTTTCACCAGGAAAACCACTGGCAGTATCTACACCAAACCCAACCTGATAAAACGTGCTTAAAAATTCTTCATCATTCATCATGCGTGCTAACTTGGTCACGCCTACATTGCTTGATTTTTGAATCACGCCACCAACATCAAGTACACCATAATTTTTTCCGCCATCTTTTACCCAATAACCATTCAGTCGAATTCGACCAGGTGAGGTATTTATTTTTGAATGCACATTAACAACCCCAGATTCAAGTGCACTGACAACCGTCAGAGGTTTAGCCGTTGAACCTGGCTCGAAGCTATCCACAAAGGCAGAATTGCGTGTTAACTTTGAATGCCTCGAATCAAACCTGTTAGGGTTGTATGATGGCTGGCTAAGCAAAGCAAGTACTTCCCCGGAATCAACATCTATCATCACTAATGCACCCGAGCGCGCACGGTGTTTTAGTACTGCGGTCTTTAATGCTTTATAAGCAATAGTTTGAATTCGACTATCAATACTTAAATATAAATTTTCACCCTTTTCTGCTTGAGCAATGACTTCCTGCTGTTCAATTACCCGGCGCTGCAAATCAAGGCGAACTTTTTCTTTTCCTGATTTACCGCGAAGTAAATCATCATAGGCACGCTCTAAACCTTCTCGACCTTTATCATCTACATCAGTAAAACCAATTAAATGTGCAGTAATTTCTGCTGACGGATAATAGCGTCGAAACTCATCTCTTAAATAAACACCAGGTAATTGAAGCGTTTTTACTATACTCGCCATTTTGGGATCTAAATGACGTGCAACCCAGGCAAACTGGCGCCCTTTTCGTTCAACAATCCATTGCTTAAATTCTTTAGGGGTCTTCTTGGCAATTACCGCTAATCGATTCCAATCTTCTTCGGCCAGCGTGGGTGACTTTTTCATGATTTCGGTGACATCAATCCAAACAGATTTCACCGGCACACTCACCGCCAGTTCTACACCATTACGATCATAAATCAGCCCTCGATGAGTGACGATTTCTTTATCTCGTACACTACGAGAATCTGCTTTACCAATAAGATCTTCAGCTTTATCAACCTGTAAATAAGCGGCACGAATGAAAAGACCAATGAACGCACAGGACAATAACACCATTAATACATAATAGCGTGCTGTTCCTGTGGGAATTGAGTTAGGTCTTCTCGCTTGTTTCATAGCGATATTACCTTTTCATTTTTCGTCGTCACTTCAACCATACCTAATTCTTTCTTTGCCAAATTGGAAATTCTGTCAGCTTCGGTTAATGTTGTCATTTCCAAGCGCAGTGATTCCCAGAGTATTTGTTGTTCCTGATGCTCCTGTCTCAACTTCTGCCATTCTGCCGTTAGTCGCCGGGTTTTATGGCTTGTACTTGCTAAAACCATTGAAAAAGCAATAAACGCAATCGCCAGTAAACTAATAAACCAATGTCCTATCAGTACATCTGTTAACAACATTTTCAATAGAGACGGTGTTTCATCATTCGTCTTATTTTTCTGGTTTTGCTTTTTCATTCTGTCAAACTATTTCACTATTTTTTCTGCAACTCTCAGTACAGCACTCCTTGAACGAGGGTTTATTTGTATTTCCTGGTCGCTGGCTTTTATTGCTTTGCCCACCAGTTTAAATGTTCGATTAATATCAGCATCCATTACCGGCAAATGCTTTGGAATATTTTGTCCTTTAGCCTGTTGCCGAAAAAATCGTTTAACCAGGCGATCTTCAAGTGAATGAAAGCTGATAATTGATGCTCTGCCACCTTGGCGCAAACACTTTGGTGTAAGTGCTAATACTTTTTCCAATTCATTCAACTCATCATTAATAAAAATTCGAATTGCCTGAAAACTACGTGTTGCCGGATGTTTAAATTTATCTTTTACCGGACTCGCCTCGGTAATTATTTTTACTAACTTAAATGTCGTATCAATCATTTGATGATCTCGCTGCTCAACAATTGCTCTGGCAATACGTGTTGCAAACTTTTCTTCACCGTATTCTTTTAAAACCCAACGAATTTCATCAACATCAGCTTCTGCCAACCACTGTGTGGCAGAAGGTCCTTTGTCAGGATTCATACGCATATCCAGCGGGCCATCTCGCAGAAAACTGAATCCTCTTTCTGCTTGATCCAATTGCGGTGAAGAAACACCAAGATCCAGCAATATGCCATCTACCTTTTTTACTTCATCATGTTGTTCTAAAATCGACTCAATCATGGCGAAATTCTGATTAAAAAATTCAAACCGACTATCGTCAGCAAACTGCTTCGCACTTTCTTTCGCTTGTGGATCTCGATCAATGGCAATGAGTTTTCCATGAGGACCTAGTCGCTGCAAAATTAATCCACTATGCCCACCACGCCCAAAAGTACCATCCACATAGATACCATCTGGCTGAATATTCAAACCATCAACAGCCTCATTCAACAAGACCGTACTATGTTCATTTTGTTCGAGTATCATCAGTAATAAAGGTCTGGTAGTTGGTCTGAATCCAGTTCATCACTTGACAGTTCTGCTAAGTCTTCTTCTGTCAATCGATTCCAAGCAGTTTCATCCCATAACTGGAATGTTTTTCCTTGGCCAATTAACATGACTTCTTTGGTTAAATTGGCTCTTTCTCGCAGAACACCCGGAATCAGTAGACGACCATTAGAATCCATATCGACTTCTGTTGCGTGTGCCAGCATAATTCGTTTTAAACGTCTGTGGAGTGGTTTTGAATTGGAGAGAGACTGTAAATCGGCTTCTGTTGCTTCCCAGTGGGCCAACGGGAATATCAACAGGCAGCTATCGTAGGGATCGCAAGTGATTATCATGTGAGATTCACAAGACTCAACGATGCCGTCGCGATACTTTGAAGGTATCGCAATACGACCTTTTGAGTCTAAATTTATTGAATTGGCTCCACGAAACACTTAATTTGCCCTGCAAGCGAAGGTTCATTGATCAGATGAACCACATAATTGCACATAGTTACACTTTTCTCCACATTTGTGCACTATAGGTACGATGAGCCACTTTTGTCAAGGAAAAACCCTATAAAATATGAGAAATATTGCTTATTTCACAAAGACTTAGCGTATTTTAAAAGATTTAAATTTTAGTCAGAATTCGAATAAGAAAACAATTCATCGACTTATATATCAAACTTAAAGTATTACTTTAAGTTGGTTCATATTTATGATGAATAACTGTACAAGGTATAAAATTAGCGATGTTATTTTTGGTGCGGGTGTTTCGGCTGGTTTTTATGACAAGTTAAATTGTTAAGTAAAACGATCATGAATAACGCTTCTCAATTTATCCATAGTCTCAAAACATGTGATTATTTTAATCCTAGACGCTAATTTTTAAACGATTATGACAATACCAGAATTTTTCGCGCCTTTGGTGATTTTATTAATTTTTTGCTGGGATTATTAGAACAAAATATAATCCAAATACCTTGAAATATGAGATTTGATACCTGAATATTTGGATAATTGGATAATTGGATATTTGGATTAGCTATGTAGTAATAACCGAAAGTGACGCGAATACACGACAGTTTATTAACTATACCTCGTCAGTAAATTGCAAACCGAGTTGTTGTCACCCAAACACAGTCAGTTATCGTAGAAATAAATTGGGTCGACCTATAAGCCGGATTCTGTTTAAGACAATCATTCATCTAGGCACAGCGTCACCACTATGCTCATGCGGCCTACCCGGTTCCAGTGCGAGCCACACCTTGAGAATAAAATTCTACAGGAACCCTATTTGGCCTTGCTTCGAGTGGGGTTTACCCTGCCACTGATGTTACCACCAGCGCGGTGCGCTCTTACCGACACCTTTTCACCCTTACCTGCATAAGCAGGCGGTATATTTTCTGCGGCACTTTCCGTAGGCTTTCGCCCCCCAGGCGTTACCTGGCACTCTGCTCTGCGAAGTCCGGACTTTCCTCCATCAATTAAAAACTGACAGCGATTGCCCAGTCAACCCAAGCGCATTCTACCAATTAAATGATGCGGTGACACTTAGTTTATTCGGGTTACAAAAATTTTATTGCGAAGTCCGATCAGCAACAATAGGATAACTATAAAGCGACCAATCCCACCACCGCCACTTTTATTTTGGGCAGGTGTATCATCGGGTTCGTTAACACCAGCAACAACTGTAATGATCACCGAATCACTAGTAGTTGCTCCCAGCATATCGGTAACTTCGAGTTGTATTTCAATTTGACCTGCTGCTTGTGGGGCTATAAATGAGATGTTTTCTTGCGAAGATTCTTGTAGAACACTTTCACCAGCAATCTGTCGCCATAAATAAGTGACTTGATGATCTTCGTTATCATTCACCGAGGCGCTCAAATTAATCATTTGGCGCGTATTCACTTCAAAATCCTCCCCCAGGCTAACCTCGGGTGCGGTGTTTGATTCATCATCAAGAATTTGCACAACCATTGATGTACGATTGCCTAATCCGGCACCACTGTTTTCAGAAAGCTCGATACGAAATTGCTCAAGCGCTTCACTTTCAGTGTCATTGACCAGCTCAACGGTAATAGATTTGCGGCCCATTTCCCCGTCTTGCCAGCTAAGAATACCGTTTGCAGCGACAAAATCTTGCGTTTCTGTTGCCGTATCAGCAATCAATGTATACACAACACTCGCTTCGCCCGCGCTCCCACCAACTCGTTCAACCTCAACAGCAGCGTTACCCATATTTTCTGCAACCGATAATTCGGCAACCGCAAAGTCAACCACGCCATTACTTTTTGTACCACTTAAATTCACAGTCAAATAACTAGGGCTGGTTACAGACATCCCAGAATCAGGATCATATAAACGCACGTAAAATTGCTCAAGATATTCAAGCGCGCTTAACTCTGGTAACGTCGCAATTTCGATAGTCTGTTGGCCTGACGCATTTCCCTGCCAACTGACTCTCCCTTTTTGTGGCGTAAAATCTTCATGCTGTTGGGCGCTCCCCGATATGATCTCATAAGCAACACTGGCGCTGGTACTTGCTGTAGAATTATTTTCACGAATAATCCCTACAACGGCCTTTTCACCTTGCTGCACGGCAACTTCAGCTTGCTCAAAACGTACATTACCTTGTACTTGTTGATGTGTTTTGTCCCTCAACACATACAGTCCGCTATTAATGTCACTGACCAATATTACACCTGAAGGTAAAAAAGGATAAACGCCCCAGGCGCCATTAAATGAAGCATTATTGGAAGGTGGAAAAGTATCAAAGAATCCTACTTCAATAGGATTCGCAGGCTCAGAAATATCCAGTACTGTTAGTCCCCGCTCATAATTTGAAAAATAATAGCGATTGCCTTTAACAAAACCATTATGATCGATCGCTTTTGTTGGCCCGGCCCATTGACCGACTTGAACGGGATTGGTGAGTGAGTCAATTTGAAACACTCGAATAGTTGAGTTTAAATTACCTTTGCTTTCATCAAATTCATCGTGAGCAAAAATATAGCGTTTGTTATCACTTACCCAACCTGAATGGACATATTGAGCAGTCTTAGGGACATCAGAATACTCCATCTGCGCTAGTTTTTGTGTTTTATCCGGGCTAGAAACATTCCACAAAATAATTTCTTTTTCATTGAAGTCTACAAATACCGTACAACTCTGTATTTGATTTTTGCACTCATTGGTATTGCGCGCATCATCAATCAGTACTGATGTACCATCATGAGTGTATCCACCAAAGCCTGATTGATTTGCACTAAGTTGGATAGACTCGGGATTATTCAGTGAAAATGACTGAAATGCACCACTGTTAAAACGTCCACCATTTTTGCTGCCGCCAACAATTTGTAACCAGGGCTCAGCGTTATCTAGTTTAATATTAAGACCGTAGTCGACATTACTGATATAGACGTTATGTGCTGCATCGACAGTATGATTACTAAAAACAAGACTGACCTTTTCTGGCAACTGATTCAAATTAATAATTTGTACACCGTCGTTAGAGTTATCAGAAGTCACATAAGCATATGCTTGCCAACTATTAAGCTGTGTATCGAAATATTGATAGACTTTGATATCCCGCCACTGAGTTCTTCGCCCGGCAATAGAGCCAACATCAACCACTTTGTCTGGTTGAGTAATATCAAAAACAGTTACTCCGGTATCCACTCCCATCAAAGCGTACTCTCGCCCGGTGTTAAGATCAACATGCCCCCAGATATCATTACCTGCCGCCGGATTACTGCTAAACTGGGCAAGTGGAATATGTGCGATTAAATCTAGATTTTGGCAAGCAAACCCATTTGCTTGACCATTACTACAGTCAACCTGAACCTGCTGAGTATTGAGCATATGATAAGCTTGCAGCTTTTGTTTTAGCTGCTGACCGGCTATTTGACTTTTTCCGTCGCTGATAACCTGAAATCCCTTTTGACGTAACTCGACAGCCAACTCACTAGGGGCGCCAAGTAAAAATGTTGCATTAGTATCGGGGCTTTGACTTTGAAAATGATCAAAGCGGTTAAACCCAGCCAAAATCGGTACGATTTCACTTTTTAGATAAAATAGCTCTTCGCTACTTTGAACCCGATACTCTCCTGATGCCACTAAAACCTTATCGCCCTTATTGGCCTGTTGAACGGCATATGCAATCGTTTTACAAGGTCGCAACGGGTTATCGCATTCACCTTGATCACGGCCTTGGTTAGCAACAAAACGCGATTTGGCAGGCTCAGAGTGGGCATTGACCGGTGAACTGATAAATATCCCAAGCACTACAGACAAGGCAGTAATGCCAGTTAACAAAAATATGTGGGGCTTAGTAGCGCAAATGGCAGATAACTTTTTTAATTGTTGCATTGGCGTGCTCCTGATATGATGACATATCAGTTAAATAACTTGGATAGACTGCTTATAGTAAGCAATTTTCGGGTTATAAGGCAAATTATTCCAATAACAGCCATATTGAATTATCGTGTCAATTTATCGTTAATAAAACTGCACATTTAAATAAAAAGATTGATTAACGATATGACAATAAAACGTTATAACTCTATTTAGTTCGCCCTAAATATAACTGGAAAATTAATTTATTTATTACAATATCATGGTAATTTTCACGCGATTTTTCAGATACATACGCTCACACTTTCCCGTTAAACCAACGGATGTTGTTACTTGGCGACTTACTACAATATATTGCTGCGTCTTGTTACTCGTCAGTTGCAATCAAGCCGATATTTTCAATAATACACTCATCGTTAACTTTAAACCCAAATACCAGCAGCAAGAATTGACCTGCGATTCGCATATCACGCAAACCAACAAACTCTGGCAAATAAACCAATTTCAATTTTATATCAGCGATGTCAGTTTAATGGCCGACAACCAATGGCACTCAGCCAAGTTTGTTACGTCAGCCGCTACCCAAAATTCAACTGAACGTGTGGCATTATTAGGTGGTGTTTGCCCACAGCCATTTAATTGGCAAGTGACACTCCAAAGTACGGTCCCTGCCACTGGCATTAAACAAATCCGCTTTTCTCTTGGCGTACCTTTCGATCTCAACCATCAAAACCCGATGACTCAACCCAGTCCGCTCAATCAACCCGATATGTTTTGGACCTGGCAATTGGGGCACAAATTTATGCGTCTAGAATTAACAACCTCGCAGCAAGATTGGATTTTTCATTTAGGTTCTACCGGATGCCAATCGGCAAGTTCAATGCGCGCGCCATCGACGCAATGTAAACATCCAAATCTTGTCGACATTACCTTAGAAAATTTTCAAGCAGACAAAACCATTCAAGTGGACTTATTTCAACTCATTCGCTCGATTGACTTTCTTGATGAGCCCGCCTGCCAGTCAGAGCAACACTCAGCATTATGTCAAAAACTATTTTCTCGCCTGGGAATTGACGCCAAGCAACAGCTATTTAGTGTTTCCCAATGAAAAAAATAATTTTCCTCATTGGTTGTTGTATTATAGCTGGTATTGCCATGTATCAATTTTATCTCTGGCATCAACCAGCAACTCAAACTTATCAATGGTCACTCAGAGAAGGATTTCCACTACCTCAATTACCTGCAGACAATCCAATGAGTGATGCTAAAGTTAAGCTAGGTCGCTTTTTATTTTATGATAAAAATTTATCTGCTAATCAGCAACAGTCCTGCGCCAGTTGTCATCAACAAGAATACGCATTTAGCGAAAACCGAATCACTTCGATTGGCTCAACAGGACATTTACATCGCCGAAACTCACTGGCATTGGTCAATGTCGCCTATAATAAGACATTAACCTGGGCACATGATCGGTTAGACACAATTGAACGTCAGGTATTGATTCCAATGTTTGGTGAACAGCCGATTGAGTTAGGGATCACCGGTAGTGAAAAACAAGTGCTTGAGCGATTTAATACGCCCCAATACCAAAAATTATTTAGTCAAGCTTTTGGTGATGAGTCGATAAACTTTAAAAATATTTCTTATGCTTTAGCTTGTTTTGTAAGAAGTCTAATTTCATTTAAGTCACCCTTTGATCGCTATGCTTATGATAATGATGACAACGCCCTCAATGAATCACAACTAAGAGGCATGAACTTGTTTTTTTCAGAAAAGCTGGAATGTCATCACTGTCATGGAGGCTTTAACTTTACTCAGTCAACCTCACATGAAAAACAATTACTCGATAGACGTCCTTTTCATAATACCGGATTATATAATGTAGCAGACCGCAACCAGTATCCAGATTTAGACAAAGGACTTTTTGAAATCACCTCAATTGCACACGACGATGGTCGATTTAGAGCACCGACTTTAAGAAACATTGCACTAAGCGCACCCTATATGCATGATGGAAGTATATCGACACTGGCAGATGTCATTGATTTTTATGCCGCTGGCGGTAGAAATATTGCAGCAGAAGAAAAACAAGGCGATGGTCGAAAAAACCAGTTTAAAAGCCCATTTGTAAAAGGCTTTGAGCTCACCAATCAAGACAAACAAGACCTACTCAACTTTTTACATAGCTTAACAGACGAGCAATTTATTAATAATCCAAACTTCTCTAATCCAAACGAGTAATCTTATTTTTAAACCGAGTCACACATGGTAATAAAACAATTTTTACCATTATCTTTAGCCGTATTAAGACCAATTTGAATACGCTCCATAATTGTTTGCCAATTATCTTGAGGTTGATAAGATGTCACGCCCAAACTGGCGGTTACATAGCCGAAATTATCAACACTAATATGACGAATAGACTGAAGTAACTTAGATGTCATACCTACAGCCTCTTGGGTTTCTGTTTCGGAGCATAAAATCAACAGTGAATTATCTTTCCAACGCGCAATTTTATCTTTTGTTCGTAAATAAATTTGCAGTGTATTAACAACATCATGCAGCATATTATTCGCCGCACATGCGCCTTGTAACATACCAATTTCACGAAACTGATCAAGTTCAATCAGAATAACCGAAAAACAACCACCTCGTTGGTTTGCCTTGCGTACCTCTCGGACAAAAAGCTTTTCCATCGCACGACGATTGAGTAATTGAGTGACCGGATCATAATTAGAAATCAGCTTGACTTTTTGCTTGATCTGTTCAATTTCATCCAGCCGATTAATTGCGAAAAAGATAAGAGAGACAATTAAGGTAATAAAGACCATAAACAGCTCGTCCAATTCCAGCGCTTCATAATCATTTACAATACTAATAACGCTTTCAAAAGCGTCAATCTTTAAAAAGATAAAGTAAGCTAATAAATTGAATAAAAAAATAAAAGACAATTCGATTTTAACGCGTTTTGTCATTTTAGGTTTACTCGCAAACCAACTCGAAGGAATCACTCTATATCTAGCTAACATTTTTTTTATACTTATCAACCTATTTATTGAATATATACATAAATTTATTAAATACCTGACTTTTTTCAGTCAACAATTCTGATATTTATTAAGAAAATAGTATAGAAAATAACTTTTCTAATAGAGCTAAAACTAATTTATAAAATATTAATCATTTAAAAATGACGAAAGATTCTAAAGCAATAATTTTTATATCAATGGACAATTTAGCAACCGTATCTCATCAATATTTAGTTTGTCGAATTGCTAGTCAATACAAATATTAAAAGGCAGATGTCAATACAACTCAATTTATATCAGTTAAATTAATGTATCTCACCGACAAGTTTAATTAACTCTTTTCTACCTGATTATGTTTCATTTGAATGCTTTTAATACTTACCACATTAATTAAAACGCACGATTTATAAACATCTATAAATGACGGTTTAGCAAAACAGACTGGATAGTTTTAATTTGCAAACATACCATGTAGTTTGTAAAATACAAACCAATTAGTCTGCTTTTCAATTATTAGAGCTTAAAACGAGTGAGGAATCAACCATGTCTGGACGATTAGCTGATGTTATTATCCGTTATCGCTGGCTGCTATTGGCGATAGGTATTATTACCGTTTTTACATGTAGTTACGGTGTCAACCAACTAGGATTTACCACTGATTACCAAGTATTTTTTGACAAGCATAACGAGCAGCTCAATGCTTATGAAAAAATGCAAAATACTTACGACAAATCAGATAATGTCTTGATTGCTATTCATCCGAAAAGTAATGATGTATTCCAATCCGAAACCCTCAACGCCATTCAGTGGTTAACGCATGAAGCCTGGCAAACCCCCTACTCCACTCGTGTTGATTCGGTAACCAACTTTCAACATACCGAAGCAGAAGATGATGACTTACTGGTGATTGATTTAGTTGCTGAAGAATTGACACTAGATCAAGAAGAACGGGACAAAATAAAGCAAATTGCTTTAAGTGAACCCTTATTAGTTAATCGCATTGTTTCTCAAGATGGTCGAGTTACTGCGGTCAATATTACCATTAAGCTACCCGGTAAAAATCTGGATGAAAATTCTGAAGTTGCGAACTTTGCCTATGATCTGAAAGCTCGTTTTTTAGAAAAATTTCCTCAGCATGATGTCTACATTACTGGGGTAGTCATGTTAAACCAAGCATTTCAGGTTGCATCGCAAAAAGACATGACCAGCATTATGCCGCTAATGTTTATTATTATTTTAATTGCATTGGTGTTCACACTTAGAAGCATTAGCATGACAGTAGCAACACTAATCATGATAATTGCTTCAATCGCAACAGCCATGGGAATGACTGGCTGGCTTGGTATAAAAATTACCCCACCATCGAGTACAGCCCCAACGATCATTATGACCATGGCTGTTGCTGATGCAGTGCATATTTTAGTGACTTATTTGCAACAATTAAATCTGGGTAGCAACAAAGTCAGTGCAATGAGAGAAAGTATAAGGATTAATTTACAACCAGTATTTTTAACCAGTCTAACAACAATTGTTGGCTTTTTAAGTATGAACTTTAGTGATGTCCCACCTTTTCACGACTTGGGTAACATTGTCGCATTAGGCGTAAGTGCAGCCTTTATATTTTCCATTACTATATTACCAGCGCTGGCAATCATGTTTACTTTTAAGCCTAAAAAGTATGTCCAGGTTCAAAATAATCAGTTCGAGCGTGTTGCTGACTTTGTCATTAACCAGCGCAAACCTTTACTTTGGGGGCTGAGTCTTTTTACCTTAATTACCGTAGCGTTTTTACCTAAAAACGAATTAAATGACGAATGGGTTCAGTACTTTGACAAATCCATTCAGTTTAGAAATGACACTGACTTTGTATTAGAAAATTTAACCGGTCTTTATGTACTGGAAGTATCACTGGAATCCGGACAGGAAGGTGGTGTCAGTGAGCCTGACTTCTTACAAAAAGCCGAAGAATTCGCCAGTATGGCTAAGTTGCTGCCCGAAGTTTTACACGTTAGTACATTCACTGACACAATGAATCGCTTAAATAAAAACATGCATAATGATGCGCAAGAGTTTTATCGCTTACCACAAAATCGCGAGTTAGCAGCACAATATTTGTTACTCTATGAAATGTCTTTGCCTTTTGGATTAGATCTGAATAATCAAATTAATGTAAAAAAATCGGCTACGCGCATCGTCATTACAACCCGCAATTTATCGACTAATGAAACAATCATTCTCGAGAACAAACTCTCACAGTGGTTAAATAGAAATGCTGCCGATTATGAATTTGCAATTGCCAGCCCTGCACTGATGTTTGCTCACATAGGAGAACGAAATACCCTCAGTATGCTAGTTGGCGCAAGTGCGGCACTAGTCATAATTTCATTTATATTAATGATTGCCTTGCGTTCGATTAAAATGGGTATCATTTCTTTAGTCCCGAACATAGCGCCAGCCTTTATTGCATTTGGAATTTGGGGTATTTTAGTTTCGCAAGTTGGCATGGGATTGGCTATGGTTGCTGGAATGACATTGGGTATAGTGGTGGATAACACCGTTCACTTTCTATCAAAATATACACGAGCACAAAAAGAAAAAGCTATGTCAACACCTGAAGCTATTCACTATGCTTTCGCCAATGTTGGAAAAGCGCTGGTTACTACAACTATTGTTTTAGTACTGGGGTTTACTGTCATGAGCTTTTCAGCATTTAGCCAAAATGCAGACATGGGAATATTAACTGCCTTGACAATTTCAATCGCACTCATCATCGACTTTTTATTGTTACCAGCGTTGCTGTTAACTTATCAAAAAGTCAGTGCTCGACTTGACGTGCCGGTTCAGTTAGCCAGCGACACACCCAACTAGTCTGTTTGCACTCTTGAGAGAACATAACACTAAGTCATGACCTCAAATTCAAGTGATAAAAGACGCAAATGTGATAAAGCTTTTCAAAGCTTCTGCATTTATCAACAACCTTCATTACGATCATTAACAGATCTCATGGTTCAACGATTGACAGTAATGAAGGTTAATTATCTAGCAGTACATAGGTTATACACTCACAAAAATATTTGCTCGACAAATAAGCCTATTTTATTTTAGAGAGACAATTCGTATTTACTCCATACGCTTATATTATGGACTGTATTCATCAAGTTTAATAAAGGCTTTAAATGCAAACTTGTTTACTCAGTGATAATTGTTACGAACAGCCCAATAGGTAATACAGCACTTTTGGTAATTTTACACTTTTGACAATTTAATTTGTGCAACACCACATTAGGACTCAATCTCTCAGCAGTATTATCTGAGACTTGAGTGCTCCTGAGTTAATCCAAATAACTTTGATAAAAACCGATTATCACAAAAGCAATGAGAATTAAAACAAGTAAAAACTGCAAACCAAAAAAATTCTACTACCGCATTGACGGTTAGATTAATCGCACAATGGAGACTTTGTTAGTTAATATGACCAATTAAAATACATGTCATCATTTTATTAATGATAAAATATTCCGTTTTTAGTATATTACTTGCGACATCTATCGCTATTGCATAGAATGAATTTAATTGGTGAAAACTGATTTAAACTTTTATCTGTAGTGAACGTCTATAGATAATTATCGAAATATTAATTTTTATTAACTGAGAAGTATTATGGTTCGTAAAAAAAACCCACAACAAACTCGTGAACTTATACTGAATGTTGCTGCGAAATTATTACATCGTCATGGCTATAAAGGACTGAGAGTTGATGAAGTTGTGGAAAAGACCGGTTTAACCAAAGGAGCACTATACCATCATTTTCCGAATAAAAAAGAATTAGCTTATGCCGTTGTTGACGAGTTATTTTATAAAACTTTTTTAGGACACTGGCAAGAGCTATTAAAAAGTTCGGGAGATCCAATTAACGTAATCGCAGAGTCATTTGAATTTTCTCGTAAGCATTTAAGTCAAGATGAGCTGGAAATTGGCTGTCCATTAACAAATTTAGGACAAGAAATGTCCCATGAAGATGAAGGATTTCGAACACGTATCAACAATGTTTTTGAAGATTGGACAAAATTAATAGCCGACTTATTGAGTAAAGGCATTCAACAAGGCAACGTAACCCCCGATATTAACCCAACTTTAACCGCTCGGTTTTTAGTCAGTTCATATCAGGGTATTCAGTGCAATTCAAAGTTCTCGAAAGATTTAAACCGCTATCACGATAATGTTGGTTATTTGCAATCGATCATCAAAAACCTGGCAACTCGTGCAATAGCCTGACTTTAATATCTGTCATGTTTAGCGCTAATTTGACACTGACCGATTTATCTTTTGCATAAGTTATTTGTAAGCCAACAATTGATGATGCCACTTTTGAAATTAACTGGCACTTAATTCAGAGCCCCCGCTTGAGTTGCACTTAGTTTGAATTAATTACCATTTCAATCGGGCCCCTCCCATCGGTTATTTCTTATTGCGGATAACCGATTTTGCCTTTCTGAATTTTTCCTGTTAGCAGATTGCACTTATAACATCGTATTTATAGTGCTTAAACTTAGACAATACGGTGCTATGTAACTGTGTAAATCATGTGTTTAACGATTGAAGATACGAAACGCAACTTGATAGACTAGATGTAAATTTACTTTTGGTTGTCCAATAAAAACTGATAAATAACATTTTTCTTATCGCTATAAACCTCTGCGGTAATCTTCGCCGCTTGTTTAATTGGTAAGTGTTCGGCTAACTTTAATGCCAGCGTCTTTGCTTCGGGCGAGATTTCTGCATTAGCTTTACTTGCACCATGCACCATAACGACAAACTCGCCTTTTGTTTGATTGTTATCTTGCGCCAGGATATCAATTAATGACTGTACTGAACCCGATAACACGGTTTCAAAAGTTTTGGTTAACTCACGAGCAATAACCACTTGACGAGACTCCTCAAAAGCCACAAGCATATCTTGCAAACTCTCAGTAATTCGATGCGATGATTCATAAAAAACCAGGGTAGCGGTTTCATCAGCATAATGTTTTAATCGGGCAAGGCGAGCACCCTTTTTAGCAGGTAAAAAGCCTTCAAAAATAAATCGGTCAGTCGGCAATCCGGCAACAGATAAAGCGGCAATAAAAGCACATGGTCCAGGGATAGGAGAAACAACCAATTGTCTGTCTCGCAACGCTTTCACTAGCGGGTAACCTGGGTCACTGATAAGTGGTGTACCTGCATCTGAAACCAGAGCGACAGATTCCCCCTTTTCAAGCAATTGAACAATCAACTCGATTTTTTGTCTTTCATTATGTTCGTGCAAGGAAAAGCATGGCGTATTAACACCAATATGCGATAATAATTGGCGGGTTCGACGGGTGTCTTCGGCGGCAATCTGACTGACACCAGCTAGAATTTGGCACATTCGTTGGCTGATATCCTGTAGATTCCCTATCGGCGTCGCCACAACATACAAGACTCCGGGTTGAATATTTGCGGTTCCCTGATTAGTATGTTGGTCGTCAATTAAAGGGTGGTTAATATTCATTCTACGATCCAGATATAAATCAAAAGGCTTGGAGTTTTAACAGATAATGATCAATTTTATCTCTCATAGCAACAAAATATTCAGTCTGACTGGAGTGATAATCGCGCTCATATTCTTACAGGCGTGCGGAACGAACCCGACAGTCAACCGTCCAGCCACTGTTAAAACACAAAGTTTAGAGTCGTTGTTAAAGCAAGCACAACAAGCCACTGGCGAAGAAAAACAGCCATTATTAATTCAAGCAGCAGGATTACTTGTACTTGAAAGACGCTATGAAAAAGCCCAGGAAATTCTGGTTCATATTAATCAACAACAACTCACGCCACTACAACTCGATGACTTTAATCTTTATTATGGAGAAACCCTGCTAGCGCTAACCGCTAATGAGCAGGCACTCAAACACCTTCAGTCAGTTTATAATCTTCAAGCAAAATCGGTCGCGTGGCAAATTCGACACGCTCAGAGTTTATCTGATGCCTATTTAGCCAACTTTAATTATTTTGAAGCTGCCAAATTACGAATTGAGCTCGACGATATTATCGATACCAGTGAAGCTCTAACCGCTAACAATGAAAAAATCTGGTTAGCCTTAAATCAGCTGGAAACTCATTTTTTACAATCGTTAATTTCAGATTTTAACACTCAGCGGGTTAATGGCTGGCTGGAAATTGCTTATATTAATAAGCGCTGGGGCTATTATCCAGAAAAGCTCTTGAGCGAAATCAATCAATGGAAAATGCGCTACCCTTTGCATCCGTCTATGGTCAACCAGCCCCGTATATTGCAAAAAGCAGAAGCTGCAGAAGCATTCAACCCAGCCAAAATAGCGGTGTTACTACCATTGAGTGGAAAACTTGGCAATATCGGTATGATGATAAAAGACGGGATTTTAGCAGCTCATTATCAAGTTGAAGATGCACAAACTGCGCCACAGCTGAACTTTTATGACACCGCCCACTCGTTATCGGCCTTAACCCCATACAATAATGCAGTTGCCGATGGAGCAGACTTTATTATCGGTCCATTAACTAAAGAAGCTATTGAGACTATTCTCAACCAAGAAACAATTAACACTCCAATTTTGGCACTAAATCGTTTAGAAGAACAAAAATATGCACATAACCAAATTTATCAATTTGGTTTACCGATTGAAGATGAAGCTATTCAAGCAGCCAGTTATGCATACGAAAAAGGTTTTCGTAAAGCATTGGCTATTTTGCCAGCGACTGCCACAGGCAATCGGGCAAGACTGGTTTTTCAAGAAACATTTGAAGATTTGGGCGGCGAGGTTGTTTATATCCAGGAATATAGGGAAACCAGCCAATTAAAGAAAAATGTACAACGCTTATTGGGTGTAGACAGCAGTATCGAGCGTAAACGAGCACTACAGCAATTATTGGGTCGTAATCTTGAGTTTGAAATGCGCCGCCGCAAAGATGCCGACTTCATTTTTATGCTTGCCTCACCTACAGAAGGACGCACTATAAAACCTTTTATAAACTACTACTTTGCACATGACTTACCAGTAATTTCAACGTCATCCATCTATTCTGGAAAACTGGATCCGCAAACAGATATTGATCTCAATGGCATTGAATTTCCGGTCATACCACTGTTATTAAGTGAATTACCACAATTTAAAGAAAGCCGTGATGCGCTTGCAACTACTTTACCATCGGCGCTTGATGGTCGCGGCCAATATTTTTCGCTGGGCTTTGACAGCTATAGCATACTGAAACAGCTTTCAATTTTACAGGCATTTCCCGACTATAAATGGAGCGGTCTGGGTGGTGAACTTGGTGTCGATGATAATGGGTTAGTACATCGCGCATTAACCTGGGCACAATTTAATCGAGGCGTCCCCCATGTGACTAAAGAGCGAGAAATTCGTGAACTGAACAGTCAAAAACTTAATCCCTTACCAACAGATGAATCGCCAGCCCCCATCGAAGCAGGCAACTTAACAGTTTATCAAGAAACCGGCCAAGATGAATAAGTTTAACTAAAGATGCAAAAATCTGATGATAAACGTACACTGGGTTTTTCTCTTGAGGTTTACGCAAAAACCCAGATTGAATCAGTGGGCTATCAGATTGTCGCCACCAATTATGCTTGCAAACTCGGAGAGATTGATATCATTGCTAAAAAGAACAATGTATTAGTCTTTATTGAAGTTCGATACCGTAAAAACAGTCGCTTTGGTGGTGCTTTAGCCAGTATCACACCTCAAAAACAGAAACGACTAATACTCACAGCAAGTCATTATTTGCAACAAAAAAAATTAACCAATAAAATAGCATGTCGGTTTGATGTTTTTGCCATTCAAGGTAATCTACCTTCATTGCACTATGAATGGATCGAAAATGCATTTACTGCATAATTTAATGAATTACTAAATCTAGGCCGAAATCAATGATCGAAAAAATACGCAACAATTTTACCGAAAGTATCCAGACAAAAATCGCCGCAGCCGATGTACTTCCTGAAAAAATTGCACAGGCAGGTCAAATGATCGTCTCTACTTTATTAAATGGTGGCAAAATCCTGACTTGTGGAAATGGCGGTTCTGCGGGTGACGCTCAGCACTTTTCAGCTGAAATGCTTAATCGTTATGAAAGAGAGCGCCCACCTTTACCCGCCATTGCATTAACAACCGACACAAGTACGCTCACTTCAATTGGTAATGATTACAGTTTTGATGAAATTTTTTCAAAACAGGTCAAAGCACTTGGTCAACCTGGCGATATCTTATTAGCCTTTTCTACCAGTGGAAATTCACAAAATGTGATACAGGCAATGCGAGCAGCATTAGCCAAGGATATGCTAATCATCAGTTGCACCGGAAAAGATGGTGGCGAAATGGCTGGCCTGATTGGCGATAATGATGTAGAAATCAGGGTACCATCTAACAGCACCGCGCGCATCCAAGAAGTCCACTTGGTCGTCATACATAGTTTATGTGATGTTATCGACAGCACTTTATTTGGAGAAGACAAATGAGAGCATTATTAATAGTAACAATTTTGTTTGCTTGTCTTTTAATGAGTGGTTGTAGTGCGTTAATTGTTACTGGTGCAGCCACTGGTGCAGTCGCTTCACAAGATAGACGCGATGTTTCAACACAATTAGAAGATGAAAAGACAGAAATAAAATCTTTTACCTCTATTTTTAAAAATGATGAGCTTTGGAAAAATACCAATATTAATGTTATCAGCTATAACAATATTATTCTGATGGTTGGTCAAGCACCAACTGCCGAATTAAAACAAAAAGCAACCGAAGAAATAAAGAAAATAGCTAAGGACAAAAAGATTCTTAATCAGGTTAGAATTGCCGCACCAATCTCTTTTTTCGCACGAAGAAATGATGAATACCTAACAACAAAAGTCAAATCATCAATGTTTTTTACATCTGATTTTAAGGCATCAAAAATTAAGGTTGTTACCGAAAATAGTGAGGTCTTTTTAATGGGACTGGTAACCAGAGAAGAGTCAGAAAAGGCGGTAGATATTGCACGAAATATTGATGGTGTCACTAAAGTCATCAAAGCATTTGAGTTTCTTAACTAGTAGTCGCCTGGCCAACTAATTATTCGAAGAAAGTAAAAATCATAAATTTATATAAAAGCGTATATGAATTCGTCTATGAAAAAAAAGTCTCTTATAAAAAGAGACTTTTTTTAGAAATGCAACTCGATATAGAAAGATACTCACGTTTTCTCAGTAAGAGTATCAACTCGTCACAGGCAACTTACTTTACAACTTTTAAATGACTCACTTTCTTTTGAGGGTTAGAGCTTTTTGCTTGAGTTGAATCACTTTCAGATAGCGTTTTTTCTGCTGATACACCTTCTAACAAAGACTCTCTCTCTGCTCGACTACCACCAGTTTCAGCAGCACTTTTTTGTGATGAAGCTTGTCCCTCAGCTGAATTATCTTGTGCAGGAAACGCCATTCCCAAACCGTTTTCTTGCGCGTAAATAGCTAATAATGCATCCATTGGAACATAAATCTGCCGTGCTACACCACCAAAACGTGCACTGAACGAGATAGCCTCATTGTCTGAATGCCAGCTTTGAATTGCAGAGGGATTAATATTCAACACAATTTGGCCATCCTTGATATATTCATGCGGGACTTCCACATAGGCTTGATTCGCATCAACCAATATATAAGGAGTAGCCTCGTTATCCAGTAACCACTCTAAAATAGCTCGAAATAAATAAGGTTTATTTGAAGTAAAGTTCACTTGTTGTATCTTCAATAGGTTAATTAGTCTTGAAGTTCGCGTTCTGCATCAGTCAAACTAGCTTGAAAAGAATCACGCTCAAATAACAGCTCCATATATTGTGAAACTTCTTTTGAACCACGCCCAGTCAAAGTAATACCCATTGCAGATAAACGCCACATCAGGGGAGCTAAACAACAATCAATCAATGAAAATTCTTCACTTAAAAAGTAAGGGGTTTCGCTGAATACTGGAGCCAGTGTCAGTAAGCTTTCGGTAAGCTCTTTGCGTGATTTTTCAGCTTCTCTTTCTTTTCCATTTAATATCGATTTCATTAGACTATACCAGTCTTTTTCAACTCGATGCATCATTAAACGTGAACGCGCTCTGGCGACTGGGTATACAGGCATTAAAGGTGGATGAGGAAATCTTTCATCCAAATATTCCATAATAATCGGTGATTCAAATAACACTAACTCACGATCAACTAATGTTGGAACGGTGTTATACGGATTTAAATCAATTAAATCTTCAGGTGGTTGTTGATTGCTGATTACTTCTATCGATTCAAAATTTACACCTTTTTCCGCTAATACAATGCGCACTTGATGACTGTAAACATCATCAGCCCCTGAATAAAGAGTCATTACCGAACGTTTGGCCACTGTTGCCATGAAACACTCTCCGTATTTAAAAAAATGAGTAGCAGACAATCCCACTACTCATTCGGGTTTTATAATTTAACTATTGGTGAATTAATATTCAAATTAATGAATGTCTTTCCAATATTCTTTTTTCAGCAGGTATGCAACAAATCCAAATAGAGCAATGAATAACAATACCCATACACCCAGTCTTTGTCGTTCCAGCTTGATAGGTTCACCAACATAGTCCAGAAAGTTAACCAGTGCTACCATTTCCTGATCAAACTCTTCTGGTGTCAACGCTCCCTCTTTGATAATGGTAAAATACGCTTTGTTTTTAGAAAGTTTTACCAGTTCTTCCTCAGCCTTGTGAATGACTCGCTCAGCATCTGCAATTTGCTTTTTGAGCTGATGAGTATCGCCTTTACCTTCCGTGAGCTGCTGATTGGCAGCAGCCATATCAGCTTTAGCGTAATTAATGTCATTTTCAATGCCTTTCACTATTTCCGTTTTAGCCTGAAGCCCTTGCATATTTTCTAAAACATGAGGCATTGCAACATCTTTGAATACCGAGTTATTAACGCCATATGGACGCAAATCGTCAACATAAAAAGCTCTCAAATAATTATATAACCATTTAGTCCCTCGAGCTCTGGCAACAACTGATAAATCAGGTGGCGCTGCACCAAACCAGTTGGCAGCAGCTTTGGTCTTCATGTTGTTAGTGATTAAGTCTCCAACCTTGCTATCAGAAAAAATCAAATTTTCAATCATGACATCTTCAGGGATTTCAAGATCTTTAGCTGCACGGTTATAACGTTGAAATGATAATGCATGACAACCTAAACAGTTATTGACATAAACCTGCATCCCACGTTGCATAGAGATCTTCAAACGATCACCTGACATTTTTGGCATGTCGTCGTTAGGCAAAGTGAGTCCTGCTTCCGCTGCTGACAAAGAAAATGACAAGCATGCTGTTAATATAATTAGTAGCTTTCTCATTAGTGTGTCACCCTTTCTGGAACCGGCTTAGTTTTTCCCCATTGACTCCACCAAGGCATAAGTAGGAAAAACGCAAAGTAGTATATGGTACAAATTTGAGCGGCTAGTGTTCTTCCAGGTGTTGGCCCAACCATTCCTAAATAACCCAACACGAAAAACACAATCACAAAAATAAACAACCAAACTTTGAAGCTCCAGTGTTTATAGCGAATAGATTTAACTTTACTGCGATCCAGCCAAGGTAAAAAGAACAACACAATGAGTGATGCCGCCATGGCAACAACGCCCCATTGCTGATCGGGAACTGCTCGCAATATCGAATAGAATGGTGTGAAATACCAAACAGGCGCAATATGAGCCGGTGTTTTTAACGGATCAGCAGGCGTAAAGTTAGGTGGCTCAAGGAAGAAACCATTCATTTCTGGTGCAAAGAAAATAATCAAACAGAAAATGAATAAGAATCCAGCAACACCCACGATATCTTTGACTGTGTAATAAGGATGGAAAGGAATACCATCAAGTGGAATACCATTTTCATCTTTATATTTTTTAATTTCAATTCCATCGGGATTGTTAGAACCCACTTTATGCAATGCGACAATATGTAAAAACACCATCAACAATAAGGCCATTGGTAAAGCGACCACATGCAAAGCAAAGAATCGGTTAAGCGTTGCGCCTGAGATAATAAAATCACCACGAATCCATACGGCTAAGTCATCTCCAACATAAGGCACTGCACTGAAAAGATTGATAATAACCTGAGCTCCCCAATAAGACATATTACCCCAAGGTAATAAATATCCCATGAATGCTTCAGCCATTAACAATACGAAAATAATCATACCGAACAGCCACACCAGTTCGCGGGGCTTGCGGAAAGAACCGTAAATCAGTCCACGGAACATATGCAGATAGACGACAACGAAAAATGCTGATGCGCCGGTTGAATGCATATAACGTAGCAACCAACCCCAATCAACATCGCGCATAATGAACTCAACAGAAGCATAGGCATGTTCACCTGAAGGGTTGTAGTTCATTGTTAACCAGATTCCGGTCAGGATCTGGTTGACCAGTACTAATAAAGCTAACGAGCCAAAAAAGTACCAGAAGTTGAAATTTTTAGGAGCATAATATTCGGCCAGATGTTCGTTCCAGACTTTTGTCGCAGGAAACCTGTCATCGACCCATTGCATAAATTGCGCCATTTTAGTCATTACGCAACCTCCTGATCGACACCAATAATGATGCGCTCATCCGATAAATAGGAATAAGGTGGAACTTCGAGATTTTTAGCAGCAGGTACACCCGTATGAACACGCCCCGCCAAATCAAACCTTGAACCATGGCATGGACAGAAGAAACCGCCACCCCAATCGACTTCACCCTCTTTTAAATATTGAGGCACACAACCCAAATGAGTACAAATACCCACCAAAACACTGATGTCAGGTCGGATGGAACGATTTATTTTATCGACATACTCAGGTTGTTGCTTTGGGTATTTGGTTGAATCAATATCTTTCAAACCATCTTTTTTGTCTTGAAGTGCTTCAATTACACCTTGGCTCCGCTTGACAACAAACACTGGTTTTCCACGCCATTCGACTTTAATCATCTGGCCTTCTTCCAGTTTATCCAGTGCAACTTCTACAGGTGCGCCAGCCGCTTGTGCTTTAGCGCTAGGATTCCAGGATCCGACAAAAGGAACCGCAACAAACCCGGCCCCTACCGCGCCAACAACACTCGTTGCAATCGTTAGGAAACGACGTTTGCCGTTATCTACAGCATCATTACTCATTCAGATAGTCTCCCCATCGACCAGTAATTTTATTTAATATAGTTTATCTTTGGCGGAACATTTGCTAGCTTTATAGAAGGCATGGAAAAACCCGCAAATACCCCTACAAACAGGATTTGCGGCCAGATCATAATGAATAAGCTGAAATATTACAAGGAATTGCAGATTTTTGTTTGTATATTATTGATAATTAAATGAATTTATTTTCAATTCAGACAACAAAAGCCTCTCCTCTCCAATATTTTCCTGCGGTTCGATATTTCTTTTTCTATTAATAAAGCCAACACGCTCACTTAAGTGAATTTTTTGCAATAGCATATACCAAACGGGTGTGATAAAAGTAGCAATCCATTTTATTCGTTTAAATAAGGCTGTACCAATTGTCTTCTAAAACTCGCATTGGCCCCGCCATATTGATTACAGCCGCTTTTATTGGCCCTGGCACCGTCATAACAGCTAGTCTAGCGGGGACTAATTTTGGATACAGCCTGCTTTGGGCATTATTGTTTTCAGTTATCGCGACGATTATTCTGCAAGAGATGGCAGCCAGACTTGGTGTGATTACCGGCCAGGGGCTAGGTGAAAATCTCAGGCAGACTTTTCAGCATCCGTTTTCTCGGGGTATAACCACCGTGTTAGTTATCGCTGCTATCGTCATCGGTAACAGCGCCTATCAGGGAGGCAACATTTCTGGTGCGACTCTTGGTTTGTCAGCGGTATTCGATGCTCCCCGCAGCACCAATAAAAGTACTTTTAACTGGTGGGCATTGGTAATTGGTGTGATTGCATTTTTTATCATGTGGCGTGGCCAATATCGAATTATCGAAAGAGCTATGATTCTTTTGGTAGGAACTATGAGTCTGGCCTTTTTGATAACCTTTGTAATGACAAAACCTGATTTAGGTGAATTAATGAGTGGGCTACTCATCCCACAAATTCCAACTGGCGCTACATTAACGGTCATTGCCCTGATTGGTACAACAGTCGTCCCCTATAATCTTTTTTTACATGCAGATACCGTCAGCCAAAAATGGCAGCACTCAGACCAACTTCCACAAGCCAGAAAAGACTTGTTTATTTCAATTCCGATTGGCGGTTTGATTTCAATTGCAATTCTATCAACGGGCGCTGCAGCTTTTTTCGGGCAACAAATTACCTTAAATTCGGTTGCTGATTTATCCCCGGCGTTGCAGCCACTATTTGGACAATGGGCAAAAATATTTATGGCTCTGGGACTCTTTGCAGCCGGTATTTCATCAGCGATAACTGCGCCTCTAGCAGCCGCCTATGCGCTTTGTGGCATATTAGGCTTGCCCAAGCAATTAGCCGCCATAAAGTTCAAAGTAATTTGGATTTGCATTTTAGTCATTGGCGTTGTTATTGCGAGTACTGGTTTTAAGCCAGTAACTATTATTTGGTTTGCACAAGTTGCTAATGGAATTTTACTACCAATAATCTGCGGGTATCTGCTTTGGATTATGAATCAACCTTTACTTTCTACATATCGCAATAATTGGTGGCAAAACCTCTGTGGCATTGTTATTTTAATCATTACACTGATACTCAGTACTCGCAGTCTGATGTTGGCTTTTGGTATGATCTAGTCTGATTAATTCTATTTTAAATATCAGTTTGACCTACGCCAAATACGCTTATTAAGGACGTCCTAAATCATGACTCAAAAATTAGATATAATCGATATCAATTGCGATCTCGGTGAAGGAGAAGACATCGAAGATTGCGCGCAAGATGCGTTATTAATGCCATATATTTCAAGATGCAATATTGCCTGTGGTGGTCACGCCGGAAATTCTTTAACCATGCATCAATCGCTGCTAAATGCCAAACAACATCAATTATTAGTTGGGGCTCACCCCAGCTATGCCGATCGAGAAAATTTCGGTCGCCTATCATTAGAATGTGACTGGTCACAGTTAAGTGAAATGATTATAGAGCAAGTTGAACAGTTGATATTTATTGCCGCAAAAACAGAGACTAAACTCAGTCATATCAAATTACACGGCGCACTGTACCACGATATTGAAAAAAACCCGTCGCTCGCAGAACAATATGTACTCATGGTAAAACAACATTTTCCCAATTTAGAAATCCTTGGTCTTGCCAATGGCGAAGTGAGTAATGCCTGTAACCGGCATGAGGTGCCTTTTATTAGTGAAGGTTTTATCGATAGAGCTTATACCAACCAAGGACAACTGGTTCCCCGCGCTCAACCTGGTGCCGTTTATGACGAACCACAAAATGCGATTACCCAAGCCATATCATTTGCAAAAAAACAACCAATTCACTCAATTGACAACCAACCTTGCCATATTCATGTGGACAGTTTGTGTTTACATAGTGATACACCTAATGCACTGCAATTTGCTAAAGCATTACATGCAGCGTTAATTGCGAAAGATATGAGTTGCCAGGATTAAAAACACTCTAACACATGTATTACACGGGTAACGGTTTAATGAATCAGTCTGATGAATTAAAACAATACGAATGGCGAAATAACGGAGACTCGGCAGTCACGCTTTGTTTCAAGCAAGCCATTAGTGAGCCACTGTCTATCTTCATTAATACGTTGAAAACGCAGCTGCAAAAACAATTTTCAGTCAATGCAGTCAATAATATCATTCCAGCCTATCAAAGCTTAACCGTTTGCTTCAATCCATTAGTGATCACTCGAGATAAACTCATGCAACAGATCAATCCGATGATTGAACAGCTCATGGTTTTACCGCCAGATTCGCCAGCGCAAAAGAGTATTTCAATTCCAGTCTGTTATGAAGCTCTTTTCGCACCCGACTTAGAATTTGTATGTCAACATACTGGCTTGTCGCCAGCAGAAATTATTAAATGCCATACTGCGCCCAAATATCTAGTACACATGCTGGGATTTTCTCCTGGCTTTCTATATTTAGGCGGATTAGACAAAGCATTATACTGTCCCAGAAAATCGGTACCTGCAAAGCAAGTAGCCCCAGGCAGTGTGGGTATCGGTGGTCAACAAACCGGACTTTATCCACAAGCAACACCAGGGGGCTGGCAAATTATAGGGCGAACACCACTTTCGTTATTTGATGCACAATGGCCATTTCCAGCTATTGCCCATCCATTAGACACCATTCAGTTCACTCCAATTAACAGCGAAACCTTTTATGCACTCTCAAACAAAGACTGACTCATTCAATTCAAATGATTCAGCATCATTAATTCAATACCAAGGCTTGTGCATAAAAACCGCGGCAAGCAGATGTAATAAGCATCTAGCTCTCAAGTCTCTCAATCATGAGCGCTAAGTCATGAGTATTCATGTCGTAAAATCCGGCTTACAAACCAGCGTCCAAGATAACGGCCGTTTCGCACAAATGTGTAATGGCATTGCCGTTAGCGGCGCAATGGATAGTACAGCGATGCAACTTGCCAATTATCTGGTTAGTAACCCATTGAATCATCCTGTACTTGAAATCACCTTGACAGGCCCTGTTATCGAATTCACTCAAGCCACCAGCATTGCAATTGTTGGCGCAGAGTTCGACCTTTTTCTCAATGGCAATCTGGTATTTAATGAAGAAACAATTAAAGTTAAATCCGGTGATCTACTCGAGTTTGGTCGTTTAAATGAAGGCGCCAGAGCTTACCTGGCAATTGCTGCGGACTTTAATTTGCAACGCTTATTTGATAGTAGCTCTACCAATCTTACCGCCCACTTTGGTGGCTGCCTGTTAACTGACAATAGTCAGCTTCAACTGCAAAACTACCGCCAACCACCCGATAAACAACTACCACCAACATTCCATTTGAGTTTTTCTGGCAACTATCTTTTACGTTGTGTGGATTCAGTTGAAACTCACTGGTTTGATCAAACGACTCTCGAGCAATTCACCCAGAAAAAATATCAGGTGCAAGCCGATTCAAACCGTATGGGGATCAGACTGCAAGAAACAGGCTTATCCACAGCTATATTACCCGACAAACAACAACAGGTGATTTCCAGTGGACTGGTATGCGGCAGTATACAAATTCCGCCTTCTGCGAATCCTATAATCGCTGGGGTTGACGCCCAAACAATTGGTGGCTATCCACGAATAGCGAATGTTGCCAGCGTCGATTTACCAATCCTTGGGCAATTAAAACCTAATGATAAGTTGTCTTTTTACTTTATTGAACAATCTCAGGCAGTCACATTAATCCGATACAAACAAAAATTATTGTCTCAACTATTTAACAACGCTTAATATTTATAAAATCCAATTTTATAAAACCCAATATCGATAAAACCATCGTTTTTAAATTTTCTCGCTAAAACGGAAAAGCCTACAGCAGAAAAGTTAACTAAAATGATTACAATCAGTCAGAGTTACAATATGCCATGAAAAATAAAATCTCACTTACCAGCCGCGTAATCCACGCACCAGACGAAAAACCTGTTGTTGGCCAAGCATTTAATCAAGGACCGGTATTTGCCAGTGCCTTTCATTTATCAGGTGCGCCTGAAAATTCCCCTTATCAATATGGCCGCTTTAACAACCCAACCTGGCAATCATTAGAAAATGCCCTTAGTAGTTTGGAAGAAGCTCACACTGTCATTTTCCCTTCTGGCATGGCGGCAATTGCTGCCGTACTGACCTCGCTTGTATCTCACGGCGATCAAATTGTTATACCCAGTGATGGCTATGGTCCAACACGTGCTTACGCCAAGCAGTATTTACAAAAATTTGGCGTAACAATTATTGAAGCCCCCACATTACAAATTCCAACACTAAATTTTTCAGAAGTTAAGCTGGTTTTAATTGAAACTCCAAGCAATCCTTTACTGGAAGTTATCGATATTACGGCGCTAGCACAAGCGGTACATCAGCATGGCGGCTTACTAGCAGTAGACAACACCTGTATGACACCATTAGGACAACAGCCATTGGCTTTAGGAGCAGATATTAGCGTTTATTCTGATACTAAAGCGTTAAATGGACATAGTGATTTGCTCTACGGCCATGTTGCCAGCCAGCAAACGAACATTATTGAGTCGATCCGCAACTGGCGCACCCTAGCAGGAAATATTCCTGGCCCAATGGAAACCTGGTTAATTCATCGCTCATTAGCCAGCCTTGATATGCGATTGGAGCGAATGACTCGTAACGCACAAGCAATCGCCGAATTTTTGGCCGCTCACTCAGCCGTCAAATGGATACGCTATCCTGGCTTACCTAACGATCCGTCACATCAACTAGCCAAACAGCAAATGCTGAATTTCGGCTGTTTAATGTCATTTGAACTAGGCAGTGTCACGCAGGCTGAAACCTTTTTAGAGCGCTGTCAGTTCGTCTATGATGCAACCAGCTTTGGTGGCATACATACAATGGCAGAACGCCGCAAACGTTGGGGGGCCGATGATATTCCAGAGGCAACTATTCGCTTAAGTGCGGGATGTGAGAAAATCGACGAGCTGTTGGCTGATATTGCACAAGCCTTAAATTAATTCCCAAACAACACCATCTGATGCAAGCTGAGTATCGACAAGCTACCTGTTAAAAACGATATTCAGCTTTCAGCAAAAACTCTCGTCCTCTCCCAGGTAATCCTTGTTCGAGTCCTGACTGTGCTGTGTAGTGCTGTGTTTTTTCATCAAACAGGTTGCTTAAATCAAAGGAAAGTAACATGTTGGAATTAACCTGCCACAGGGTAGTTAAGTCAGTTAACCAATAATCACTTAACTTAATTGCAGTCTGTCCATTATCTGCCAATCGGGAAGAAACTTTGCCCACATAGCGAGTGATACCAGAAAACTTCCAGGCATCCAAATCATACATTAAGGTGGCAGCCAAACGACTATCAGCAACCGGTTGAAACGAATCGAGCCGCTCAACTAATCGATCGCCAATAATATTTAGCTGGAATTTTTCATTCACTTGCCAGCGCCATTCAAACTCAATGCCCATATTACTGTCGCTACCTAAATTTTGAGGTTGAAAAGCCGTAATTCCTGGCACAATATCATCCACCCAAACAGGGACAACTACTTCTGAAAAGTGATTTTTAAATAATGTGATTTGACTACTCCAGTTGACCTTCTCGACCCCCCATATAAGCTCTGAGGTTGTCACATTTTCAGGACGCAGTGCGGGATTGGCAATTCCGCCTGAAGCAATTCCAGCCTTTGATTCAATAAAAGTTGGAGCACGAAAAGCTTCGCCTAAAAGCAACTTCCAGTAATGTTGATTAAACTGGTAAATCACCCCTCCTCTAAAACTTAAATTCGAGCTGAACTCTTCGTAATCATCCAGTCGTACACCGGCCGTTAATTGAACCTGATCATTAACATGCCAACTATCTTGCAGGTAAGCCCCCCATACTCGACGCGACTCCGGAGAAAACAAATCATACCTTTCACCATTGAGCCAAAATCCCTTTTGAATAAATTGTTCGGGAGGAGACGGGACATATTCGCCGGTTGTATATAAGCGCTGGGCATCCCAGTTTCCCTGAAATGGGTTACGACTGATAGATTCTTTGCGCACGCTAAAACCATAATTAATTAAATGCTGTTGATTCAACCATTCAACACCATCGATACCAATTCGATGTTGGCGAATTTCACGATAATTACCGCCCACTAACGCATCTAATGAACCATCAGTCCAATAAAGTCCACTAGCAGGGTCAATTGGTGGTTGAGGGTTCTCAGGAAATAATCCGGTTAAATAGTCTGATACCCCCCATTGGCTTTCGGCAAAAATATTCAACCGATTTTCTTTCTCATCAACTACGTCGTCCCACTCGAATGAATAAGCTAAACGTAACAGTTGGTTTTCTTTTAATTGTTTTTGCAAGCCATTTAGCTGCGCACCTTGGGAAACAAAATCTCGATACTCGCGCTCATTGCGCCGAAATAATAGCGAAGCTTTTTGATAGTCAATATTAAGCTGAATATCTTTGCGTAATGCTGGATCTTGCGTATCTTCTTTAACTCCCCAAAATTCGTAAAAGGCAGGAAAGTGATCGCCATTATCTGCATAGTATTCGCCAGCAAGTGCAACTTGCAGTTTTTTCCAATGAAAGTGCGTTTGAAAAGCAGCCCCTTTAGCAGATAAATTTCCCCCTTGAAGGGTCAATTTATTTTCTTCTTTATTAGTAATAATATTAACGACGCCCAAAAAAGCATTAGCGCCATATAACGTGGAGCCAGGTCCTCGAATCACCTCTACCCGTTGTGCATTAAATAATGAAATTTGACGCTCTTGCTCCATTGCACCACCTTCAACAGGTTCATTCAATCGAGCCCCATCAATGAGTACTAAAATATCTCGATTAGCACCATTATCTGCTCGCCGACCTCGAAAGCTGGCAGAAAATCCGCCACCACCATTTTCTGAGCGGTTCATTTGCACACCTGGAACTAATGCCAATAATTCTTCAAGTGTTTGCAATCCATATGATTGAATTTGCTCTGCGGTAAAGATAGTAACCGATGAAGCGGCCTGTCGAACTGGAGTGGGATGACGATTAGCAACACTAACCTTAATTTTTAACAACTCTTCCAAAGACAACCCGATTAGATCAGGAAAATGAGTCGACGCAACTGATAAGAAAGAATATCCAAACAGACATATTGCAATCAGAATTTGTAAAAAGCCGGATTTTATTGAGTTAATCTGCACAGTCAATTTTACATTTAGTTATGTTATGTGAGGCCAGTTCGGTAAAACGGCAGTTAGCATTAACAGCTACCCCTGAACACCAGCATTACCGCATCACTTATGAATTTTCAACAAAGCCTATGGCTAATCCCGCCAAGTACTGGAATCCCCTAATTAAATATAGATAAAAATAGCGCAGGCAGGTAAATTCAACGTATTTATTTTATTTTTCATAGTTTTAAGCTATAAAAAACAAATGACGATTGTTGATATGACTAGCAAGAAATGAATCTCATGCTAAAGAAATGATCTTTTAAAATCGGGCAAACACGAAAAAAAGCGCCTTCTTCAAAGAGAAAGCGCTTTTTTCAAGCAAAGCCAACAATGCTACAACTACAGCATTGTGAATATTAACGTTTCGAGAACTGAGGACGTTTACGAGCTTTATGCAGACCAACTTTCTTACGCTCAACTTCTCTCGCATCACGAGTCACGAAGCCAGCACGACGTAAAGTAGGACGCATTTCGCCATCATATTCCATCAGAGCACGAGTAATGCCTAAACGAATAGCACCAGCTTGACCAGTGTCACCACCACCTTTAACAGTGATGTAGGCATCAAATTTTTCAACCGTTTCAGTCAACTCAAGTGGCTGACGAACAACCATTCGAGAGGTCTCACGACCAAAATATTCATCTAAAGGCTTTTGGTTAACAATAACGTCGCCTTTACCTGGGCGAAGAAAAACTCGAGCAGTTGAGCTTTTACGACGACCTGTTCCATAATATTGAGTATCTGACATTATAATTCACCAATTAAATATTTAGTTCTTTAGGTTGTTGGGCTTGGTGCGTGTGCTCAGGACCAACAAAAATCTTTAATTTACGTAAGCAGGCACGTCCAAGTGGATTCTTTGGAATCATACCGCTAACCGCATTGTGTAAAATGCGCTCAGGTGCTTTTTGTCTTAACTTATCTAGCGTAATACCTTTGATTCCGCCAGGATAACCCGTATGGTGATAATAGGTTTTAACCGCTTCTTTATTACCAGTTACAGCAATTTTTTCAGCGTTAACTACAACAATATAGTCGCCGGTATCAACATGCGGGGTAAATTCTGCTTTATGCTTGCCACGTAAGCGACGAGCAATCTCTGTGGCTAAACGGCCAAGAGTTTTGCCAGAAGCATCAACCACGTACCAATCACGCTTGACAGTTTCTGGTTTTGCACTAAAAGTTCTCATTATTAGCTCCAATCAACGGCTTTGCTTATGCCTGCTAATTAATCATACAATTAAAAAAGAGCGCGAATTTTACAGAAATGAAGACTATGATACAAGTCTAATTTTACTTAAAAACGAAGAGGTGCTTCAAATTTAGCTTAAATGTTGGATATTTCTTCTAAAAATAACGGTCCAATTATAAAAATTTAAAAATAATGCTTTATTTCGCGCTATTTCTAAGTTAAAAAGCACTACAGTTAAGTGTAATACATCTATAATCAAGCTTTGATCCAGCTTTCACTTATCTGTTTACCATTTAATTTTAACTTTTCAGGAACTGTTATGGCTACTGCAAAAAAACCAAAAACCATCAAAGAACGATATACCAAAACTCAAATCCTAAACGAACTTGCCGAGTCAACTAACTTAAATAAAAAGGAAGTAGGCGCAGTATTAGACGGATTATCTGATTTGATTGAACGCCATATTGCAAAACGCGGTTGTGGAGAATTTGTATTGCCGGGCCTGATGAAAATCGTCACCGTTAAGAAAAAAGCCACAAAAGCGCGAAAAGGTATTAACCCATTTACTGGCGAAGAAACTGTTTTTAAAGCAAAACCAGCTTCTGTTCAGGTAAAAATTCGTCCATTAAAGAAAATGAAAGACATGGCATCTTAATTTCGCAATTTGCTCCATGCCTTGAGGCCTTTGATTTATAATCATATTAATTAAAGGCCCAAATCAGTCATACAAGCCAAGCTGAACGATTATTCAAATAAAGGTTTAGCATACACGCCAAAGCTTTCTAGCAGCGCATAGACATATGCTCAATAGTCAATAGAGTGAGACGTAGACATAGCGCAATAGAAAGTGCTCAAGCTGAAGTTTTATCGTCAAGACAACTTGCAACCAAGAAATCAATACAGAGAACGAAATTATGCCAGATGCTCTTTGGCTAAATATTCAGTTGACTGCATTTCCTGTAACCGACTTAAAGTCCGTTTAAATTCAAACGCTAACTGTTTACCTTGATACAACTCATCTAGTGGTACGGCCGCCGTCATCATCAGCTTTACATGGCGTTCATAAAACTCATCGACCAGACTAATAAACCTACGCGCGGCCGAATCGTCTTTGGCAGACATTTGCGGAATTTCACTGACAATCACAGTATTATAACAGCGAGATAATTCAATATAGTCATTGTGGCTTCGCGCCGTTTCGCATATCTCTTTAAAATTAAACCACACAACCCCCGCCGCGCAGCGAACTGTTTTAATCAAACGATGTTCGACTTCAATTTCAGAGCCGACTGGCATTTCTTCAGTTGCCAGCAAATTAAAGCTGCTATGCAGATTGGCAAACGCCTGTTGATCGTGAGGGTAGTGAAAAATATCAGCCTGTTCGAGCGTACGCAGTCGATAATCAATACCGCTGTCAATATTAACAACCATTGTAAATTGCTCAATAAGTTTGATTGCCGGTAAAAATCGATCGCGTTGTAAGCCATTCCAGTATAAACGCTCTGGCGGAATATTGCTGGTAGCAACTAAAGTAACACCACGATTAAACAATGCTTGAAACAAGCCACCCAGTAACATGGCATCGGTGATGTCACTGACAAAAAATTCATCAAAACAAATAACCTGTGTTTTTGTCGCTATGTCGTCGGCAATAACCAGCAGCGGATCGCGTTGTCCTTTATGTTGATTTAACTGCTCATGTAGCTGATGCATAAAGCGATGAAAATGCAATCGCATTTTATTTTCAACTGGTAGCTGGTCGTAAAACATATCCATTAAATAAGTTTTACCACGACCAACCCCACCCCAAAAATATAAGCCTTTTTCTGGGGTTTTAGTTTTACGAAATTGCGCACTGATTTGCTGCCAGATTCCACGCTTTTGCATGCGACTCACTAATCGAAAATACAAATCATCCAGTAACATGACAGCATGTGCCTGGGCATCATCGGGCGTATAATTGCCTGAAGCCATATCTTGTTGATATTTTTCTAATGGGGTCATGGATTTAGCTAGTCGTTATGGATTTATCGAAGTGTCATGCATTAAAACGATTACGGCCAATTAGATAACATGTGGTTTCACCAGGTTTTCAACAATTTCTCTTAACTCAACCAAACGACCATGAAAGAAATGGCTGGCATCGTTCATTGGTGTCAACCCAGGCGGAGTAGCAAACGAATTAACCCAAGTTTCTACACTTGCATAATCAACGAGTTCATCGGCTGTACCCATGATTACCTGCCAATCACAGTCAGGTTGTTGGAATGTTGAAAAATCGAATCGCATAACCGGTGGCGCAACGCTTAATAAAAAGGCAGGGGCAAGCTGATGAGCCGCTAAAGCAGACACAAACGATCCAAAAGAAAAACCACTGAGTAAAAGTTGAGCGTCGGGATATTGGGTTTGCATCCAATTGACAGCCGCTTGAAGATCAGACTGCTCGCCAACACCTTCATCATATTCGCCTTCACTTTGCCCAACTCCCCGAAAGTTAAAGCGTAAACTGGGAATGCCAAATCCGGCAAAGCTGCGTGAAACGGTATGAATAACTTTGTTAGTCATACTGCCACCATGCAATGAGTGGGGGTGACAGTTAACCGAAATATAATCACTTCTTAAATTGGTTTCAGCAGTGTCTAAAACGCCCTGTATATTTCCTGCTGGCCCATTAAAATTTACAGCCTGTGATAAAACTCGCATTACACTATTTGCCTGTCAGTTTTTTTGCCTGTGTCGCCACCCATAACGAAAAATCATTCAAATGAGGCGCAGAATAATTTCTTTATGAGCGCTTAATTGGGCGGCTATTTTCTCATTATTAGCCTACAAGAACCACCCTTATCTCAGAATCAATTTAAATGACGTATATTGCTAATAATCTCCAAGCAACTATAGCTATTTAAGTACCTATTATCAGCAATGGATATTCGGTCAATTTGTTGCAATTAACCCACTGAAACTGCACAATATCGGGCAAAATAATGAAACTGAAATGCGGTCTGCCGCACGTCCAACAAAATCAACAAGCAGGTATAAGGATCATCTTATGGAAACTAAAGCCGCCGTCGCCTTTGAAGCAGGCAAACCATTAAGCATTGAAACGGTTCGATTATCAGAGCCTCGGGCCGGAGAATGTCTGGTGGAAATTAAGGCTACTGGTGTCTGCCATACTGATGAATTCACTTTATCTGGTGCAGATCCTGAAGGCATCTTTCCTGCAATACTCGGTCATGAAGGTGCTGGAATTGTGCGCGAAGTCGGTGCTGGCGTGACGTCATTAAAGCCAGGTGATCATGTCATTCCGCTCTATACGCCAGAATGCCGACAATGCGAATACTGCTTATCTGGCAAAACCAATTTATGCCAGGCAATTCGTGTTACCCAAGGACAAGGACTCATGCCAGATGGCACAAGTCGTTTTTCAATCAATGGTGAAAAAGTGTATCACTACATGGGCACCTCAACTTTTTCAAACTTTACCGTTGTTCCCGAAATCGCTTTGGCGAAAATTCATCCTGACGCGCCATTCGATAAAGTTTGTTACATCGGTTGTGGCGTAACCACAGGTATTGGAGCGGTCATTAATACAGCGAGAGTCAAACCAGGTGATAACGTTATCGTATTTGGCCTTGGTGGTATTGGATTAAACGTGATTCAAGGGGCGCGCATGGTTGGCGCCAATATGATCGTGGGTGTTGATACCAATCCTGACAAACAGGCAATTGCTGAAAAGTTTGGTATGACTCACTTTGTCAATCCGAAAGAAGTCGAAGGTGACTTGGTTCCTTACTTAGTTGATTTAACTAAGGGCGGCGCCGATCACTCATTTGAATGTATCGGGAATGTTGATGTTATGCGTGATGCACTAGAGTGTTGTCACAAGGGTTGGGGAGAAAGCACGATTATTGGCGTTGCCGGTGCGGGCAAAGAAATATCAACTCGTCCCTTTCAATTAGTAACCGGGCGAGTCTGGCGGGGTTCAGCATTTGGTGGAGCAAAAGGCAGAACCGATGTCCCTAAAATTGTTGAGTGGTACATGCAGGGAAAAATTAATATTGACGACTTAATTACTCACACCATGCCGCTTTCTGATATTAATAAAGCATTTGACTTAATGCACTCTGGAGAAAGTATTCGAAGTGTTGTTATCTTTGATTAACCTTGATCAGGCTTTATCTTTTAACTAACCGGAAATTAAATTGCAAATGAATTGGCAAACCATCAGTGAACAAAAATCTTTTGGTGGCACTCAAGGGGTTTATCGGCACAATGCCAGCACAACCCGCTGCGAAATGGAGCTTAGTGTTTATGTGCCACACACCCAAGGTGCAGAAGGCGATAGTACATCTAAGCAACTCCCGGTACTTTACTATTTATCGGGACTGACCTGTACCCAAGAAAATGTCACAACGAAAGCAGGCTTTCAACAATTTGCCAATGAGTTTGGTTTTATCGTCGTTTGCCCTGATACCAGCCCAAGAGGGAGTGAGCTACCTGGTGAACATGACAGTTATGATTTTGGCAGTGGTGCCGGATTTTATGTTAACGCAACCCAACCCCCTTGGTCTGCTCAATATCAGATGTACGACTATATTGTTAAAGAATTACCACCGTTAATTGAACAACACTTTCCAGTTGATCATAAACGCTGTGGTATTTTTGGCCACTCAATGGGTGGGCATGGCGCTTTAACAATTGGTTTAAGAAACCCCGAACAATATCAATCAATCTCTGCATTTTCACCAATTGTCGCACCAATGCAATGCCCGTGGGGACAAAAGGCGTTTAGTGGTTACTTAGGAAGTGAACAGACAAGCTGGCAGCAATATGACGCCACTGCGCTAATTAATAATGGACACCGTAGTTCTCATGCCATTTTAATTGATCAGGGAGGCAGTGATAATTTTTTAGCTGAGCAATTGAAGCCCGAATTATTTACTCAAGCTTGTGAGGAAAAAAATCAACCGGTAACCTTAAGAGTTCATCCCGGCTATGATCATAGTTACTACTTTATCAGTAGTTTTATGAGAGATCACTTTGTTCACCATGCGGCCAATTTAAATACTAAAAATTAAATATTAAACCCAATCAATATTTGGCCAACCGCAAACGCTATTTGTTGTTACTGACAATAAAATCAATGCGCATTATCAAATAACAAAGAAGAATAATGCGCATAAATAAAACTAACTTAAACAAACTTGATAATATTAATCGTAAGTCAATTCAGGCAATACAAAGTCTGTCTTTTTGAACATCCCTAAATATCCCCAATACATGTCGGTTCCTGTCACACCAAACAGAGAAAAATTTTGCTTTCCATTCATTAATGCGTAAACTACCTCACCTTCGACAGCAACAATTCGAAAACTGCGTTGACGCCAAACACTACACTCTAAATCATCAGGCAAACATCCTGTTTTAGCTCTATTTTCATAGGTATTTTCGGCAACGCTACTGGCTAAATATTCGGCCGTTAAACCTAAACCAGAACTGTCGGGCTGCCATTTAAAATAACTCAGATCGGCACCCAACAATGGTATTCTCTGCCACTCACTGCCGGGATATTGAGTTTCCTGTTGGCCAAGACCATTATTTTGAAAAGAATAGGCGCTCCCTTGCTGATAATCACGATTACCTAAAACTTCATAGCGTCCTTCAATACTACCAAGAGACAGCTGTTTATCTACATTCATCATGAGTCCTGCAAATAAGCGGCGATTTCCTTCGTTATCAGTTTCTAATGCGCTAAATCTCACCGCAGAACGATCTTTTCCGATCGGAAAATATTCCACTTGAGTGCTATTATCCGTAGTTAATACTAATTCGCCTGAATCTTTCTGATTCCACTGACCACTATATTGGTTATATTCAATATAACTTGTTCCGTCTGTATTTAAACCGACTATTGAGGCACTCATTGAGTAACCATCTGATGAATTAACCTTGCCTATTCGTAATGCCACTCGACCATTTTGAATAATTTCATCTATTGAAAAATTTTCTTTGGGTAATGTCACTAACTGTGCTTGCGACCATTCATAGTCATCAAGTCCCATGCAGGGCATTTCGAAACTTTCACCAGCAGTATTATCTCCAGAATACTTTACAATAAACTGAACAATACTTTCACCGGTATAAACCGGAATAATTTCGATATGAGTTAATGTTAAATAGGTATTGTAATAACCATCACAAGCGGCAACATACTCTAAGTTCTCTGGCAACAATATATCAGATTGTGCACTAGTACTAATTCTCAAATGATTATTCTCACTTAACTCCCAATTTAATAAATGATCCACTTCAATCGTGCGATGATAATTTAACTGAGCGGAAAGTACTGATAACTCAGTCGTTAGACGCAACGTTCCATTGGCATTTTTTTCATAAACAATTGGTGAAATATTACCGTCGGCGTAAATATCATTTTTTGCATATAAGTGTTGTCGTCCATTTGACCAGGCATACTCGCGATCAACTGCCAGCCACTCAAGCAATAAATTAATTGTTGGCTCATGTTCAGTATCAGATTGACTAAAGCTAAACGCCTCAATTTTTGAAGCATTGTGCAGCAAGCTTGGCAAAGTGTTAATTCCTTCAGGTAATCCCACATTACCATCAATATATTGTTGAATCATCGAAGCCAAAAACATCATTAACTTGCCATCGACAGACTCTCTCAAGCTTTCCATTAAAGTATCGGTCATTGAGTCTGTTGGTTGCTTGTTCAAATTCATCAGCGCAGTGGTCGCCGTTGAAATAGCAGAAAGTTCAAGCAATGGATAATCAGCCACACTAATTTGATTGTCGTTATCTTTGAGCGCAAGTAGTTTTTTTGCTGAACCAACATGTGACAAATAATATAAGCGCTCTCCAGCTTTAGCGGCTCTTAAACTGACAAAACTCTGTAAATTATCAATGGTTACATTTAGCGAATAATATCCTTGTGCATCTGTTACCCCATCAGATGTAACGGTTTTTTCAGAGTCAACATTATCGGCATACACACTAATCTGACCAACCAAAGGATTTAAACGTCCTTTTAATACCAAATCGATTGCACTGACATTCACAGTGACGTGGGCTTTTTCTCCCACATCATAACCATCAAATAATCGGTATTCAAAAGTCAGTTCACCACTTTGCAATGGCTCAAATAATACTTTTCCTTCTACTACTTCAATCGTTGCCACTCCCTGCAATGCCTCGATAGATGATGGCTCAATTTGAATTGTCAAGTCATGCATTTCACTATCATTGTCATTGGCTAAAACATCAATCAATAACGACTCATTTAAGTTCATCGTTGCGCTATCATTTTGTGCCACTGGCAGTTGATTATTTGCAACAGTCACAGTAACGGTAGCCGATTCACTAGTCGCGGTACCGTCAGAAACTTGATAAGTAAAAGTAACTTTACCAGCAACATCAACGGCCTGATAAACAATCTGACCATTTTCAATAGTTGCCGTACCAACTGATGGCTGAGTAATACTGGCAATTGACAAGCTATCACCATCAGCATCAGAGTCATTGGCGATCACATCAATCGTCACACTACCTTGAAATGCAACATTGGCAGAGTCATTAACAGCAGTAGGCGTTTCATTACCGGAGGGCGCTGGATTGCTACCGCCACTGCCACATGCAAGTAGAAAAACCAGTGATAAAACAGCAATCCCAGAATTGATAGAGCATTTTATTAATTTCATTATATTGTTCTCTTATACGAAATTGAAAACAGAATTTGCGACAGCTTTGTCATAACGTCCACTATCATAAATTAACCTGATAACCCAGCAAATTTGCTCGATTAGCATTTGATTCTCAAAATAGTGGAAAACTACCCCAAATATCTCCAAGAGATATTACAGGATATTTGATAGGAAACAAATACATGAATTGTCTATATTGGTAAGCTTTTGTAGGATTTTAACAACGTATGTTCGGTACTATTACTATTTAATTTATCGTAAACAACCGCAAGCGCAAAGACATCAACAATCTAAGTTACCAGACAAAAACAGCTACATCATATTTTTTAAAGCCAGGCGAATCAGCGTTGCGGCTGGTAACGAGTCATCGTCGAGCCGACTGATAGCTTTACTGGCTTCCGCGGGCTTATAACCTAATGCCACTAAGCCACTGATTGCTTCTTGAATATTCGCCTGCCCGCCAGCAGTAAAACTATCTGGTGTCGAAGTTGCAACAGAGCGATTATCTTGTGGAACTTGCCAGTCTTTTAACCGATCTTTCATTTCAATAATCAATCTTTCGGCAGTCTTTTTGCCAACACCTGGAATTTTTACCAATGTACTAGCTTCTTCCTGATGAATATGATGCACAAACTCAACCACATTCATGGCCGATAAAATGGCCAATGCAAGCTTGGGTCCCACACCATTTACTTTAATCAATTCACGAAACAACTTACGCTCTTCCATACTGAAAAAAGCAAATAAGGTATGCGCATTTTCACTAATTGCCAAATGTGTGTGCAATACGACGGAATGATTAGAATCTTCCGGTAAATGATAAAATGTATTCATAGGTGCCTGACACTCATAACCTACGCCGTTTACATCAATCAGCAAATACGGTGGCTGTTTTTCTAAAATGATTCCGGTTAATCGACCTATCATATCTTTCGCTTAATTTAACAATAAAATAAATGGATAAAATGATTGAAGAAAATATTAGCGTAATCGCCCACGTACAACGCGGGTTGCTCCCGCCTTAAACAAAGCATTTTGCAAAGCATGTCCATGACAAATTGCCACGGCTAAACCATCAGCAGCATCCGATTGAGGCGTTGCATTTAAGCCTAATAAATTGACGACCATGTGTTGCACTTGAGACTTATCAGCCGCCCCTTTCCCAACAACCGACTGTTTAATTTGGCGAGCAGAGTATTCGGCAACCACAAGCGCATGTTGTGCCATAGCAACCATTGCGGCTCCCCTCGCCTGCCCCAATTTTAACGCCGAGTCCGCATTTTTCGCCAGAAAAACCTGCTCAATAGCGGCTTCATCGGGTTTGTAATGCTGGATTACCTGAGCAATACCATCAAATATCTGGTTAAGCCTATCCGACAATATCCCCTCTTTGACCCGTATACAACCGCTGGCAACATACTCCAGTGACTTTCCCTTAATACGGATTACGCCAAAACCAGTTACTCTCGAACCGGGATCTATACCTAAAATAATTGACATATCAGTATGTTACTTATTTACCTTTATTTTGGAAATCATTATAACCGTTGACGATCAATTAAGCTGACCGAGGCCACTAGTAATCCCAGAATCATGTTTGTTGTGTAGCGTCTGCTAATCATAACATATTCCTTTAAAAAGCGACTGATACATCGATGAAACAAGCTGTGACACTCTGCTTAAGTCATACACAACAATTAAAAATTAATTAACAGTGATAAATAAAGACCAACGTTCGCCAGAGTGATGGCGTCTAATGATTTAATCAATCAAGTAAAGACGGAACTAATTGGTTTTACCGGAGAATTACAACAGCAATTGCATGGACATAAATATCGGTAATTAGAAGGTAACTCGATACCACGCTTTTGACCAATTGAGTGCATAGCTTTTTGAATATAAGCCCCATAAACGTGTCCTTGTTTATCAACCACCTGCCAATCTTCGACTTGTGTGAGTGAAAATTGCATTGTGCCAACATAAAAGGCTTCATTAACTTCTGGTGAATTAACAATTAAAACCGTTAAACTATTTTGCTCAATTTTTACAACGTGAGCAACAATTCGATCTATCGTCTGAGTATCATTAATTACAGCTATTTTGACTAGTGCACTTTCCGGATACTTTTTAAAATACTGACGAAACTGCGCCAATGTTAGCTGCGCATGATTGGTCGCATTTTTTAGTAACACTACGTCAGGATCATGATTAACAGAGTGCAACGGCTTATCTGCTGAAAGTTTTGTTTTAACAAGTTTAGTTGTAGCACGACTTGCTATTGAACAAAAATTCAGTGAGCAATCAGTTGATGAATGGCATTTTAGCGGTATTAATTGGAGCAGCAACCAAAGATTTCCAATTACCAATAAAATGATCAATGTTTCTAAAATCAAATTATCGGTTCCTTGTTGTTGTAATGAATTAAACTCTAGCTTATTAGTTAACAGTTTAAACCAAAAACCATATTCTTCAAATGGTTTTGAATTTTTTTTTTAGGAAGAGATTGAAAATTACAATATAAGATTTTGTGAAATTAGTATTTCGAATTTTAACTTAGTAAAATACTCAACTATTTAAGTTAAAAAAATCGACATAAAACATATAGAAATTCACCAAAAGCTATCAACTTTCTAATTATTTAATCATGTTTCAATTATTTAATAACCAATTTTTTCACCAAATGATTGAAAGAAACTAACCAATACTTTAAAAAATAATTTCTTCTGACCTGCTTTCTTGACTTTTTAAAAAGATTGAATTTAAAGCCATATGAAAGAAATTAATCAATCAGCAGGTCTTTTTAGTTTTACTTTATGCTAAATAAGAGAGCACTAATGAAGCAGCGAATGATTTTTAATATCAAGCAAGTTTTAAAGCACGCCTTATCAATAGGACTGTCCACTAGTTTATTTTTGATAACCATTCATGCAAGCGCCACTGAAAATTCAAAAGCGAGCATTGATCGGCTAAAAATTTCGCCGCAATTATGGGTGTTTCGTGTTAACACTGCAAAAGGAAACACCAACACTCTTGTCTATCATGATAAATCAGATACGCTACTAATTGATCCAAATTTTAATCACACGACCGCATTAATCAAAGCACAGTTAGATGAGTTGAATGCAAGCAATGTAACCCATATCAGCATCTCTCATTTGCATCGCGATCATACCGAACAGCTGGCTGATTTTATTCAACCAGCAACACAATTGTTTTTATCAGCTGAACAATATGCAGACCTCAAAACAGAGACTGAGATGCTGAAAAATACTCAGCTTGTCTCACGGCAAACGACATTAAAAATCAATAACAATCTTATTCAATTGATTAAACTGCCTTATTTAAAGGGTCATACAACTGGTGATTTAGTTTTTTATTTCAGTGCGGAGCAAGCACTTTATGTTGGGGATTATCTATTTACTCATGGCTACCCGATAATTGATAAAAATATAGGCGATATTAATGGGTACTTTAACAATCTTGACTATATGACAGCTCAGTTTCCAGCCGACACCTTAGTCATTCCCGGGCATTCATCTATATCCCCCCAACCCGCAGAAACTTTCACGATGAGTCAATTTAAACAGCGAATATCACTGCTCAAACAATCGGTGTGCTATATCAATCAAGCGAAAACGAAAGGCTTGTCACTTTCCAGCATTCAACAACAGGGCTTGCCCCAAAAATTCAGTGCCCTTAATCAAGATGCGGTATTTGTCAAAGAAAATAAGTGGATTGCGAATGTTTATCAGCAAACCATTAAAATTTGTGAAAACTTTGAATAGTTCATGAAACATTTAGCGGCATAAGCTGCATTTAAATCATAGAGCACATTCTAATCATGGTGCATATTCTAATCATGGTACATATTCTAATCATAGTGCCCAATAACAGACTCAAATCATCACGCACCTGAATCTTGCAAGATTCAGGTGTTTTTTTTTATTAACTTGTTATTACACTTGCGAACGCGTTTTAAAGCGTGCAACTAGCGCTTTTAAATTGACAGCCACTTCATTGATGAGCTGACTGTTTTTAGCAGAATCGGAAGCTGCATCATTGGTTACTTCAGAAATATCTTTCACGCGCATAATACTTTGATTGATTTGTTCAGCAACTGCTTGCTGCTCGGCAGCAGCGAGCGCAATTTGTTCGGTCATCCGACTAATCTGCCCAACTGAACGAGAAATTTTTTGCAAAGCATCACCAGCATTTCTCGCATTCTCTACCGTTTCATTACTTTTTTCATTGCCACTAGTCATGGCATTAACTGACAAAGATGCTGAAGACTGCAAGTTACTAATCATTAGTCGGATTTCTTCTGTTGACTCTTGGGTTTTACTGGCTAAAGATCGCACTTCATCAGCCACAACGGCAAACCCTCGACCACTTTCACCGGCCCGAGCCGCTTCAATGGCAGCATTGAGTGCCAGTAAATTAGTTTGATCGGCAATTCCCTGAATTACATCAAGTACCGAACCAATACCTTCAACACTTGCTTGCAATTCATTAATTGAACTTGAGGCACTCGATAACTCAGAAGCCAACTCGCTGATTGACCCGATGGTCTTTTCAACAATTTGAAAACCCGCTTTAGAGTCAATGTCAGCACTGGTGGTTGAGCGCGCGGTTTCTTCTACCGACTGTGCAACATCTCTGACTGTAGCTGACATTTTTTCAGTCGCACTGGCAACTTGTCCAATTTCAACATTTTGTTGGTTCATCGTATCGCTTGTTTTCGCAGCCGATTGATTATTACTTTCAGCAGTAGCAACAAGTTCATTTGTCGCGTTGATAACTTTTAAAACCAGAGCATTGGTATTTTGAATCATCTTATTAATGTGCAAAGCAATAATACTCATTTCATCTTTAGAGTTGATATCAACATTAACGGTAAGATCGCCTTCTGCAACCTGATTTACCGCATAACGAATTTGAGAAATAGTGGTATGAATATTTCGATAAAAACATAAAAATAAATAGACAGCACTACCGACCAATAATAGTGATGAAATAATATTCATCCAAACTTCAACGACCACTTGCTTTTCTCTTGCTTCCAATGCAAGGGTTAGTGCTTTGGCCGTTTGTATTGACAGTGATTCAGCAGCTTGCAACACACTTTCTCCCAAAAGAAAGAAAGTATTCTGTTGAATACTCATTATTTCAGGGATAAGCAAGTCTTGCTCGGTACGCTGTAGAAATTGCTGTGTTATCTGGTCAACTTGTGCCACTGATTGAGCAACGAGGTTATTACCACTAAATTCATCAAGCGCCGCTTGCATCGTATGCATTAAATCCAGATGAGCCGCTTTTAATTGTGCGACATAATTCGACAATTGAATAAAGGAATCTTGGGTAAACTTACCTTGGGCACTTACGCTGCTACCCACACTTTGTACCTGACCCACCTTATTAGTCAATTCTGTCAAATCATAAATATAAGCCCGAATTAAAAATGCCGTATATGAAGCGCTATCCGTCAATAAAGGACTTTGCTCTAACACCAGTTTCATTAATGTTGTCACTTGTATGATAACTTGATCTAACGCTTTGCCATCTCTTATTCTGGCTTGGTCGGATGTGCTATTAAACTGCTCCCAACTATTTAATAATGTCGTAAATTGTGACGAAATCACACGTGCCGATTTCTTTTGTCGACTATCAAACCACCCAGATTGCTGTAACAGGCGGATTTGCTGTACGATCTCGGTACGTAGTCGAGTAATTTCGCTTTGCCGATTTTGACCACTGCGCTGCAAGCTTTCAATAGAACGTAAATTGACCAGCTTAACCAGTAACGTTTTTAATCCGGTAATATGGTCTAAGCTTTGCTTTTCAGCACGAATGGTATCAATTGCGTTGAGATGTTTAGAAAGCGTATAGTTGGTAATATAACCAACCGGAAATAAATACAGTACAAAAATAAAAATAAACTTTTTAGCCAGACTAATTCGATTAAATAATGCCAGTCCTGGCTTGAGTAATGTTGACAACATTCCGGCCCAACCACCCAATTTTTCTTTCGTATTTTAAAATTTGAGTATAGTCAAAAGCCGCGATTATGCTAAACCGTGCTCGCTTTAAAATCTCAATTTATTGATAAAAATCAAGGCTATTAGAATTAATAGCCGATAGTGGTTATAAGTTTAAAATATATAACTGAAATAGATAATACCGCCAGTAACACAGTTTTTACTGTCTCAATTGCTCATAATATCAATCGGTTTAATGCTCAACCTTATCGATTATTTTATTTAAGCCAACAGGTCATCCAATAGTTGACCCTGCCTGATTTGAGTCATCCAATCTGGCACGGTCACTTCTACCAATTGGATAACTATTGACTGGGCGCAGTCAGGTTGATTCCTGTGGCAGTTCCAATCGCACTCCACAATACATTCACAACGGCATTCCAAACTTTCTCAACCGTTACCATGACCAATCCGCGCAGTGTTTTTGCAAAGTTAAGCGCCATATCTTCCAGTGAGTCCAGAAAAAAGTCTTTCAGGTCATCATCAATTTCACCAGCGGCAATACCTTTGGCAATCAGTTCAGCCTGTTTTGCCAAAGCTTTTACCTGGCGCTCTGAAAAACCACGCAACACGGTAACATCTTGATTAATTACCCCCGAAGCAGCCTGTTTAATATCAATAATAAGTTGATTTACATCAAGCGACATATTTGTTCTCCTGTAATTTTAGCGCTCTAAAAATGCTTCATAAGTTAAGGCTTGATCCATTGAAATAATGAACGCATTTTTAAAAATCGCTACCACACTTTTACCTAACCCTCTTGTCTGGTCAGTCTGTTTCATTTTGGTTAAATTTTTCGATATTTCTTTGAGCGCCGTAGCACTGGGAATCTCGCTAGAGGTCACCGTTGCTATCCCGCGAGAGGTCAAATAATTATTTACTTTATCAATAACTTTACTATCAGGTACCGGACGAGCATTAGACTGAAGAGCCAGTGCATCTATCCGCCCAATGAGTGAATTGTAAGTTGACTCGCGCTGTTTGAAATCGCTCGATGAAGTGCCATCGGCAACCTGTGCCACGAGCGTTAAGATATCATTATTACTTTGAGTAATGCCATCATAAAGCGACTTGTCATAGTTAGGTGCTAATTGAATTGCGCAACCAGAAATTAAAAAAAGCACATAAAAAAATAGTAGTGGGAATCGAGCAGTACGACTTATCATCATTCATTTCTCCTTATTTATATTGTTATCGACTGTCTAGCTAATTAACAAATAATTGTTCAACTACGTTTTAATTCTAAGACAGATTGAATGCAAATTATTTGAATTTTTCATTTTATTTTAAAACGCTCGTTACTTTACACTTTTTATTATTAAAACAGTGAGGCTAACACCTTTTTCGTCTCAAACGATAACCATCAGCTAAATCTTCAATGGTATACCCTTGTGCTTCAATTTTTACTCTTAAATTATCGGCTAATGACCAATCTCCCGATAATCGAGCCGTATTTCGTTCCTTTGCAAGTTGTATTAATACTGCAGGAATATTCGACTCATTACTGCTTGATTGATTTGAGTCAATCGTCATTGAATTTTCGTTAGCATTAATGTTTGATGATACACTGAGTGATAATCCAAGTAACTGTTCGGCATAATTTAGATTAGCTTGTATCGTAGATTTTGGCATCTCACTTTGTACCATTTGCCAAATCAATGCGAGCGCTTGTGGTGTATTTAAATCATCATTGACTCGAAGCAAAAATTCTCGTTGAAACATTTTGTCAACCTCACCTGGCACAAGAGTTTCAGAGAAAAAAGCGCGCAAGCGATTTAGTGCTTTACTCGCAGCCAGTAATGACTCCCAAGTAAAATTCAATCGACTCCGATAATGGGCCGTTAAGGTTAAATAGCGATAAGCCAGCGGTTCAAATCCGCGTTCGATTAATTCACTGAGCAATAACGACCGGCCTGACTTGGCAACGCGCTGATTATCAATTTGCAAAAAATAACCATGCATCCAAAAGTTAGCCATATTAGTAGAAACACAAGCTTGCGACTGGGCAATTTCATTTGCATGATGTACCGCAATATGATCTTCACCGCCTAAATGAATATCAAACCGATCACCTAAATATTTTTTGGCCATCGCAGAACATTCAATATGCCATCCAGGGAAGCCTAACCCCCAAGGGCTTTCCCAATTCATTTGTCGTGGCGTGTCTAAAGTAAACTTCCATAAAGCAAAATCTGTAATGTTCCTTTTATCTTTCATTTCAACCCGCACGCCAGCTTTTAATCCATCGATATTCAGTCGAGCAAGATACCCGTAATCATCCAAGCGAGCCGTATCAAAATAAATACCATCAGCAGTACGATAGGTAAATCCCTTTTGTTCCAAAACCCGAATATAGTCAATTTGCTCCTGAATATGCTCTGTTGCTCGACAAATAGTCGTTGGCGCTTGAATATTTAACAGCTTTAAATCATCAAAAATTTTAACCAATCATTAATACAATTTCACAACACCATAAATTCATATTCAATAATTTAAAAATCTTGTTTTTAAAACGTAATTCTAAAATAAAACTAAGACTTTACACCAAATTTATAAGTATTTAATTGTTTATCAAAAGTTGATGTAAATATTTTTAACATTTAAATTCATCAGTCAAAAAACTGCTTATAAAACAATTTCATTGACTCTAAAACCTTCAAAATTATTACATCATATTTTACTTCCATCATATGATTAATTTGCTATTTTTTATTTTTATGAACACGTCAATATATCTCTTTTTGAAAAAAGCGAGAATTTTCACAGTGCATTCTTTGCTGCAATCACTATGATAGATTCCGCGATTAACCTGTTCAGTTATTTTATTTGCTTTATGCATTGGTCCTTTTTGCATTAAGAAAATAAAGCTTTTACTGAATGTTGGATTTCGCAATTCAAACAACTCTCGCGGAGAACAATAATGAAAACACGAAATAAACTAAGACTACTAACTACGATGGTACTAGGCACCTGTATGATGCCCGCATTTGCCGATTTGCCCAAATTGGCCGATACGTTTGAGCAATACGCACTGGAAAAAGAAGTCACTAATATTTATCGTGCCTACTTTCCTAGTAAAGATATTGCTCGAAAAACCACAATTACTTTTCATTCACAACTGCACGAAACCAATTGGGAAGATGGTTATTTAATTTTGGAGTTAAGCAGTGAAGAAATTGAAAAGATCAAAACCTTTGGATATAAAATTCAACCCGCCACCGAATTTATTCAACGCCGAAACAGCCGTTTGGATAAACTACAGCAGCAGTTTCAACACGCATTAAACAGTGATGCGACAACGCAAGCAATTCCTAACTATCCTTGTTATGAAACGGTCGAGGAAACATTTAGTTCGGCAGATAGCATCGTCGCTAATCACAGTAACCTGGCAAAATTTGTTGATGTGGGTAACTCATGGCGCAAAACTCAAAACCTTGGCGGTTACGATATTAAAGTTTTGCAATTAACCAATCAATCGACCAGTGGTGAAAAACCTATTTTATTTGTTAACTCAGCCATTCACGCTCGTGAATATACCACTGCACCACTATCACTGGCTTTTGCTAACTGGCTGGTTGATGGATATGGTAGTAATGCTGACGCAACCTGGTTACTCGATCACCATGAAATTCATTTAATGCTACACACCAATCCTGATGGCCGAAAAAAAGCAGAAAGCGGGCTGTCCTGGCGAAAAAATACCAATCAGAACTATTGCGGCTCAACTTCAAACTCTCGAGGTGCCGATCTAAACCGAAACTTTACTTTTGCTTGGAATATTACCAACGGACAAGGTTCAAGCGGCAACCAATGTTCAGACACATATCGCGGACCATCGGCAGGCTCTGAGCCAGAAATTCAAGCCATGCAAAGTTATGTTCGCTCAATATTCCCCGATCGACGTGGCCCTGGCCAAAATGACGCGGCTCCCAGTGATACCAGCGGTATACATATCGATATTCACAGTTATAGTGAACTGGTGCTTTGGCCTTGGGGACATACGAATCAGCAGGCACCCAATGGCACACAGTTACAAACTCTCGGACGAAAGTTTGCCTATTTCAATGGCTATACACCACAGCAATCAATTGGTTTATACCCTACCGACGGTACCAGTGACGATGTTAGTTACGGTGAGTTAGGGGTTGCGGCTTATACATTTGAGTTAGGCACCAGTTTTTTCCAAAGTTGTTCAACTTACCAAAATACCATTTTGCCCGATAACCTTGAGGCATTGGTATATGCCGCTAAAGTTGCCCGTCTACCTTATATCACCCCAGGCGGCCCTGATATTACCAGCGTAAAAATCAACAACACGGCAGATATTGTTTACTTACCTCAAGGTGAGAGTGCTACTTTAACCGCTTCGACAACCGACACTCGATTCAATTCATCCAATGGAACTGAATCCACTCAAAATATTACGGCTGCTGAATATTATGTTGATACTCCACCTTGGCAATCTGGCGCAACCGCACTGCCTTTAAGTGCTCAGGATGGTAGCTTTAACAATAAAACTGAATCAGTAACTGGTAGCATTAATACCGATAACCTTGCTTACGGTCGCCATATTATTTATGTGCGAGCAAAAGATGCCAACAATACCTGGGGCGCAGTATCTGCCATTTTTGTTGAAATTACCGATACAGTTGAGCCAACCGAGAATGAATTACTGAATGGCCAAACCCGATCGAACTTAAGCGGTGCCAGAGATGACGAAGACTATTACTTCATGGAAGTTCCCGCCGGTGCAACCTCACTGAAATTTGTGATGAGTGGGGGCAGTGGTGATGCCGATATGTATGTTAAATATGGCAGCAAACCAACAACCTCTGATTGGGAATGTCGTCCTTATAAAGGTGGCAACGATGAAACTTGTGATATTACCAATATTCAAGCAGGGGCTTATCATGTATTAGTTCGCGGTTATAGTGCCTATAGCAATGCTTCATTAACAGGTACTTTTACCACTTCGACTCCAACTGATGGGTTTGAAAATACCAATAACGTTGATATTCCCGATAATAACCCGACTGGCGCAGTCAGTGAAATTGAAGTCACGCGTTCTGGTAGTTCAGGAACAGTCATGGTTGAACTTGAGGTTATCCACACTTACATTGGCGATTTAGTGATTGATTTAATTGCACCTGACAATAGCGTTTACAACTTACATGATCGTACGGGAGGTAGTGCTGATAATATCAATCAAACTTATAATGTGAATGTTGGCTTTACTAATTCAAATGGAACCTGGAAGCTAAAGGTCACTGATCAGGCAAATCGTGATGTTGGTTATATTGATCGAGTTAAATTATTTTTTGATAATAAAAGTAAATAACGAAAACAGGTAAGTTAGCCCAATTTACTCATAAAGAGGCTGATAGTTTCAGCCTCTTTTCCCTTTAAATATCACATGCTTTTTTTATGGCTTCGCCAGACAAAAATTCCCGGTTCACCCGCCATTAACTTCTGTAAATTTGATAAAGCTCATGTGCTAATATTCCAAGCTCCAACCCTCCAACATTTGAGAGCAATATGACAACAACGCCCTCTTCAGGATAACGTTTGATAAAAGAAGAAAAACCTTCAATTCCTCCGCTATGCGCATGAGTAGTTGGGTTTTGACGAGTCATCCAGCCAAAACCATAGCCATTAATGGCGGGTTTAAAAATTTCAGCCTTACTCGCTTCGCTAAGTAAAGCGTTGCTATAAAAAGAGCGCTCCCATCGATGCAAATCATCAACACTGGAAATCAATGCACCAGCCGAATAAGGTATTGTCATACTGATACGACGTGGCTTTTTTCCATTTTGCATATAACCAACAGCTTGATCGGCAGCAACAATATCCGAGGGCCCATATCCAGAGTGATACATACTCAATGGATTAAAAATCAGTTGCTCCATCGCCTGCGCGTAAGTTGTGCCATATACCGTTTCAATTAATAACCCCAACAGGCTATAGCCTGAATTACTGTAAGCAAACTGGCTGCCAGGCGTAAACTCCAGTGGTAAATCTTTAAAGTGTCCAACCAAAACCTCTGGTGTCATATCAGTATTGACATTTTCATAAATCGCAGGAATCTTGTCATAGTTTGGAATTCCTGCAGTATGATTTAATAAATGTCGAGCAGTTATTACGTCCCCATTGGGATAATCTGCCAAGTATGTACCGATAGGCTCATCAATATCGAGTAATTGCCTTTCATGTAAAATCATAATGGCGGCAGCCGTTAATTGTTTAGTTAATGAAGCAATACGATAAACGGTTTCAGTTTTGTTCTTAATATTTTTTTCACGATTTAACAACCCAAAACCGCCTTCAAAGATAACAACACCATCTTTTGCTATTAGAACGCTACCAGAATAACATTCATTTTTTAATTTTTTAGTATAGTCATTATCACTTATTTGTGAGACTGGCACACAGCGCTCAACAATATTTTTAACTTGACTGCTACCACATCCTAAAAGAAAAGCAGTTAATATAGTCGCTATCAAACTGCTTAAGCTGAGTTTATTAAGCAAAATTTTACTCCTTATTAAATTGATAAAATTGCTGGTCGTCGCATCACTACACCATAAATAATTCATCGGTCAGTGTCATTTTAAAAATTGTATAGCTTTGTATTAATTTGTATTAATTAACGACACAGCTTGCAGCAGGTAAGTTGGACGTCGAATTATCGTAACGACAAATACTTAAATCGAGTACTGAAATAGTGTATTAAAATAGAACACCAATATGACTTGAACCATTTATTATAAGGCAGGAGCAACTAATAACTAATCATTAATTTTGATTACTTTTGACGACTTGATTAAAAATGAGGGAAAAGCACACCCCTGGCTCACGATTTTTTACCTTCACCTTAATTGACATTTTTTCTGTTAACTCTTTAACCAAGGCTAATCCTATCCCTGTACCTTGACTCTCTCGCGTTAGCTCATCGGTTGCTCGGTAAAACAACTGAAAAACTTTATTGAGATGTTGTTTGGCAATTCCAGGCCCATAATCTCTAATAGAAAAAACCAACTGTTCATCGGCATCTAAATTGCATTGCATATCAATCCGTTTAAGTTCAGATTTAGCCGAATACTTTATCGCATTATCAATCAGATTAATGATAACCTGCAAAAACCTATCTTTATCAACCATTACAGAATATTGTTTAACCTTCTCATCGACATCAACAGACAGTTCAAATGCATTTGCTTCAATTTGGGAATGAGTTTTTGATAATATCAAATCAATTAATTCACGAACTTCTACTGGACTGGTTTCCAATAAAGAAGATTGCTTTTGAGTTTTAGATAAAGTTAGAACATTATCAATCAAACGAGAAAGCCTTTCAGACTCATTAAAAATATATTCATAATAAGTTTTCTTTTTCTCATCACTTGCCCAACCTTGTTGTAGAATTTCTCCACACATACGAATCGATGTTAATGGGGTTTTTAACTCATGACTTACCGAAGAAACAAAGTTTTGCTGCTGTTGAATTAAGGCAATTTGTTTGAGCGCCAAATGATATAACCAGTAAGTTCCCAAGGTAATCACAAACAACAAAATCAAGATAATAGCAACAATAAACCCAGCGCCTGTACCTACGGGCATTCGCGTTACATTAAACACCATTGTCAGCCGGTTGAATGGCTCGTTTAAGGCAGAAAGATAAAGTACTTCACCTTGTAATGGTTCATTACTGTTTAAACTTTTTGTCGTTAACCGCTTAGAGTAGTTTGTTATCTCCTTTCCTTGATAGGTTTGTATAAGTTGTTTACCATAAATAATATTGAGCGAAGAGACTTCGGCGAGTAACGACAAAGTAAAATGTTGACGAATTGTTCCTGCTAAAAAGTCATCAACAGAAAGCAACATGCCCTGAACTAGTCGTTTGTTATTACGCCAAACTTGACGATATAAAACAAAATGACGACCACTAAGCAAACTGAATCGATAAGGTTCAAGTTTACTTTCGAACAAATTTACTTGTAATTCCTCCAAAGAATCCTGATGAATGTCATGTTGTTGATAACTTGTCTGGTTATCAGTTTGTTGAAGACTACTTGATTGTAGACGACTTTCTTTTTGCCGAGGTTGTAGTTGATAATTTTTTTCTACACGGCTACCCGTTATCTCGATTGATTGTGCCGATTCACGCACAGCTAATTCTGCTTTTTGCAACTTTAGCGCTTCTTTTTTAGCCTGTATCTTTTTGCTAAAGGACTCTTTTTTAACAGGCTGCCCAATATCTTCAGCAAGTTGTGTTTGTAATAATTCGGATTGAAGCTGATCGAAGTTAGATAACCCCTCAGGAGTGTGAATCACTTTCTGTTCGGCTTTCTTAGCATCAAGCGAACGAGAAGATGACGGCAGCAATTTATCATATTTTATTCCTGCTTGAGGTGTAAAGTGAACTAAATCCGCTTCTGTTGCAGATTCTTCAAGACTCATTTCAATTTGCTCTGCTTCCTGCTTTCCGGCCGCAGGCTCATACTGCGGCAAAGTAGATTCCATTGACTCGGCCGCTCTCGATGGCATGGGGGCAGCTTGCCTTGAATCTGAAAGTCCCATTGTTGATTGGGTCGATAAATGGCGATTCGGCTCGCTGGCATTTAATTCTGAAACCACATTCGCATTGGTATTGACCAATTGATTCTGCGAGAGAATCTGATGTAACTGATTAGCTAATTGCAAGCGTTGCAGTTTTTCAGTTTCGCTAATGCCATAACGATAAGCATTATTCAAATCATCAGGTAACAAGGGTGTTGAAAATCGTCCATTTTCATCAACCTGAAAATAGCCAATAACACCAGGTAATTGTGACTCTACCGGAAATTTTGACAGTTCAGATCGTTGTACAAAACCCGCTTTTGGATCGCCAGCCAAAACTAAAAAACCATAATCGATATCTGAACGTTGTTCTTCCTTTTTTATTGCGCCAAGTAGTGATTGACTAATTTTACCAGTCAGTAATTGTGCTTCTCGCTGAAACTGGTGAAATGCTTTCCAACGAAACTGTTGATAGGCCTGCCAGCCTAATATTATGGTCGGTATAACCAATGCAGTAAAAAAGATAATAAAGACAATTCGTGCTTTTGTTAGATTTAATCTAAACATGGATCAAGCTACCGAATTGACCGATTGAAAAATTAATTTATAACCGGCTCCTCTAACGGTAATCAAAAATTGAGGTGTTTTTGAGTCAGGCTCAATTTTACGGCGAATTTTTGCGATATGAATATCAACAGTTCGTGTTTCTATGGCCAGTTGTGGATCATAGCCCCAAACCTGTTCAAGCAGTTCTTCACGCGAAACCGGGCGGGTCGCATTATGATATAAATACTCAATGACCTGCATTTCACGTTTGGTAAAGCTAACGGTTTGCGCGCCTGAACCGTTATTTATTTCAACAGATAAATTTTGCAAATCGAGATGACGCTGAGAATCTAGTTGAATGACTAAACCTGCTGGCGTTATTTGTTTTACTTTACCTGACCGTCGTAATACCGCTTCAATTCGCAGTAGCAGTTGTGTAATAGAGAAAGGTTTAGCCACATAATCATCGGCGCCGAGAGTCAGTCCAAGAATAATATCTTCATCGCTACTTTTTGCAGTAAGCATAATTATCGGTTGCGCTTTGTTGTGCTGACGAATTTCACGACATATATCATAGCCATTCATTGAAGGCAGCATCACATCTAATATAATTAAATCAAACTGGCCATTTAGAGCCTTGTCTAGCCCTTGTTTTCCATCCTCGGCAAAATCCACTTGATAGCCATGATAAACCAACACGTCAATCAGCCCGGTGCGAATGGCTAATTCATCTTCAACAACAAGAATTGATTGTTTTTGTCCCATGCTCAATCGTTCCTATTCGGTATTTAAGTCAGCGCTAGAAAACCATGCCTGAGAAATGCAGACAGTTATAAGTCATTTAACACACGATAAAAAAATGCTAAAAGCTGAATTTAAAATTCCGGCTCAGCTAATTCAGTTCAGCTAGTCAAGTTTGAGTAAAATGAATGCTAACAGCATTGGTTAAATACTATCAGCAAATCATATCATTTGCAGGTAAATTTATTGTAAATTCGGCATGCTCAAAGTTTACTCAATCTGGTCTATTACAAATGAATCTCTCTGCCTAAAATATCGCTCAATAACTTGATAAAACAGGAGAGCACTTTATGGCATTATTTAAACGTATTGGTACATTACTCTCAGCAGATATCCATGCAGTCCTTGATTGGGTTGAAGATCCGCAGGATTTATTAAAGCAGGCAATGAGAGAAATGCAAACTGAATTGCAAAAACAGCAATATTGCTTGTCGCAAACCCAACAATCGTTGGTACATCTCAAAAGCCAACTAGCACAACTGGCGACAGAGCAGGAGAAAATTGAACGCAATATTGATTTGTGTTTTACTACACAGCAACAAGCGCTACTCAAAGTTCAAATTAAAAACAAACTTATTTTACAAAAGCAACATCATTTCTTACTGACACAGCAAGACATATTAAAAAAACAAGAAATTCAAGCCGCGCAAAACATTGAAGAAAACGAAGCGCAATATGAAAAATTACAACAACAACTCATTGCTGTTGGGTTGACCAACAATCAACACTACCAGTCAGGTGCACCTTATACCCAAAAAAATACCTATCACTTTAGTGTGACCGAAGATGAAATAACGATGGCTTTAATTGAAGCTAAGCAAGCGAGGGAACGCTCATGAGAAAAAACCAATTTAATCATAATCCTGTTAAAGGGATGCCATTTATGCAAAATAAATTTCAGTTTTTTTATCATCAAATAAAAATTGGCTTACTCATCAGTCTTGGCGCAACTTTACTCATTCAACTAGCAATTTTTTTATTTAGCGACACTGTGCTGCAAACATTTTTTACAACACCCCGCTTATCTATTTATAGTTTAACTGAAAATTTCGCTAATCAACTCAACTGGCATTTAACTTATAATTTTTTTGCACACAGTTTACTGGTATTAACAACCATCACCTATCTGATACTGTTATTAAAGTATAGTCACCTTAGTACAGGACGATTTAGTCTATTATTTAGCTACTTATTGATTATTATCAGTTTGTTAATTATTGATGGTGCAATTTTATCCGCATTAAGCAGCAGCCTAGTTATTATCTGGTTTGCTCGCTCAGTTTATTATCATTTTAGCTTAAGTGGGCTCCTACTCGATGCATTATTGATTGTTATTGGCTTTTCTTTTGCCTGTAGCGTTTATCTGCTGATGCATAGCTGGCTCTTAAGCTTAAGTGGTTTCTTTTTAATACAAGCACTCAACGTTTTTATCCCGCGCTCCTGCTCAGGAAAAATGGAAAGAAGCGATGCTGATACCACTTTTGACAAAGATCTGCAGGCAAGCCATTACCAGTTTTCACAGGCAAGATTGCAAGCAGAAAACGCATTAAACAGTTTTCAACAACATAGGTCTTGAGTCGGGCTATAACTTTTTAATCGGGAAGCAGCCATGTTAAAGCAGTCAATGATAGAAGTATTTTTAATCACTATTTCATTTTTAGTCACCATGTCAGTTTTAACTTTCCTTATATATTTAAACCAATCTTCATGTTTAAAACATCAATACCAAGTTAAGCGACTGACCGCATACAGCCAACAGTTAATGAAAAGCTTCCCGATTTATTTTTTATCCCTTCACTGCCCTAGGCAAAAAAATGGTAAAAAGCGTACTGCAGAACACCTATAATACAAACCAGTTTTGACGTACATTCTGAGTGATGAAAGTTTTTGAGAATAAAATGTATATTGTAAGCACTGGAGTATTAAATCGGCCCCTTTATCAATTTTATTCTTGAGGTTAGACTTAAACTGATTCGCAGTTAGTCGCTAGCCAATAAAAACTCAGCAATAAAAGCTTAGCAATAAAAGTGTCACGACATAATTTGATACATTTTTCAAACAATCCCTTGCTAACGCTAAACGGGGTTTAAATCTATTAGTCTCCCCTCTTGTAGCGAGGCAATTAACCACTTTGTATTAATAAATAGTTACTTAAATCAATAATAATCAGGATATTTCGTTTCCTCATTAATATTTTCTCAAACTTTTATTACCTTTCGCTATCCTTGAGTCGAGTAAAGGCTCAGCGCTAGCTCTCATTTTGGCGCTACACAAACGTTACGCATTCATATAACAATTTTTTATTTATGGTTTCTTATATCAAATCCCATGCTAAACTCGAATATATCTGATATACGCACAAGAAGCACTCAATAATTCTTTAATAATAATTTATAATAAAGCTCAAAAGGTATTTAAACAGGATTTTTTATACATCAATTGAGCATCTGTACGACCGACTCCACTACTAGAATGAGGTAAATATGTTAATTAAAAAAATACAAGTTGCCGGACTCAAAGCGGCAGTTATTGCAGTTTCACTTGCACTAACGCCCACCACGGTTTTCGCTCAAGATGAGGAAGCCAAAGATGAAAGTGAAGGCAACAAAGTTGTCATTACCGGATCGCGCCTTAAACGCAACCAAATGGAAGGGATTTCACCTGTAACAATTATTTCGGCTGAAGATATGATCGCACAAGGTCATGCGACAGCTTACGATGTGATCAATTCATTGTCGGCTAACTCAGGTTTTTCATCACCAGAATCAAGCAGCCTAGGCTGGAGTGCCGGAACGCAAACCGTTAACTTGCGCGGCCTTGGCAGCAACCGTTCATTAGTGCTACTCGACTTTCAGCGTTTACCGGTTACGCCAAAAGCTTATTTGGGTTCGGACAATGTAGTCAACCTCGGCATGATCCCTATTGCTGCCATTGAACGCATCGAAGTGGTATCAACGGGAGCGTCAGCCATTTATGGTTCAGACGCTATGACAGGTGTTGTCAATGTTATTTTAAAGCGTGACTTCGACGGTAGTCAGATAAATGTTTCAGCCGGTGATACCTTTGAAGGAGACTTGCATCGTTTTGCCATTGATGGCGTTAAAGGTTGGAGCGGTGAAGGCTGGAATATAACCGTAGGTGCGAGCTATACCGATACCGGCGGTTTTACGGGTAATGATCGAAAAGAATATGATGGTATTGAAGATATTCCGAATCCAGAACTTTATTCAGCACGCGGACTTTACAGTAACGATACTGAAATCTGGAGCTGGTGGCACGGACAAATTCGCCCAACAGCAGAACAATGCGCGATGACTGATGGTCAGGTGTTAGAGCCCAATGGCGATTATTGTGGACATGAGCGTATTGGTGAAATGTCAATGATTCAGCCGCGTCAGGTGGCCAGTGTTTTTGCAACCTCTACATTTGAACTAGATAACGATATCAGCGGCCGCGCTTCATTTTTTTACAACCAGACAAAACGTCAAAATACGATTTATTGGTCAGCAACACCTCAAGATGTAGAAGTCTGGGATATCGCTTATGATGCCAATGGAAATCCTGATTGGGATAACTCCACCTGGTTAAACAACTTATGGTATGCCAAACGAATCAATCCAGAAAATCATAACCCCGACATTGAATACGAAGAAGAAATGTTCTCTTTTCAGTTTGGTCTCGATGGTAGCTTTAATGATAATTGGCAATGGGGTTTAAATACCAGTTTCGCACGAAATGACTCAGAAGAAGTTTATCCGGTATTGACCCAAAATAACTGGGCAAGACTTTATTTAGGATTTGGTAATCCAGGAACACCATTAGAAAGTGTAGATCCATCGACTCGCTGGATTCAATACAGCAATTATGAAGTTTTCCGCATGGATGCCAGTGAAATGCAAGATTTGTATTTACCACTATTTGGTCATGTAGGAATGTATGAAAATCCAGGTGATCGCGCTGAGCAATTTTTTGTTGATTCAAAAACGCTTGGACGCAGTGAAAATGCCAGTATCTCTTTTGATGTCAGCGGAGAGTTTGGTGAACTGGCAGGTGGTGCGATTGGCGTAGCAGCCGTGGTTGAATTTTCACAATCGGAAATTTCTTTAACAAATACCCCTCAAGAATTTGCTGATGGATTAGTCAACTGGTTTGTTGGACTAGCAACAGAAGGTAAACGGGATCATACTGGTGTGGGCATCGAAGCAAACTTACCTTTTACTGATCAACTCTCAGTTTCGTTAGCCACACGCTATGATGATTATGACGATAATTCACAAACAGGTTCAGCCCAAACTTATATGTTAGGTCTAGAATATCGTCCGGTTGATGAGTTATTAATTCGAGCATCTTATTCCACCAATTTCCGTGCGCCAGATATGCATCGTTTATTTGGTAAGCGCGGCACGCAGTTTGTTGGACAAGTTCAAGATCCATGGCTTGCTATTAACGATCCAGCTAACGCAGAAATTCTACAAAAAATCAATTCTGGCAACTATACCGATCCAAGTGAGATCAGCGCCGCAAATTGGGACTTTTCGTGCGTAGGTTGTACCACTATTAACAGCTTCGAGCATGGTACTGGTGGTGATTTATCACTAGAAGAGGAAGAAGGTTACACTGCAAACGTCGGGGTTATTTATGATGTTACTGATGATTGGACTGTTCAATTAGACATCTATGAAATTGAAGTACAAAACCGTATTATCAGTGTTTCGATGACTGATTACATCGATCTTGAAGCAGGCTGTCGCCTTGGATTTGATATTTATAACCCAAGCAGAGAGCTCGATATCAATAGCCCAGAATGTGTTTCAGCCCTAGATCATGTTGCACGTGATGATGATGGTCAACTCGCACCGGTAACCTCACGAGCAGGTCACATTAACCAAGGCTTTTTCCGTTCGCGTGGTTTAGATTTTGCAACACGTTATCGCTTAGAAACCGAAGAAATGGGTACCTTTAATTTCACCTTTGATTACAACTATGTGGATACTTATCAAACGCAATATGATGATGCTTCACCGGTCATTGAGTGGCGTAATCAAGACACCGGATTACTCAGAAACCGCGGTAAATTACAGACTCAGTGGGTATATGATGCTTGGAATGTTTCACTTTCAACCATGTACTATGGTTCTGGGTTTAAATGGGATGGTTCAGGACGTAGTGATGCATTATTCCTGACCAATCTTTATGTCGGTAACCAGGTTACAGAGAATATGTCGTTAGGGCTAACCTTAAATAACCTGACTGACGAAGGGTTACCAAAAGACGAAACATGGAACAACTTTCCGTTTGGCAATGCAGGCTTATACAGCGCAGCCATTCCTGGCAGAGAGTATCGAGTCGCACTACAATATAACTTTTAAACGTTTTCAATCAATTGATACTTTTATCAGTTAAATAATCGAGTCCTCCTCAAAGCCCTTATGGCCAACTTTAGGTTGGCTGTTTGGGCTTTATCATCTGCTGACTCTCACTTTGCAGATCTCATGAAATAATCTTAAGTGAAATATTCTATACTTTTGGGGAATGCAACTTTACCCCCCTGTGCAGGCTATGCAATCATACTGTGCATCAGCAATTTAATTCAAAACAACACTATCAAGCGTTTTACTCAATCAATAACTCAACATAAAATCACCACTTTACTGGTTATTATTATTGCTGGTGAGCTAATATTTTCGTTACCTTTTCATATCCCGCGTTTCTTCAGGCCAACATTTTTACAAGTCTTTGAATTATCCAATACCGAGCTGGGTGATATTTTCGCACTCTATGGTATTGTAGCCATGCTTAGTTATTTTCCGAGCGGCATATTGACAGATCGTTTTGCACCACAAAAGTTAATGTTTTATTCGCTGGTAGCAACCGCGGCTGGCGGCGTTTATCTGGCCACTATTCCCCCTAAATCCAGTTTGTACTTTTTATTCGCATACTGGGGATGCACCAGCATTTTGTTATTTTGGTCAGCCATGATTAAGCAGACGTGGGCAATTGCCGGTCATCATTTACAAGGCACGGCATTTGGCATACTCGATGGTGGTCGAGGACTGGTTGCCAGTCTTGCTGCCAGCATAGCAATCATCATTTTAAGTGATGCGCTGCTTCCCGCCACAACAAGGCAATCAGCCATTTCGCTTTCAGAAAGTCAAATTGCGGCTCGCCATGCATTACAATAGATTATTTTGTTTTATAGCTTACTGACATTACTATCAGGTTTGTTGGTTTATCATTTTTTATCCGTACAATCACTGACCGAAAAACAGGCTTTTGCCCCATTAGCAAATCAGTCTATAACAGCAAAGTCTGCTACCAGCCACGTCAAGCATCTTATCGAGGTCACTCAAGATAGTCGAGTCTGGTTGCAGGGTTGGATAATTATCTGTGCATACTGTGGTTTTAAATCACTCGATAATTTTGGTTTATTTGCCAGTCAGGTATTACACATGAATGCGGTCGAGTCAGCCAACCTTGTTACTTGGGCCAGCTATACTCGTCCAATCGCAGCCATATTGGCGGGTTTAGTTGCCGATCGATGGCAAATTGGCAAGCAAGTAGCACTATGTTTTACGCTCACGCTATTGAGTTTTTTACTACTTGGTTTATTACATCCCTACTCGATGACTTTAAATATTGTTGTGTTTAATATTGTCATTACCTTTATTGCCGTTTACGCTCTAAGAGGGATCTATTTTGCACTAGTCGAAGCTTCGGGAATCAAACAAAACACAACAGGTACTGCAGTAGGCTTAATTTCATTAATCGGTTTTACACCGGATATTTTCTTTGCATCATTAACAGGTCGAATTCTTGATGCATCACCTGGCGCAAGTGGCTTTCAACATTATTTTCTATTGTTAGCCGGCATTTCAGCCGCCGGATTATTGGCAACAATCTGGTTAAATAGCAAAACCCTGTCAGCCAAAAAAATAAAATAACAATAATCGTCATTCTTATTGGCCTTAGCTTGTTTTTCTTGAAAATTACGAAAGTCTCGTCGATACCAATTATCTTATGTTAGACTCTAAAAAATTCAGTTTTTTAAGGTTTCAATTCGCACAATGCATTTAATTACCCGTATTATTCAACTACTGAGCCTAACGCTTTTTAGTTGTGTCACTCAGGCAGATGATAATCTCGACTGGCATACTCAATCCAATTATACACAAATCATCAGTACTCACGTTCATTTGGATTTGTCTGTAGACTTTAAACAAAAGCAGCTAAGCGGTTACATTGAGCACACACTAAAACGCCTTGCGCCAGATGTTACTGAACTAAAACTCGATACGCGCGACTTAACAATTTTAAAAGTAGAGCATTTTGACAATCAACAATGGCATAAAGGTGAATTTGCTTTAGCGAAAGAAACAGATTTCAGAGGCAGTCAGCTCGTTATTAAGCTAAAACCACAGACCACTAAAATCAGAGTTTATTATCATTCCACACCTGAAGCATCAGGACTGCAATGGTTGTCACCAGCACAAACTGCCGGTAAAAAGCATCCATTTATGTTCAGTCAGTCGCAAGCGATTCATGCCCGTAGCTGGATGCCTATTCAAGATACACCGGCCATGCGAGTATCCTATTCGGCAACTATTCGCACCGACAAACACCTCAGGCCGGTAATGAGTGCAGATAATAATCCGCAATGGCATGATGACGGTATATATCAATTTACCATGCCACAACCAATTCCCCCCTATTTAATCGCCATTGCCGCCGGTAACATTCACCATAAGACAATGTCAAAGCAAACGGCTATTTATTCCGAACCAGAGTACCTCGATGTTGCAGCTAAAGAATTTGAAGACACTCAGGCAATGATTGATGCTACTGAAAAACTCTATGGCGAATACCGCTGGAACCAATATGATTTATTAATTTTACCGCCTTCTTTTCCTTTTGGTGGTATGGAAAATCCGCGACTTTCATTTATTACTCCAACCGTTATTGCCGGCGATAAAAGCTTAGTGAATTTGATTGCTCATGAACTGGCTCACTCTTGGTCGGGCAATTTGGTTACTAACGCCACTTGGCGAGACTTGTGGCTCAATGAAGGTTTTACCAGCTATGTTGAAAACCGCATTATGGAATCTGTATTTGGTAAAAAACGCGCCATGATGGAGCGAACACTAGATTCACAAGGACTCCGTCAGGAAGTTGAAGAACTAGATGAGTCAGATACAATTTTGCATATTGCGATGCAGGGGCGCGATCCAGACGATGCTTTTTCGGGCATTCCCTATACCAAAGGACATCTGTTTTTATGGTTTTTAGAACAACGCTTTGGTCGCGAAAAATTTGATCTCTTTTTAAAAGCCTATTTCGACAATCACGCTTTTCAAAGCATCGATACTCGCGGTTTTATTGCATATCTGGATAAACATTTAATCTCTCAATACCCAGGAAAAGTGACGATTGAAGAAGTAAAAACCTGGATATTTAAACCCGGACTCCCCACGTTTACACCACTGGCCCAATCCGATACGTTTACTAAAGTGCAACAACACATGGATAGCTGGCTTAGCAATCGCGCCGCTTTGAGTGATATTCCAACGAAACAGTGGACCGTCCATGAGTGGTTATATTTCATTAACAATCTTCCTGAAGAAATCAGCAAAGAACAGCTCGCTCTGCTCGATAAAACTTATCAATTAACCTTGTCTACCAACAATGAAATTGCACATGCCTGGTTATTGTTATCTCTGCAAAAAAAATATTATGTGGTTAATCAGCGTCTTGAAAATTACTTAATCAGTATTGGACGTCGTAAATTGATTGTTCCACTCTACGAGGCGCTAATCAGTGATGAAAAAACACGCCCATTTGCTGTCAGCATCTACCAAAAAGCGCGAGCAGGCTATCATCCGCTGGCTCAGTCCACGATTGATGCCCTTTTTACCGAATATGAATAGTTACTTCGTATTTGATTAAAAATACTTGGATTAAAGCCATATTCCGCTCGCCCATTTTATTAGGCGAGCGGTATTTATAATGATTAAGCAATGATTAACTGCAAAAGATCATCCACAGTCAACAAGTCTCTGTGTCAAACCAACATTGATATTTACAAGTAGCGGTATTCACAAACATTTGAAAAGCACACCTTATCGACAAGCACTCTCCAAATTAGAATTATTACCCGCAATAAGTTAGCGACAAAGTATTTTCAATCGCCCCAATTATCTTCATACCAACAAGCTTTGAGTCGATTAGTTTGCCTAAAAATCAACCAAATAGTGAAATATCCCTAATTTTTTGAGAGAATATGCCCCTAATTATCTAATCCTGAATTTATCGATGATAAAAGCTGAACGAAATTTGTTTTCTTATCCCAAATATTGGGCAGAATGTTATGGCCGGGCCAAATTTTTACCCATGTCACGGCCCGAAATGGACGCACTTGGTTGGGATAGCTGCGATATCATTATTGTCACTGGCGATGCCTACGTAGATCACCCTAGCTTTGGTATGGCAGTTATTGGTCGATTTTTAGAATCTCAGGGATTTAGAGTCGGCATTATTTCGCAACCAGACTGGAATGATCCCGAAGCCTTCAAAGCCCTAGGCAAACCCAACCTATTTTTTGGCATTACCGCGGGCAATATGGATTCCATGATCAACCGCTACACCGCCGATAAACGACTACGCAGTGAAGATGCCTACACCCCGCACGCGGCAGCAGGTAAACGCCCTGATCGCGCGGTTATTGTTTATACCCAAAAATGCCGTGAAATCTATCCTGACACGCCAACCGTTATTGGTGGAATTGAAGCCAGCTTACGCCGTATTGCACAGTATGATTATTGGAGTGACGAAGTACGCCGCTCCATATTGATTGATTCAGCGGCCGATATTTTGCTCTATGGTAATGCCGAAAGAGCCATGGCTGAAATTGCTTATCAAATGTCGATTGGCCGCTCTATCAAAGAGTTAACTGACATACCCGGTACCGCAATAGTCCGCGACAGTATTCCCGAAGGCTGGACAGAAGTCGATTCAACCCGGATTGACTGGCCGGGCAATATTGCGCAAATGCCAAATCCTTATGAATATAATGATCCGGCGTCAGAGAGCTGCCAAAGCAAACAGAACCAAGCCAAAGCCGATACCAGTATTCCGATTAAAATAGTGCCTATGCCACTAATGGGTAAACAAAAGCTGGAGCGACAATCGACCGTAATCAGATTACCATCATTTGAAAAAATTCGCCGAGACGCCGCCCTCTATGCCCATGCTTCGCGGATTTTGCATTTAGAATCCAATCCACACAATGCTCATGTCATTGTTCAAAAACATGGTACTAAAGAAGTCTGGGTAAATACGCCCCCGATTCCACTAGAAACCACCGAAATAGATGGCGTGTTTGATTTAGAATATGAACGAGTTCCTCACCCGGTTTATGAAAACGCACGGATTCCCGCCTATGAAATGATTCGCTTTTCTGTGAATATTATGCGCGGATGTTTTGGCGGATGCACTTTTTGTTCGATTACAGAGCACGAGGGTCGGGTTATACAAAGTCGCTCTCAAGAATCGGTGGTTAAAGAAATTGAAGATATGCGTGATAAAGTGCCAGGCTTTACCGGCACTGTTTCAGATTTAGGTGGCCCAACCGCCAACATGTATCATCTGAACTGCAAAGATGATGAAATACAGCGCAACTGCCGCAAACTATCCTGTGTTTATCCCACGGTTTGTAAAAACCTGATTACCGATCATTCACAAACAACTCAGCTATATCGTAAAGCCAGAGCGATTCCTGGAGTCAAACGGGTTGCAATTGCATCTGGACTACGTTATGACTTGGCAGTTGAAGATCCGGAATATGTTAAGGAACTGGTTACTCATCACGTTGGTGGTTATTTAAAAATTGCCCCCGAGCACAGTGAAAAAAATACTCTCGAAAAGATGATGAAACCGGGTATGGACAGCTACAACAAATTTAACGAAATGTTTACGCAGTATTCAAAAGAAGCCGGTAAAGAGCAGTATTTAATACCCTACTTTATTTCGGCACATCCGGGTTGTGATGATACCGACATGCTCAATCTTGCATTGTGGTTAAAGCGTCATGATTTCCGCCTGGATCAAGTGCAAAATTTTTATCCGTCACCGATGTCTCTGGCAACCGCCATGTACCACTCAGAGAAAAACCCACTAAAAAAAGTCACCTATAAAAGTGAGAGTGTTTATACCGAAAAAGATCTGGATAGAAGACGTCGGCACAAAGCTTTACTCCGTTATCATGATGAGCAAAACTGGCCCACAATTCGTAAGTTGTTAAAAGAGTTAAAACGCGAAGAGTTAATTGGCGATGGTCCAAACCAACTAGTACCGGCAGCAAACAGCCGCACGCTTAAGTCTCGTCATAAAAAATCAACACACTCAGCATTTAAACGTAAAAAAACTCAAACAACGGGTAATACGGGTAAAAAATACTGACATTAAATGATTTTAAGTTGACTGCCGATATCAGGCAGTCAACTTTTTATCCTAACTAATTACGGCTCACTGAAGACAATCTGTCCTCGGTCAATGAGGTGAACCAAGGATGCGAGTGTCACCATTAGCCACCATAATTAACTGATTAGAGAGAATCATGCAGCAAACAACGACAAACCAACTTACACTCACTCTACCCGATGATTGGCACTTACACCTAAGAGACGGTGAGATGCTGACAGAAACCGTTGCGGCTACCGCGAGATGTTTTGCTCGGGCAATTGTCATGCCGAATCTGGTTCCACCAGTTGTCAATGCCGAAATGGCGGCAGCTTATAAAGCACGTATAAATGAAGCGATTCCAGCAAATCTTGCACATAGTTTTACTCCATTGATGACAATTTATCTGACTAATCAGACGACACCACAAGATATCCTAGCAGCCAAGGCTGCCGGAGTAACGGCGGCCAAGTTATATCCTGCCGGTGCGACAACGAATTCAGATGCCGCAGTCAGTCAAATTGACCGTTTGTTTCCAGTATTTGAAGCAATGACAAATGCCGATATGCCCTTACTGATTCATGGCGAGGTGACAGACTCACATATTGATATTTTTGATCGTGAAAAAGTATTTATCGATACCATTCTCAACAAAATTGTTAGTCATTTTAGTCAACTGCGTATCGTGCTCGAACATATCACCACTGAAGATGCGGTTGAGTTTGTCAAAGCGCAAGATAATCATGTTGCTGCAACCATTACTCCTCAGCACTTATTGCTTAACCGAAACGACTTACTGGTTGGTGGTGTTAGACCGCATAACTACTGCTTACCCGTATTAAAGCGCAACACTCATCAACAAGCTTTGCGTGAAGTAGTTGCCTCAGGTAATAGCAAATTCTTTTTAGGTACTGACTCTGCACCTCATGAAAAGTATCGAAAAGAAAATGCATGTGGTTGCGCCGGCTGTTATAGTGCCTGGAGTGCTATCGAACTTTATGCACAGGTGTTTGAAGAACTAGGTGTGATTGAAAAACTTGAAGCCTTTGCCAGTTTTTATGGCGCAGACTTTTATCAGTTACCTCGTAACACACAAACCATCACTTTAGTGAAAGAGTCCTGGCAAGTCCCCGAAGAAATTATTTTACCAAATGGTAACCCTATTGTGCCCTTTTATGCCGGAAAAACACTGAGTTGGAAATTACAATCGAAATAACTCTTTATTTAAGCTGGTTTGCTTCAACAATCCCAGACTGAATTATTTAATACTGGTATTTACTTATAAAAATTCAGTTGGGATAAAGTAACAATGATTTGAACGTAAAAGTAAAGAATTAGTAAGGTTTGTGAGCAAGCTGTGATTTGAGTTCGAGTAGTGCATAAGCCTGTTCAGATGCTAAGTGCGCTTGCTTTTTTTTTAGCACAAACACCTTATTCGCTTGAAGCGGTTTTGAGGGGTTGTGATCAAGCTCCCATGTTAATGACGCTATACCTTGAGATTGTGCTTCAAATATCGTTAATGCCTGGCTATTAGCACTTATAATTAACTGATCGTGTGCTAACAGAGCAACGACCCCAGTAAAAATAATGTAAAGTAAAAAAGCCTGCACAGCCAGCTCTTTCAGCAAGATAGAATTATCAGTCGACATTTCAAACTCAACAACATTTATAATTTAGTTTTTTATTTAACATTTTTTCTAAATTTTAATCTAAAGATTTACCTTGGGATATAACATTTACGCCTAAATTCGCACTCTAAATTGAAACATCAAGCCAACAAACCAGCAAGCCATTAGAATTAAAAAACACTCAACCTAAATCGATAACACAAACAGTTTGAACTTGGCGATGAATAACGGCGCAGGATTATATCTTTTTAACGCTCAAAAAAATTGACATGGATCACTGTTCTTACACTTGACATCATATTGCGATTATCACTTTATCAAATAAAAAAAATCTCAATTACATTTAATTAATTTAATTTTTGAGCTTATTGTTAGATTATCTTTATTAATTTTTACAACCCTTTAAATTTTTATTATTTATATTTTTCAATATTAATCACTAACAATTTTTTTTAGATAGATGAAGTTTTTATTTTTTGCCATCGTTTAACACAGTTCCTACCAGCAGATTTTGCCTGATAAAGTGCACTATCAACTCGTCCATAAAGGGTTTCCGGATCAACATCTAAATCGGTAATTGAAACCACACCAATGCTAACAGAAACAGAAATGCAATTTCCCGACTCAGTGGTGATTTTTGTTGAGCCAACCTGCTCAATAATCCGTTTAGCAATATCTAATTCAAGCTGTTCATTTGTGCGCGTGAGAAAAAGCATATATTCATCACCACCAATACGTGCAAAGACATCACCATCACGCAATACCTGACGTCCAGCATCAGCCACCATCTTAATAACCTTGTCACCATCTTGATGACCATATTCATCGTTGATTGGTTTCAAATCATCCACATCAATTAACATTAAGGTATGATGAACTGGTTGATGGCTATTAAACCCTAGTCGTGCTTTGCTTTTACGTTTAGCACCACTTTTTAACATTCTATCAATGGTTGTAAAAATTAATCGGCGATTAGACAGTCCGGTTAACTCATCAGTTATGGCTAAAGCCTTTAATTTTCTTGAAACCTGATATTGCCACCAGGCTATGCCAACAATAATGATAAATAAAACGACAGAAATCATTAACCAGGTTTCTTGCAACTTAATTTCCTGTAGCTGTTCATTTAGTTTGAGCTGTTGAATTGCCGATTGTTTTTCTAATTTAATCAGTTCAAGTTGCTCTCGCTCATTCATTATTTTTAAGCGTAGGTTTTCCAGCCGATTAGAAACATTATTTTGTTTAACCGCAAGCAATTGTCGATAGTAATTTTCTAATAATGCATAAGCTTTTTGATAATCCCCACTTAAAGCCATAACTTGCGCTTCAATCTTTTGAACTTCAATCTCCCAACTGGTACCAATTAGCGCCGGCATTTGCAGATAGATTTTCTTGGCTTGATTAAGCGCTTCACTTGCGTCAGCAAACTTTTGTCGCTTTGCGCTGCACAGCGCTTTTTGCTTGAAAAGTTCTGCTCGATAATCTTTAAACTCAGCAACATTTAAAGCCGACTCAATCATTGGTAATGCAGCTTCACAGTTATTTTCTTCAGCCAAGATCATGGCCACGCCATAAAAATAAAAAAATTCAGTATAGGTTTTGTTTAATCCATTAACCGCACCAATATAGCGTTTATACCAATCAAGCGCTTTTTCTGGTTTTCCCCAATAACGATAAGTAGTGGCAATACCAAAAGCACTTTCCCCTATATAATAGGGGTAATTAAGTGCCAAATAAATTTTATGTGCTTTTTGATAAGCCATAATACTATCTTCACGTTTATCCATGTAGCCATATAATGCGCCATACGTCTCATAGGTGATACCCAGCAACAATTCTGACCCCATCTGAGTCGCTAACTCAAACGCATGTTGCAACTCCAACAGGGAGGTTTCAAATTGCTCTGCCAAACTGCGGGTATAAGCAAGTTCAATCAATGCGCGTACATATAAACGCTGTTTTTTATGATGAGCTAATGCATTCACTACTTCAGTTAATATTTTGATAGCGGCCTGATAGTCTCCTTTACGCTGATAAATAACACCTTGTAAAAAATTAATACGATTGGCGATTTCACTCGGCGTAGACAAATTAATCAAGTCTTTTGCCTGAGAAACACTACTTTCGAATTGTTCAAAATGATATGAATAATTGCTGGCCTCAGCTTGGCGCAGCAGCCAGAAGAGGTGCAGTCGAGGATCAGACTGGACTAATTTTTTGTCCATTAAGTCCAATCTTTCAAGTGCTTCAACAGGTTTGGCGACAACAAGCTCATCTAACGCAAATAGCTCGCCATATAATTTATCGTAAATCTGGCTATTTGCCGATAATTGAAATATCGCCAGCAAATTCACCAATAGAATAAAGTAATACTTAAACAACACGCTTTACCTGATGCAACATTTAAAATTCAATAATTCAACCAATTTCGCCTATCCTCTCTTAACTTTTTGAAAAAAATAGCTTTTTTTATCTCTATCAATTCTTAATTAAACTCTACCAATCTCCATAAGAGATTGAGGCGCTAAGGTTATGATATGAACAATTAAAATACAATCTTTGATTTATTGACGGTTATTTAACCACCTGTCAATTAATTGTCGATTTGGCGAGAAACACAAGAAAAGAAGCGAGGGAGACAAAAAGAAACGACGTAATTTTATTTCGATAAAAAATCTTTTTTCCTTACACTAATATATTTTATTAAGTATTTGTGCTGAATACTTACGAAATATTATTAATGCACGAATTTGCTATTAAAATATTTGCCGAGCAAGTCGCTTTGTCGTTCTTGTCTATTTTAAAACTAGCAATATCACTTATTTACCATAATTAAATGGCATAATATTTTTACTTCATCAATAAATTTCAACTAGATTGACAAATATTTTGTCATCTAAGAAATATCAATCATTATCGAACCAGTTGAACGAACTCAAAAATGTAGGTGATAAGTTTTATAAAACGAATTAAATCGTTGGTGTTAACAAAATGATGAAAGAAATTCAGCGTTTAATTTCACAATACTTTAATCAATATTCTAAATTAAACGTTGCATGATAACTGGTTGTTTATTGTTATTAAATTGTCATAATGTAAATACTGAGCAAAAAAATGTTGAAATAGCGCTAAAATCGCCGCGATTTAATGAATTAATTGATTAATTTATCTCAAATAAACAGAAATTAAAGATGATATTTTGATTTAAAGCATGTAATCTTGTACAGCATTGTATCAACAAAAAAGAGTTCTCAAATAAAAGCTCAAAATTAATTATCAACACCATTGATAGCTTTCAATTAAGTCAATTTAAATATTTAATTCAAAAGAAGCAGATAATAAAGGTCCGAGGTTTTTAATTAAATCGTTTAAGAACCGAATAATTTATATACCAGAATAGTTTTTATCTAAATAGTTTATACCTAAATAAAAGATATAAACAAAACTAAGATAAATGTATTGCATAAAATTTCAGCAGCAATATGTATAAAAAAACTTTGCTAATAATCTTAAATTAAAAATAATCCGTATATGACAGATATTACCTATTAAGGTGTTAAGTAATATAATCAACTTAAGTCTTAATAACAATCGAAGCACTATGAATCGAAGTACTATGAATCGAAGTACTATGAATTGAAGTTATGAATCAAAGTATTATGTCATTGTTATTTTATCTCGTTGCGGCTTAATTGATATTAAAACTGGTATTAAATATTTAATGATGACCGAAAGACGGTATTTACCAAATAATTTAGTATTTACCAAAAAGCAAAGACAATATCTACTCATATGCTAATGCATATACCAAAAGTTTTTGACGGTAAACTTGAGCTTTAATTAATTACAAAATGAAAAATACACAATCGATAGCTGATGAGACTCAATCTAATGAGTCTACCCCATCATTACCCGATACAGTGCAATTAATATCGTCACTGTCAAATATTAGCGAGCTGACAGATGTTTTTTTGTCGACTCGCCAAAGCTCTCTCACCATTTGTCAGAATTTATCAGCAGAAGATCTTCAGGCACAGTCTATGCCTGATGCGTCGCCACTAAAATGGCACTTAGCCCACACAAGCTGGGCATTTGAAACTTTTATCCTCAAGCCTCATAAAAATAATTATCAAGTATTCGACAAAGATTATGAATACTTGTTTAACTCTTATTATAACGCTGTTGGTCAACAGTTTCCGCGCCCACAACGAGGGCTATTAACTCGGCCAGACTTATCTACGATCTTTCAATATCGAAAATATATTGATGAGCAAATGCTTGCACTACTGACTTCACCGAATGCCCATGTCATCAACTTGACTCATCAACAACTCGAACAGTTAGTGTTGCTTTTTATTAATCACGAACAACAACATCAAGAATTAATGTTAACCGACTTAAAGCATTTATTGTCAATTAATCCAACTTATCCTTCGGTCGACTATATTGAAACGCTGACACCCTCGAAAAATAAGCAAATGCTGGAGATAGATGCAGGACTTTTTAGTATTGGACATAATAATGAAACTTTTTATTTTGACAATGAAGGGCCGCGGCATCAGTTTTATGTGAATGCATTTCGTATTGCGACCGAGTTAGTCTCAAATGCAGAATATTTGGCGTTTATCGAAGATAATGGTTATCAAACACCTGATCACTGGTTATCAGAAGCCTGGCAAAAAATTAATGCGAATAATATCAATCATCCGCTTTATTGGGTGAAAAAAGAGAACCAATGGTTTGAATATACACTCAGCGGATTAGTACCACTGAATCTACATCAGCCTGTCAAACACATCAGCTACTTTGAAGCAAACGCCTTTGCTAATTGGTGCGACAAACGATTACCAACAGAGCAAGAGTGGGAAGTTGCCGCCCGAAACCATGGCGATCAATTACAGCAGTTGTTTAATCAACTGTGGCAATGGACTAGCAGTAGCTACGCGGCATATCCAGGTTTTACACCACCGCCAGGCGCAATTGGTGAATATAATGGAAAGTTTATGGTTAATCAGTATGTCTTGCGCGGAGGCTCGATTGTCACGCCCGCCGGACATATACGTTGTTCTTATCGAAATTTCTTTTATCCTGACGCCTGCTGGCAATATAGCGGGATTCGACTTGCGGAGACAATCTAATGGATGTAAAAGTCAAAGACTTGGCAGAAACCCCAACAGGGTTTATCGACGATGTAATAGAAGGGTTATCAACAACCCCGAAAAAATTACCATGCAAATATTTTTATGATGAATATGGTTCGCAATTATTTGAAAAAATTTGTGATGTGAAAGAATACTATATTACACGCACAGAACTGCAATTACTCGACGAAATAAAATTTGAACTATCCTCTTTAATCGGTCCTGAAGCGGTAATAATTGAACCTGGTGCAGGTGCAGGCATTAAAATTCAAAACTTATTAAACGCGCTAAAATCACCTTCAACCTACGTACCAATTGATATTTCTGCTGACTTTCTTTTTTACAGTACTCAGAAAATTAAAAATAAATTTCCCAAGGTAAAAATATTACCAATTCAAGGTGACTTTACCGATGCGATTCACTGGCAAGGTGGTGCTGAACAGTCTAACCGCATTGTATTTTTTCCAGGCTCAACAATTGGCAATTTTACACCACCACAAGCCGAAAACTTTTTGCGTAACCAAATCAAATTAGTTGGACATGAAGGTGCTATATTAATTGGTGTTGATTTAGTGAAACCGGTTGAAAGACTGGAAGCGGCTTATAATGATAGCGAAGGTGTCACAGCGGCATTTAATAAAAACCTACTTACTCGAATTAATAACGAATTAGGCGGCAACTTTGATCTTGATGCATTTTCACATACCGCTTATTTTAATGCGTCACAATCACGTATCGAAATGCACTTAGTCAGCCAAAAAGCCCAATCGGTTAAAATTAATCAACAACAATTTAGTTTTACCAAAGGTGAAAAAATTCATACTGAAAACTCTTATAAATATTCGGTTGAACGTTTTACACGCCTGGCAGAAAAAGCAGGTTTAACGTGTAAAAAACACTGGATAGATCAAGAGGGACTTTTCAGTATTTATTATTTAACGGTTAAATAAATTCAAGCTAAAAATTTTTTAAGTGTTTATTGGTATTGGATAACCCATTGAACACCGCTTTATTTTGTTTAAGCTTTCCCTTCCTTTCGCGATACAGATAAAACTCAACGAGCATATTAATTTATTCTCGTTGGGCTCAATGCATAATTTTGGGCTATGAGTATTTTTCTGTTAACTAGCTAGCAGTTCAACATAGATTCAACATTTCGTCATTAAATTTTAATTCTCTGTTCAAATTATATTCATAAAACCACCGCATAATCTCAATCATTAATTCCTCAACTATAAATGAAAAAATAATGTTTAAAAAAACAACAAACCTGTTGCGTGCTTGGTTAGCCGCTGCGGCTGTGCTCACCACAACCACTGTCAGTGCCGTTTCAACCAACATGTGTACCCCGCTAGATTTAGACGGCGAATTGCTAAAGCCTATCAATAGTATTCGTGTTGCAACTTTTAATATTTCACTTAACCGCTATCAATCGGGTCAACTTATTAGCGACTTACAAACTACGGACCATCCTCAAATCAGTGCCGTTGCAGAGATTATCCAGCGAGTTAATCCAGATATCATTTTACTCAACGAAATCGATTATGACGCTAATCATACAGCGATTGACTTGTTTAAAAGTAATTACTTATCTGTCAGCCAAAATGGTCAAAAACCCGTCAATTATCCTTATGTTTTTGCCGCCCAATCGAATACCGGAATCCCATCAGGATTCGATCTGGATAACGATGGTAACACTGATGGACCTGGTGATGCATTTGGTTTTGGCTCATTTCCAGGACAATATGGTATGGCTATTTTATCAAAATACCCTATCGATCATTTCCGAGCGAGAACCTTTCAAAAATTTCTTTGGAAAGATATGCCTGGCGCATTGTTGCCCGATGATACTTCGAGTGATGAACCAATGGATTATTACTCGGCTGACGAACTGGCTGAATTTCGCTTATCCAGCAAAAGCCACTGGGATATTCCAGTTTGGGTAAAAGGCCGTCGCGTACATATTCTTGCGGCCCATCCAACGCCACCAGTATTTGACGGGCCTGAAGATAGAAATGGCCGTCGTAATCATGACGAAATTCGTTTCTGGGCTGATTACATAAGCGGTATTAAACAATCCCAATACATCTATGACGATAATGGCCGACGAGGTGGCCTGCGTGGTAACGCTGCGTTTGTTATTCTAGGCGATTACAATGCCGATCCATTTGATGGCGATAGCACCAACAATGCGATCGCTCAACTGCTGGAACATTCGTCTATTCAAAATCACTTTACCCCTGGTAGCCTTGGTGCAATTGAAGATAGTCAATTAGAAGGCGCCGCTAATTTAGAACACACGGGCCACCCGGCACTCGATACTGGCGATTTTAACCCTGCGGCTCCCGGTAATTTGAGAGTAGATTATGTATTACCTTCTAAACGACGTATACAATCACTGTGTGGTGGGGTATTTTGGCCGGACTCAACCGCCGAAACTCGACGACTGGTTGGAGACGGTTATCCTGTGATTTCATCAGATCATCATTTGGTTTGGTCTGATATCAAGCTTAAAGTGAATCGATTTCATTAATCGATAACAACTTATCAATTTCATTCAGGTGCCACTACTCAAGTCATTTTTAACTTGTTGAGTGGCACACAACGTCATTTTCATAATTCAGCGATACATTTTTTAGTCATATATTTTTAATCATTTCTTTTAAATAAGCTGATGTTAGTTAAACGCTATATAGCCCAATGCCTGTGAATAATGCAGAATGTGCAAAAAACCAGTCACAATTTGCCCTGCTTATTAAATTTCAACCAAAGTTTATCGAAAGTCAGCTTTTTACTTGTCATTTTTTGAGCAAAGGTTTATCTTGCCATTTATATCAGGGCAAATATTCTGCCTAGAAGCGCATAACGCTTTTCATATACAGCACCTGTCAGACAAGCTACCGATACAGACAAATTAATTTGACTCACTAAAATGAAAAAAAACTTCAGCTCCAAAAGTATTTCAAAAGTCTATTCCACATTTGTAACGCTCCTGCTAATAACGAATCTTGGTTGTAACTCATCCGACAAAGATACACCGGTTGCCCAATATGAGTATCAACCACCAATACAACTCAATGATGGTTGGTCAATCAGCAACTACAGTCAATTAAACCTTGATCCAACTAAGATCAATCAATTAATTAATCATATCCAACAAAAAGATGATGGCTTTTTATATATTGACTCCATTTCAATTGCTCATCAAGGACACTTAATTCTGGATCACCGTATTCGTAATCAGCTGGATTTTGCTGACGGTTGGGCAAATAATAAAAACATAGAACTACACGTATTAAATTCGGTTACCAAAAGTTTCACCTCAGCATTGGTTGGTATCGCTATCGACCAAAATATCATTCCGTCTGTCGATGTTAAAGTACATGATTACTTTTCACATAAACAACCTATTGATAACTGGACAACGGAAAAACAAAATATCACATTAGAAAACTGGTTGAATATGCGCGCAGGTTACGACTGGGACGAATGGAATATTTTATATCTGCAAGAAGATAATATACTCACTCACATGAACAATAGCAGCGATCCGGTAAAATTTGTTTTAGATCGCCCAATGGCTACACAACCCGGAGAACAATTTGCCTATTCTACCGGAGTTTCTTATGTGATTGGCAGGCTTCTGCAAATTGCCAGCGGTTCAAGCGTTGAGCAGTTTTTGCAACAAAACTTGTTAGCACCATTGCAAATTACTGACTTCACTTTTTGGCGTTTAGATGGTCAATTAAATACAGGGAGCGCATTATATTTAAAAGCACGAGATATGTTGAAACTCGGTCAACTCTACCTTAGCGGAGGGATCTGGAACGGCCAACGTATAATATCAGCACAATGGATAAATCAATCAACGCAGCAACGTGTTGATTTGCGCGAAGATCGAAGTGTCGGTTACGGCTATCATTGGTGGATGACAAAATTTACAGTAAATGGCCAAACTTTTTCGAGCTATTATGCTGATGGATTCGGAGGACAATATATTTTTGTCATTCCTCAATTAGATTTAGTCGTTGCACTAACAGGCAGTGCCTATCAAGAGGGTCAAGTGGAACATCGTAGCATTCGTAACATACTGCAACAGTATATTTTGCCAACCTTTGCGCCTTAAGTCGATATGCGAGCCATGACAAGCTTACTGTAAAAGCAAAAATCAATAGTTTTTTGCAAACGAACTCTAATTCTAAAATACTCGTTATTATCAAAGGACTAAGGCAAAAAATTATTGTCGGCCCATTTCTCCCTGAACAAAATTAAAAAGCCTCTAAATAATGCCAGAGGCCAACTTCAAATTGCTTAATAAAGGGCTATTTAATTACTGAGGATTATACTCATCACCCCAGCCTTCTTTTTTACCAAAAGAGAAACCCTCAGGTAAAGTTTCTAGTCCTGGCGGAATATCACCTACCCAACCATTTTTCAAGCCTTTATCCCAACCAGGCGGTACAGCAGATTTTTCAATTTTAAAATTATCTAAAGCTAAATCAAAGAAGAAGCGATAACAAACCAGTTCAATATCAACTCTAATTGTTTGTCCTCGATAGGCAGTAATATCAAATGCATAATTAATCATCGGCGTTGCATAAGGCGATGCACCTTCAACCGTTACAAATAGAGTTTCTAAAATATTATCATTTAAATCACGAATATGAACAGCAACTTTCTGGTCATCACCAAAATCGGAAAAGCTCGCGTATTCCATATCAAAACTCAGTTTTTTAGCGCGCTGCGACAATGTAACATCTTGATAGAGACGATGAGTTTGTCCAGATAGCTGAAATTGAACCGCCATATAATTACCATCTGGCGTACTAAATGTTTTAGGTAGTGAAGGCGAAAATGCAGGCAGAAAAACCTGATCAAAGTAATCAAATAGTTGTTCGCCATAATTAACTTGTTGATTATTTTGAACGATCCCCCATGTTCCAAAATCAGAAACATTAGGGCTATACTCATCTAATTGCCAACCGGTATAATCTCCTGTTTCAAAACTTCCATTTAAAAATTCGTTAGTTGCTGCTTGTAAACCGCCAGCAGATACTGCCAAAAAAGCAGCGGCTAAAGCGGTATTTTTTATCGCATATTTAAACATAAAATTTCATCCTGTTTTTTTTGTTTATAGATAAATATATTTTGCTTGTGTAAGCGAAATTAAAATTAGCAGAAAGAATGTCTAAAGTGTAAAAATAATTAATTTTTATCGCGACTAATAAATAGATTTTCTAGCAAGTTATGCTTTTTAATTATACTGGGCAAATAAATGACAGCGTTATGAAAAGATATACGCCAATATGAGATAATATTGGCGTAATAACTTATTTAATAAACTAAGTTTGACATTTTTAAGGTAGGCGAAAGGTGTTAGTCACTCATAAGTAGCTTGTAATCATTTTTCGAATATAAAGGTATTGCACCTAATTCATTAACAAGTAGTTCAGGACCAGAAAAGTTTAATTGAAGAGGATTTCCCTCTTCGGGCATTACCACAAAAAGGGGGTGTCGTTCTTCAAAGCAGAACCTTGCATGAGTCATCGTTCCACTTCTTACTGACGACTCAACAATTATAGAACTGGAAGATAGTCCTACCTGAATTCTGTTTCTAGGAACATAGTTACCTTTAGTTGCCAAAGTACCAGGAGGCTGCTCGCTTACGATAAGTCCTCCTGTTTCTAATATTTTTCTGCTAAGTGATATATTTTGTCTTGGAGTAATAATATCAACACCACTAGCCAATACGGCTATTGTTGGGCTATCAATTTCAACGCTACCCATATGAACAGCAGTATCAATACCTAGTGCGAGTCCAGAAACCGTCGCCTTACCTTTGCTATTAACAAATGCCGCTAATCTTTTTGCAATAACTAACCCCGCTTTGCTTGCATTTCTTGTACCTACAATACTGATGCCCGGATTAACTAATAGCTCTAGATTTCCAGCACTCCATAAAACTTGAGGAGGACTCATAATTTTTGCCAAATGTTTGGGATAAAAGCTGCTGTGTATGTCTATTTTATGTATTTTGTTAATCAACTGTTTTTCCTAAAATAACTGCCGCGATTACATTATAGCGTGCATGAGATAATAATGTTATTGCTGCTTTTAAACTATTTCCAGAAGTTGTTACATCATCCAGAAGAATTACCGGAGCCTTTTCGACAGAAATATGTGGAACTTTCAATGACGACATATGAGTTGATAGACTTCGGTTTCCTCCTGTTGCTAATTTATCAATAGTTGATTTACGCTTGATAAGATTATAGTCTTTGTTAATTATAGGAAGCCTTTGAGCAAGTTTCGGAATTAATGCTTGAAATCCAGGATGAGACTTTCCTGCTGTGCTAGAAGGAACTGTTGCTATATAAAATGGTTCGCCTGTGATAGCTCTGATCTTATCTACAACTAGAGCTTTCCAGAATTCTATCGCTAAATATTTGCCTTGTTTAAAGTCTAGTAACATCGAAGAGCTTTTATCAAAATTTGGATTTTGACCACCTTTATAAGAGTGGTAATTTGAAAGAACAAAGATATCAGTGGGCATTGAAGCTCCTTTTCATAGTTTATATTGTGAATAAGGTAATTATTTTATCGTTCAAGTAATTTAAAGCTGTGAAAATCTCACCATTAATTGAATCTTTATGGCCGAAAAATGGCTTAATTAATTCGTATATATAATCTATGTGAAAAATCAAGATGAAAAGCAAATAACAAGCTAAAGTAACTTTACTTTTATTACTCAACCAGCATAAACTATAAACAGTCAAGGGCGCACTTCCTTGATGTTACAACTAGATCAGTAAATTTCTGATCTAGTTGTATTTAAACTTACTTTCTATTTTACCTTCATTACACATGCGTCGTTTTGAAGCGATTTTTTTCAACATACAATATTCATCATCCGTAATATCTAAAGCCGTCTTGGTTTCACTTGGCAAACCAATATCTATAGCTCTAAGCAAGTCTTCTTCTGTAACTTTCAATTTTAAACATTTTATCCATAACTCTAAATCATAGATATGCTGGTCAAGATCTTTGGCAAAAAGCAAAAACTCTAAAGGGTTAGCTCCTTTATTAAGTAGTACTTCCATTTTCTTTTTATATATCATTATAAAGACGCTTCTTAGTTAACTGTTTTTGTATAACATCTATATTGACTTTCTAACTCTTCCAATAAGCCTTTAATAATCCAATCAGGAAACCATTCAAGATGATCAATTTTTAAATTGCGATCAAAGTTATTTATTCGGTGCTTTGCCCAATCAAATAACCCTTTATCAGAAGTATCTTTACAGTATCCCTCTAACGACATTAAGCACCATAGCTGACGAAGCTTCTTTAGTTGAATTTCTGTACGCGAAGTTAGTTGATTCTTTACTGCTTTCAGTTGTGGGTTGTAGCCTAGCCAAAGAAACTTCAGAAATACTTGTGTTAATTCTAGGTTATTCAGCTCATTAATGTTCACTTTCCCCGTAAGCGAGTGTAGTAAGCGAACATATGAGAACATATCAAGTTCTAAGCTCTTTTTGCCTACTTCTATGTGCTTTATATAATAGTATCTTTCCAAAAACATATAGCTCCTCCAAAATTAGATAGATAAAAAGAGGGCTAATCCCTGCCCAATAAATAACTACAACAGACTAACTTTAATATTAATCTTTAGTTTTCAATACTCGTTATTTTTTCTAAATCTAAAATACAGTCACGGCATAACATTTCAAAAAGAATGTTACGAGTTTCAACCTGGCGCCAGCCCATTTGATGCGCAGCTTGCAACCACTCAACTGATGTCAGGTTTAAAACAACTGGTTTATGCTCAACTTCACATAAGCCGCACTTCACTCTAGGGGGATCACCAATCGAATTTAAATGAATAGATTTTTTAATCAGTGACATACAAACTCCTTTTAGTCAAAATTGATTTATAAATATTTAAGTGCCATTAATGCTTCAGCTTTTTCTCGCAGCTCCTTAGCTAATTTCAGGTGCTGCGCTGCAAGTTGTAAATTTTGCCCTTGGGGATCGGCGGCCTTGAATTGGATTGGACTTAATAGCACATCAATAATGCTAACACTACTAACCGCCCAACAAAGTGCTGGTAAAAACATCATTGGGAAATCTCGCTCAGAACTGGGTGCAAGCCATTTATTAAATCGATTTATTGTAATTAATGGCTTATCTCCAAGAGTTTTATTCATCCTTTTAACAACATCTTCGCGTGTTAATCCTGCTTTATCAATTGCAGAATTAATTGAATTCAATAATAAAGTTCTTATGTCACAATTTGGCGGTGTTTGACTATTAAATGAATGACTTACAGTTTCTGGTGTATTTATCATTATCTCTATTCGCTATTTAACTGGTAAAAAAAATTGAATTTATTCCCTTTCAATCGAACAAATTACATTTTAAAATGACGCTCAATTTTTGTTCTTTTCTACTTAAGATTTAATCCAATAGATATTTTTTAATGCAAATAATTGATACAAAGGAGCAATATTACAAAAAATAGATAAACAAAATTGCCTGACAAGACTGATTTTTTGTTGCCAATAGTTATTTTGGATTGATTTCATAATATAGTTTTTCATGTAAACTGTGATTCCGGATTTAGTTGCCTTGCAGTCATTATTTTAATCATTTACTAAATTATGGTCAAAATACTCATCGATAATGAGCCAATATTAGTTTAACGATTAGTATTGTGTCAAGACAATTAAAAAACTAATTAAAATAAAAAATTAGCTAAACTTGATAACAATGAATAATGAAATATCTGCTGAATTTGAAGTTGTCCTTAAAAGGATGAAGGATAAGCTTGATATAAAAAGTGACAGGGCTTTATCCCGAGCGATGGGAATGACTGATTCCGGAGTTGCTACAGCGCGTAGCACAAAATCGTTACCTATAATACCTATTGTGAGAACTTGCATCGCGCAAGACCTTTCACTTGATGAAATATTTTTAGGTAAAGATCCCTCTGAAAGTTCTGTCCAAGTTGCTATAGTTGTAAGTCAAGTTAATGATATTGTTATTCGCATTTTGGATAGAGTGTTTACTAATCACTCATTACCACCTGAGCAACACTTTGAGGCTTACAAAAGATTGCATCAAACTTTAACTAAAGCAGCATTTGAAAACAACTTTAGTGAAAGTATTGTAACAACCATTGCCGAGGCTGCTGTTGTGATGTGGAAATAACGTGGAGTATTTGCAATGCTATCTAAATTTAAAATTGTTTATTTTTTTTCTTTATTTGTTATTTTTTTTAGCTTTAGCACAACGGCTTTGGAACCGTTAAAAGAAAATAGAGCGAGAATTTTTTCACTAAAAGCAACACTACTATTACCGGATTATAATTTTTTAGATGTTGATATGAGTTTTGATTGTGGTGGGCATTATGAAAATACAGCAATGATTGTTAGCAGTTTAGCGGGGGCACAGTTACTAGCCGCAGCATACACCCATTTATGGGGAGAGGAAGCAGGCGAAATGGTTATGAAGACATGGCAAAATAAAGTAAATATTGACGATCCTCGTCTACCAACGTTTTTGATAGTCACTCCTATGGGTGGTAGCAATTTTGATTGGAAAGGTTCAGTTAATATAACAAACAATATTGAAAATCTACAAAAAAAAAGCACTTTATCAACAAAATATACTAGTACAAATAATGTTATGCCAACTATGTTTGGTGGATGTGGGACCAGAGGCCACCCTGGGTCCAGTCAATAAACTAAAAAAAGGTTAAATACTTTCAATAAAACAGGGAAAGTAATATACATGAAAACTGCACTAATATCGTTTTTTCTACTAATACTGGGTTCTACTGCTTTTGCTAAGAAGCCAAAGTATTTTGCTTCGATAACGGAAGATAATAATCATTATATCTATTTTTCTACATACAAAGGCATAGTGCAGTTTGATGGTCACAACTATATAAATTTATCTGATGTTTCCTCTCTTCCATCAACATGGAGTGATTCATCAGTATATCGAGAAGATAACAATACACTCTATGTAGCTTATTTTAAAGATGGTATTTGGGCTTATGATTTAACAAATAACGTAGCAAACAAAATCAGTAATTTAAATGCTACAAAACTTGTTCTTTCTAAAACTCATCTTATGACTAAAGTTGATCAAAAACTCTTTCTAATAAGCTTGTCTGACTTTCAAGTACAGAGCTTTCATTTAACAAATGTACTAGACATCGCAGCAATTAATTATCAACACTTTGCAATTACAAATAGAGGGCTTTACCAGATTGGAAAAGATAATTCTTTATTACTTAACTCTTTCCAAACAACGAAAGCGAACTTAGCCTTATTAGAACATCAATTAATCTACAGTACAGATAATACGTTAAAGCTATTATCTTTAGACGATAATACTCAATTAGCAAAAAGAGTATTTGAAAATGAAATCACAGCAATAACACCATACTTAAATAACACCATAGCTATCGCACACAATAATAAAATCGATATTATAAATAATATTAATTTAGCAACAACTAAAACTTCTATCAATCAGCTTAATCAAACAAGCCGACTTTTATTTAAAGATACACAAGGTAATCTATGGTCTACTGACAAAACCCAGTTTGAAGTTATAGATCCAAACTCCATTTCTTTAAACTTACCCCAGCCTTCAAACTATAATGTAGTTGAAATGGTTGGAGATCAATTATGGCTGGGAACTGAACATGGAATATATTCGTCTGAAAAAGGTCTTTTAAAACCGCTAACTAAAATAAACTCTCAGCTCCCAAAATTTGATAAGATAATAACTGATATACATTATATTAAAAATAAACCCATAATTATTTCAACTACCGAGGGCGCATATAAATTAGAAAATAACACTTTAACAAAAATCTATGATGGTTATGTTTTATCCGTCAAATATATCCGAGCCGAATTTTCTACTGTTCTAATTATATCAACAAGCAAAGGTGTGTTTGGTTTTGATCCAAATTTTGAAGCAGTTGATTTTAAAATAGTTAATAATGAATTACCAAATAAAGAAGTTTTAAGCGTTTCAAAAATTGATGATGTCGTATATTTTTTGAGTGCAGGCGGATTAGTTGAAAAAACTCAAAACAAAATATCTGTCTCTCATATTTCTCAACATAATTTAACAGATATATTTGCTCATCGCGGGAATATTTATGTGACGACATGGGGAGGTGGTGTATTAAAAAAAACAGGAAACATATGGGAGCCGATTAAGAGCCCATCAAATATTGCTTCTATCCTTAATCATTTTGACGAAATATTTGTCGTTACATCAGATGGTCTTTATCGTTTTAATAAAGATAAGTTTACTTTAGTACCGAACTCTGCTGGACAAATGTTTATAGCTAATAGCTTAACAGCTCATAAAAACTTTATTTATGCCTCTAGTAAAAATAAGCTGATTACACTAGATGCATTAAGCACTACACCAACCAACTTACCACATTTTACTCAATTTCCAGAAATTGATATTTTTTATACTAAAACTATTACTATTTCTGCTAACAGTTTTGATTATATTAATGGGCATATTGTTCGATACCAATATCAATTAAACAATAGCAATTGGATCGACATGAATAATGGTAAAATTCAGCTTTCTTACCTCAACAATGGGTTTTATGATGTAAAAATTAGAGCTTCTTATGATGGCATTCAATGGCAGGAAAGCAGTATTAAGTCTTTCAATGTAATAGGACCTTGGTATCGCTCAAGTCATTTCGTTTTAACAACTACATTGGTGTCTTTTATAATTTTAATCTTCGGGCTAGCTATAGTTTTTAAAATTAATAGACAGAGAAATAAAGTATTTAAAAAAATCAGTCAGCAAAAAGAAAAACAAAAGCTGGTAGCAACTTATGCACAAATAGTTCAAGCAAAAAATGCGTTACAGCAAGTTGGTGAACATGGCGTTAATCACGCTGTACGCGTAATTGAAAATGCAATTGTCGAATTTGAAGCATTTTTGGATAATATAACCGCAATCAAAACCCTTACAAATTCTAGTTTAAAAGAAAGCCTAGTATGGCTAGAGGTTGCGGTAATAGGAAATAACATTAAAACTGAATTTCAATTATCTTTGTGCGATCGTTGCACGCAGGATACTCGTAATTCTCTACTCTATATTATTCATGCGCTGGTATTAAATAGTGTTCAACATGCGAAAGCTAAATTTATTCAAATGAGCGTGAACTGTGAAAATAAAGAAATTACCATATGTGTTCGAGACGACGGCATTGGTATTAAGTATTTCGATTATATCTTTAACTTTGGCGTAGGCTTTGCCACGATAAAGAATATTATTTACGAACGCAAAGGAAGATTAAAAGTAAGAAGTAACCGCAGAGGAAAAGCAAAAGGAACGTTTATTACTGTAACAGTTCCTTATCTACCAACAGAAAAACAAGGACAATTCAATCAGCAAAAGAAAGTCAGTTTAAATTAAGTTATATCACAGCTTTAGATAACAGTTACATTTGTTTATTTAAACATAGAACTTAGTTTCTTCTGTCAATGTTGTCTCCTTAAATATTGAAAGAACATCGCAAGTTAGCTGAATTTTATTGCCTAAGCGGTATTTTTTATCGCATATTTAAACATAAAATCTCATCCTGTTTTTTTGTTTATAGATAAATAGATTTTCTAGCAAGTTATGTTTTTTAATTATACTGGTCAAATAAATGACAGCGTTATGAAAAAATATACACCAATATGAGATAATATTGGCGTAATAAAAAATCAATAAGGCACTTAATAAAACAACTACGTCTCAATATTTGGCGTAAAACAAAAAAAACCAATTAATCCAAATTGAAAAAGCTCTACCCCAAACAGCCTTAATGACAACTATTATTAAATATGCTTTTGAATAAACGCCAATGACTCTTGTAAAAATACTTTGCGGGATTTCCCCAAAGAAAACCAATGATCTTCACCTTCAAGTTTAATTAACTCACTTTGTTCTGGCAGCACTTTCTTTAGTGCCTTATACATATTTGTAGATTGAAAGATGGGAACCACTGTATCTTCGGTGCCATGCAGCAATAAAATTGGCGCAGTATTCTCGGTAACCAAAAACAAAGGAGAATAAGCTTTTAATGTGCTTTGTTCCGTTCGCTTTCCTAAACTATCTTCCCAATACTCGACAAACTGCTTTTGCTCTTTGGCGTGATAAAACAAATCATCGAGATCACTAACACCTGCAACAGAGACTGCACATCGATAACGCTTATAATTAGTTGTTGCTGCATACAACGCTACATATCCACCATAACTAGCGCCAACAACACAAATTCTATTGGCATCAACTAATCCTTGCTTTATCAATTCGTCAACGCCATCATCAACATCTTGTTGCATTAGTCGCCCCCATTCACCATCACCAGCGTCCCGAAATTCTTTACCGCGTCCAGTAGACCCTCTAAAATTTGGTTGAAAAACAGCATAGCCGTTTACCAGATAAAATTGCCTCATCCAATCAAATGCTATTGTATCTCTTGACCTTGGCCCACCATGCGGTAATACAATTAGCGGTGGTTTCTCCTTACCTTTGGCTATTGCTGGAGTTGTAAAATAAGAGTCAATTAAAGTACCATCTTGCGCTTTGTACTCAATTTTTTGAATTGCAATTGATTTTATAATTTCTGAAACTTTAGGAAATGCTTCTGCTATTTTTTGTATTTCAAACTTCTTGGCATCATAGAAATAAAATTCATCCTGATTATGAATACTCGAAACATTAACAACCATTTTATTATAATCTCGGGTATATGAAGTAATATTTATTTCGCTTTGGGGAAAGGAATACTGCAAATCGGCATAAGCCTGTGCAAGTTTTTTATGATAGTATTTATATTCTATAAAATCTCCATGTCCAGTAACCCCCAAAAACTGTGATGTATTTTCATTATAGATCACATCATTCACATCATATTGACCAAAATGTGAAACTACTTTGGTACTTCCGATTACTCTATCTTTAAAGGCAATGTGATAACCTGACAGATTAAATGTCACCGTTCGACCACTGGCAATTTTAATCGGCCGAGTTTTATAAAGCGCGGATTAACAATAGTGATTGAGACATGCTTGCTCCTTAACTTCCTTAAACGGTTGAGTTAAATATGTTCTTTTTTCTTAACCAAAAAAAGTGATTAAGAAAACCAATGATTCAACTTTAATCTTCCTGTGATTAGATAGCCTATCGGCTTAGGGTGTCTCCCCGGCTCAAACTTACTATTCAATGCAAAACACACCATCAAATACATGGCGTACAACAAAGCCGCTTTGTGTTAAAGCAATCGTTAGCTTAACCTGGAAGATTGGTTGTCTATGAAGAGTGCTATTAGAGCATTCACTAAATCCTGTTATCCTTGTCTAATAGCTTATGGTTGTCGTAGTCCTCTTGCGGGATAAAATATATCCGACATTAATCGTTAGATAATGTGGTATCGCTACATTTTGTGATTTCTTTCACATGTCAGACCTTTTATACATCTCAATACATTATGAAAATAAATCAACTCTAATTATAAAATTGCTCAAAAGAAAACAGCTTATTGTCCTTTTCGTAAAAACAAGAGATAGTGTTTTGTCTGTCGAGCTGGTTTGAAATTAACAAATACTTACCGAAACAATATCAATTATAACCTTGTTTTTTTAAAATCAATTGTATTAGCTATGCTTTAGCTCGTTGAGTATTTTAACTTAGCCGCTTCCCAGCCAATAATCGCTGACTTTTTATTTTCTCCCCACATATAGCCACCCATTTTACCGCTGGCTTGAACAACCCGATGACAAGGAATTAAAAAAGCAACCGGATTACAACCAATTGCAGTACCAACAGCTCTAAATGCGGTTGGATTGCTAATATTTTTGGCGACACCGCCATAAGTGACCAATGCCCCCATTGGAATTTTAAGTAAGCTTTGCCATACCTTAAGTTGAAACGGTGTTCCTGCTAAATGGAGTTTAATATTTTTTAGTTGACGCCAATCTTCTTGAAAAATTGATAGTGCTTTTTGCTGTCGCTTATCTGTTACCTGAGAAAAACAAGCTTTAGGAAAGCGCGAACGCAAATCATGGACGGCCCTATCCTGATCTTCTTCAAAAAACATATGACAAATTCCTTTTACAGTAGAAGCAACAATCAACTGCCCAAATGGACTATCAGCAAAGCTATAATTAATTGCTAAGTCAGCACCACCATTTTTATATTCGCCAGGCGTCATGCCTTCAATGTTAACAAATAAATCATGTAATCGCCCTGTTCCCGATAATCCAGTTTGATAAGCAACATCGAGCAACTTAGAATTATCAGCTTTAAGCAGATCTTTTGCATACTCCACGCTAATATATTGCATAAATTTTTTTGGACTTACGCCAGCCCACTCCGTAAACATACGTTGAAAGTGGAACGCACTGACATTTACGACAGCAGCCACTTCATCTAATGAGGGCTGTTGTCTAAAATGCTGTCGAATATAATGTATCGCTTTTTCTATCCGATAATAATCTATTTTCTTTTGATTCATACTATTAACACGTTGTTCAATAAAAATTTCGATTTTCAATTTAAATTGTTTTTTCTTTTTGTAATTTTTTGTGCTTTTCGATTTACGCTTTAATTTTTGCAAGTTAATCAAGAATAAATCAGGTTTTACAAATTGAAACACCGCCATCAACCAGCATCGATGTTCCAGTGATAAAACTGGCAGCGTCAGAAGCTAAAAACGCGGCCGCACGTGCAATTTCGACCGGTATTGCGCGACGCTTCAATGCGTGCATATTTTCAACAAACTGAATCACTTCAGGACTATCGCCAAATTCTTTTGCCATTGGCGTGATGACACTTCCCGGTAGCAATGCATTAACACGAATCCCCTGCGCGCCATACTCGGTTGCTAATGCTTTTGTTAATCCAGTTACGCCGGCTTTGCTGGCAGCATAAGCCGCCATATTTGGCATTCCCAGCGTGTAACCCACAAAAGATGAAGTAAATATAATCGTACCACCTTGTGGCAACATTGCGGCAATTTGGTATTTGGCACCTAAAAAGCCACTGGTCAAATTAGTACGCAGTGTGTGCTCCCAGTCATCAATCGATAAATCAGTTACCGCTTCGCTTTTTCCTAACGTACCGGCATTATTTACAGCAATATCCAGATGCCCAAATGCTGATAGCGCTAAATCAACCAATGCTTTAGCATAACTCTCTGAAGTAACATCGCCAGCTAACAGCCTAACCTAACCATCTTCGCGAGTAATTTCCTGAGCCAATTGGTAGAGTACTTTTTCTCTGCGCGCACCAATTACCACTTTAGCACCATTTTGTGCAAAAAGTTTGGCCATTGCTCGTCCTATTCCAGAGCTTGCTCCCGTAATGATTGCAGTTTTGTTGGCAAGTATATTCATTGTCACACCTTTTCGTTTGACCAATTTCAATACTTTAATCTTATCCAATACGCTGCGTTGTAATCGACCCGATTCTTGCGCTTTTCACTTTATGATTCGCTGTATTTCTTTGGCAAAAAACAATATAAAAAAGACAGCCCGAAGGCTGTCAAATATTTTATGAGTTAAACATCTCTAAAAAATATTTTTTATATTGAGTTAGTACACGCCAACTATTTGAGCACCAGAGTAGCTTGAATATCCGTGTAGCATAATATGGTAAGTACCGGCACTATTTAAATTGCAGGTTTCAGTATTACCATTATTATAAGGACGGCATTCATAACTAGTGGTTGTAGGTACGCTTCCTTTGCTAACGTATAAATCTAAGTCGCCAGTACCCCCATAAGTTTTAATTTGGCCAGTGCTACCCGCAGGCACAGTGAATTCAAAATAGGTTTTACTACCTAAGTCGCCACTAATATCACGAGGTTGGTTGTTTTCTAATACGTTGTTGTTATTCGAACCATCATAGTTACCAGTTAATGTTACTGATGAAAATGCAGTGTAGGCCACAACGTTAATATAATATTTACCCGCGGAACTCAATGGACAACTTTCATTGTTACCATTTTTGTAAGGGCGGCAATCATATTCGCTATTAGTTGGCCAACTGTCCTTACGAACATAAAGGTCGGCATCACCTGAACCACCTGAAATTGCAACTTCAATATTGCTGGAGTTCGCAGGCACTTCAAACGTGAACTGGCGAACTTCACCTTTAGCGGCAGACAAGTTGGTCACCGGCTCACCATTTTTTAGTACTCCAGAAGGTGGGGGTGGTGGTACATCACCACCAACATATAACAATAAATTAGGCGAACCATTAGGATTAGGTATTTTGTCAGCAGTTGCTGCTGCTTTTAACGCGTTCCAGGTTTGTGAGGGGGTAGAATTTTGATTCGATTGTAAATATAGTGCAGCGGCACCGGCAACATGAGGTGATGCCATTGAAGTACCACTCATGGTACGCGAACCACTACCGGTGTGTGATGCAGAAACAATGTTGTCACCTGGGGCAAAGATATCAACGCAGTTACCATAGTTTGATTCCCACGAATGATCAACACGGTAATCATCATCAGTTGTCGCACCAACAGTAATCGCTGCACCAACTCTTGCAGGTGAATAGTTACAGGCATTTTGACCATTATTTCCTGCTGCGACTACCGTTACCACACCATCACTAATCAGATTATTTACCGCTGTATCTAAAGTTTGTGATGAACCGCCCCCAATACTCATGTTGGCAACCGCTGGATGTTGCGCATTTTGTGCAACCCAATCAACGCCACTAGCAATCGCTGACCATGCACCACTGCCTTGACAATCAAGTACTCTGACTGCATGAATGGTTGCTTTTTTTGCAACACCATAACTGGTTCCAGCAACGGTACCTGCAACATGAGTTCCATGACCGTGGCAGTCTTGAGGCGTCGAGTCATTGTCAATATAGTCAGCGCCATTACCAATTCTATTTGAAAAGTCAGGATGTGAAGCATATATACCAGTGTCTAGAACATAGGCATGTACACCTGTTCCATCTTGAGAATAGTTATAAGTGTCATTCAATGGTAAATTGGGTTGATCAATCCGATCTAATCCCCATGAAGGCGGATTGTACTGACTAGCAGAAATAGTCACTATTTCGTCAGCTTCAACAAAAGCAACATCGGGATTATTTCGAAGTTGCTCTACCTGCGCTTCCGTTGCATTTATACTGATACCTTTAAAAGCCGCTTTATATTCACGTTGTACTTTTACGCCAAGATTTTTTTGTACATTGTTAGCAAAAGATGTGACATATTGTGCAGCAGAACCCGCAGAAGTCAGTCCACTATCATTTAATACAACAATATAACGATTAGGGATTTTATTCGCTGACTCAGCATTGTACAAAGGTGCTTTAGCCAATAGTGCACCAGATCCCAAGATTCCGGCAACACCAATAACAGCAGGCAAAATTCTCCACTGTTTAAAATTACTTGTGCTCATTCATTTTTCCTCAAATAAGTTATTGTTTGTTCTATATCATTTTTTTAGCTAACAAAAAGCGAACATAAAGTATGTCGCTCGGTGTCTATTTTTATCAATTTGATACAAATTTTCAGTCACACACAGTTAAAATCAAGTCAAGGTGACAATAACAATGAAGAAATGCGATAACATGTCCGAAATTTTTATAAATATTCAGAATTGCGACAAAATATCTAGAAAACCAATTTAAATTTTATCATTTTTAAAATGTAAATATTAACAATTCAGGCAAATCACTTTTTGACTACAAAAAATCAATTAACTAATTTTTGAAAAAATTAGAATAACAGATGACTTTATATTTTTTAGATTTTATTTTGTATGTAACGACAATTTTTATGAAATGAAATTGGCACACAAATTAAGTTGAATTCTATCTACTAAGAAAGCATCGTTTTATTTTTAATCAAATTAAATTGTGCGGGAGACACCTTAAAGTATTTTTTAAAACAAGTTGAAAAATAACTTCTTGTAGAAAAACCAGTCATTTTAAATACCTGATTTATTGAATAACCTTCTCTCAGTAAATCTAGTGAACGATTTAATCTAAATTGGCGTACATATTCTGCAGTTGTAAGATTTAGGTTTTGCTTGAGTTTTCGCCCCAACTGTCGTGAGCTCAATTGTAATGCAAATGCAATCTTTTCAACATCCAACGTTTCATCTGCATAATGCTGCTCTAGATAATCATCAAGTCGAACCAGCAACATTTCCATTGAAGCCGTTCTTATATTTCCTCGCTCATTATCAAAAGTCTTTTCTTGATAATTACATTCATGGCGGCTCCGCTGATTAGATAGGTAATATTCATCTGCGTTTAAATTCGTTACACTCTCAGTTTTTTGTTTTGAACGGTAACGCAAAAAATTAAATTGTACGATGGCGTTTAATACGGAAGAGTCTGGTGATAATGTTAATAATAATACATGTTCATTATCTAACTTGCTTAAATTCAAACCGGCTTCAAACCGAGTATAGCAAACAATGACTGGAAATTTTGAGGCATTTGCAATAACTTCTATTTCTTGCCAGCTCTCCTGAGTCACTTCAAAAACAGCGATAACAAATGGAAATTGTGATAACTCATATTTCTTTTTCCGATTGTCATGATGATAATCCAGTACCGTCTTAAACTCATACAGCTCAAATAACTTCTTCAATTCGTTATTGGCAAAGTGATTTTGTGTCAGGTTAATAAATATTAATTTACTATTGTTCTTATTAGATTCATCAAGCGGTGTCAATTCAATCTTTTTCTGACTGACATTATTGGGTGACGCAGTCAAATGATGCCGCCACCGTTGTATAGCAGAAAAAGCTATTTTCCAACTCAGTATTTTATTTGAAAAAGTAAACTCGCTACTAACCCCCGTTTCATTACCAATATTAACAAGCAAACGTGCTAGTATTTTAAAAAGCTCGAAAAAAACCACAGCGTCGACCGCTTCATCTAGTGTATATTTAGAAACAAAGCTAAGTTGTGCTTTACGAGGACTTATTTTTTTCAAGGCGATGCTTGATGATTCGAGCTTAACCAAACTAAAGAGTACATTAACCAAAGCAAAATGATGCTCAATAAGCACACAAGATACTCTTGAAGATACCTCTTCAATTTCTAACCAAGAATCTTGCGGTAGGATTTGTAAGTACTCAGCAAGATATTGATGAATATAATCTTTAACTATTTCACTTATTTCAATTTCTTTTTCCAAATTTCTATATTGGGCCAGCTCATTCGTCATATCAGCTAACAATTTAACCAACTGACCAACCTGCAACCGAACCTGGCTATATGCAGGATTAAACGCTATATAGGATTGAAGATGTAAATAAAACAAACAAGTTTCTGAACTTATTTCTTTAGTGATAAAGCTTTGCTGCTGTAAAGCCAACTCTTTTATTTTAAAATCGCCCTTATCTTGCTCTGGCTTATTATGGCTTTTTTTGTAGGTCATAAACGCCAAACTAATAATCACTGTGGTACCTAGCAATAAAAACAACACTAACCAAACATTAATCACTCCTGCCTTAATGACACTTTGAACAGTAAATTTAACATCATATTTATATAGCTGATTTATCCCATCAATCTTGTTTTGACTGTGAAATTTTGTAGCTTGTTTGTTTTTGCTGCGCAGCTCAACCAGTGCGCTATTATTCAAAAATTGACTTTGCTTTAGATTTAAACGCCAGTTATTCACGGTTAACCAGTCACCGCCATCAATACGATACTCAACAATCACATCATGTATGGCGCAAAAATCTACCGGCGCCAACAGTAAAGTTAATTCATCGTTATGTTTTAGTGTCGGTTTAGTAGAAAAGTCAAATATGGCTTTTTGTCGTTTTTCGTCAGCAACATATTGACTTAAACTAGAAACTTTAATCTGATCACTTAATCTTTCTGTAATTAAAGTTTCGGCTTGATTGAGCTGAAGTACACCATTTACCGTAGAAAAATCGAAATAACAACTTCAGTTATACAGAGAGGACACAAATAACCCAAATCAATAGTAAAAGAATTTGGAAGTTACTTCCGACTGCGGATGAATCTTCTTTTTTTATAATCTAAAATATAACGACCTTCGGGTGTTTTTTGATCGCCTTCTCGTTGTTTATGTCCTTGAGAATTTGAACCCAGAGCAACTTGAAACTGTTGTATTACTTTGTCATTTTCTAGCAAGCGCATTTGTCCAGTTGATTTAAATACTTGAACTAATATAACTGCAGATTTCACATCATAGACATTTATCGCCAGCAACATTAAAGATATTTTGTGCGTCACTAATATCCTTCATGATTTTTGTAACTTATCAGGTACTTGGAACGATCAATAATTTTAAGCAATTTAATTTTTTCAGATTTAAACGGACAAGTTTATCGCCAAGATAATTTTCTTTAAATTTGTTTTGTTGTTAAAAATACATTCATTTTTTTGATTGACATGATTTTCCCAATGTGAAAAATCATGATAAAAAATTTGATTAACGTTGAAATTTCATTGAATTCTTATACCCAAAAATTATTCTAATTTCTGCAAACAATCCATCAGTTATTTGAGTTTGATTAAAAAAAATCCGCTAGGTATCTTCGATATTTGCTTTTGGGATGTAACTTAATAAAGCTCTCGTTTGACATCAGCATCAATAAAAATTTAATTTTATTTTTTTATTTTTACTTTTTTAGAATTAGCGTTTTAAAAAAACAATAAATAAAAGCGATACCAACCTTATCTATGAACACTTTGTAGGGGACAATATGAGTTTTAAATTTTCAAAAATCAGCTTGGCTATATTAGCCAGCATATCAGCTTTACCAGCAATCGCGGAAGAAGTTGATAATAGTGAATCTGAACAACAGGTAATTCAAATTACCGGTTCAAGATTACAACGTTCAACGGCTGCGGCACCAGTACCAACAACGGTGGTTAGTGCTTCACAGATTGAACAATTAGGTTTTACGAATACCGGCGACATTTTAAATAGCTTACCGGCTATTGCCGGCAGTGTTGGCGCACGCAGTGGTTCAAGCGGAACAGGCGATCCCAGTGCAGGACTTGAGCTGGCTAACCTGCGTGGTCTGGGGACAGAAAGAACGCTGGTACTAGTTGATGGACGTCGTCATGTTGGTAGTTCACTCAGCAATACTTCGGTCGATGTAGGCAGTATTCCGGTACAAATGATCGAGCGTGTTGAAGTCATCACTGGTGCAGCAGGTGCAGTTTACGGGGCCGACGCAGTATCTGGTGTGGTGAACTTTATTTTAAAAAAATCTTATAACGGTTTTAAAGCCGACGTCAGATACAGCGAAGCCGCTGAAGGCGATGGAGAAACCTCTACACTCAGTCTTTTAACCGGTACTTCATTTGCCCAAGACAAAGGCAATGTTATGTTCTCGTTGGATTACACCGATCGCAAAGGCGTTATGGCGATTGATCGCTCTTGGTCTGATGTTGAACTTGGCTGGGTTAATGCTGAAGGTTATGTGCCTGGGTATAATGTTCCCATGTTGCGTATTGGTTACGATCTGGGATTTAGTCCTTTGAGCCGTGAAGGTTACGTTTCACAGTATGGCTGGTATACCACGAATATTGGCGCATTACCAACCCAAACATTTAATCCTGATGGCACTAACAGAGACTTTATCGTTGGAAATTGTCAAGGGATTGTTTGTGAAGGTGGCGACTCTTTTAAAACGCATGATTATGACTACTTAAGCGTACCAACAGAACGCATGTTAACCAGCATAGTGACCAATTATGATGCTGACGGACATGAATTATTTGCCCAATTAAAATATTCGCAAACTGTTGGTAACAGTAAATATCAAGGTGGATTGTCTGATGGATTTTATGGACCACAAGCCCGAATATTAAGAGATAACCCTTATCTCGCACAATATCCTGACATTACTGCAGCAATGGACGATGCGGGCATTACCAGCGTGCTTGTCAATAAAGCATATAATGGTTTTGATAACACCATCGAAAATAAATTTGATAGCTTTCAAATTGTGTTAGGTTCATCGGGCCAGTTAACAGATACGATTGATTACGATTTCAGTATGCAATTTGGTCAAACCGATGTTGAATTACGCACACACTCTGCTTATCTTGATCGTTTCTTCCAAGGTATTAACACGGTGACAGATGGTAGCGGCAATATTGTGTGTGCTGATACCAGTAACGGTTGTGTGCCAATTAATCCATTTGGATACAAATCGGTATCACCCGAAGCCGCAGCCTGGTTAAATGATGACAATGCCACTCGCGGTGAATTAACTCAGTCAGTCGCAAACTTTAGCATTAATGGCGACTTGTTCGATCTCGATGCTGGCACCGTTCAATTTGTTGCGGGTCTTGAGTATCGTAAAGAAGAAAGTAAAACGACTCACGATGAAGATTTAACTCGTGAAGACAGTAATGGTAAAGGTATTTTATTTAATACCTACTATGGCGGAGGGTTAATTGGTCAATCAGGTGAATATGATGTTTCAGAAGTTTTTGGTGAAATATTAATTCCCATTTTATCAGACGCAAAATATGCGCAAGAATTAACGCTTGAAGCAGCAGCACGTTACTCAGACTATAGTACGGTTGGTGGACAAACAGCCTATAAGCTTGGACTTAACTGGGTAATCAACGACCAATTCCGATTCAGAGCTACATCTGGGTTGGCTATTCGTGCGCCCAATATTGGTGAGTTATTTCAACCACTAATTATTGGCCCAGTTAAAATTAACGATCCTTGCTCATTAACCTATATCAATTCCGGTCCAAACACCGATCAACGTAAGGCTAACTGTGCATCAGAAAATATTCCAACGGACTGGGTATCATTCCATGATGGTGGTGAAGCCCCAACTTACACCTCGGGTAATCCAGATCTAGAAGCCGAAGAATCAACGACCAGTAGCGCAGGTGTTGTATTTACGCCATCGCCAAACTTCTCGATTGGTTTAGACTATTGGGATATTGTGATTGATAACGCCATATCAACGCCAAGCAACAATGAAATTTTAAATAGTTGTTATGATTTTGCCGATATGGCTGAAAATCCTTTCTGTGCACTATTTGAACGTGATGCGACAACACATGAGATTTCAAAATTGATTAATCAGCAAGTGAATGTTGCTAAACTGAACGCTAATGGATTTGATTTAGAGATGAACTACACTCTCGATTTAAGCGCGGGTTCGGTATTATTCAATTTCGTTGGTAGTTACTACGGCCAGCGTGATCAAGTATTGAATGAGAAAAAACCTGATGAAATACTCGAAGGTGTTAATGTTCAAGGTAGCCCCAAAACCCGTGCTTACTTTGGAACAACTTATCGTCAAGAAGAATGGAATGCCAGTTTAATATTTAATTATATCGGCAGCAGCCGAATTGGCTTACCATCTGACAGTGGTGATAAACTTTATCCTGAAAATCATATTGACTCAGTCACCTACATTAATTTACGTGGCGCATACTTGATCAATGATAATGCAGAGATTTATGCAGGCATTAATAATCTAGGTAATAAAGGACCACAAAAGTTACCTGGTATGCAAATGGGATCAAATATTTATGATGCAATCGGTCGTACTTATTCTGTCGGCGTGAAGTATGAGTTTTAATACCTATTAATCTCACTAAAAAACACCACTTTTAGTGGTGTTTTTTTTACCTTATAAAGCTTGATTTTCATTTTTAATTTATAATTATGCTCAATTATTTCATCAAGAAACTGATTAATTCTAGTGAAATTGAGTGTTAAATCTTTATATGGTCTCCAATAAGTTCTAACAATAACTTTAACACTTCCTACCTCTTTATTTTTTCCGATGTAACGTTCTGTTCACCAACGGTTGGCGTAAAGAAAGGAATAATAACGCTCAAACACAGCGTCAGAATAAATATTAACATTAGGTCCAAAGTTTTTATAAGAAACAGGATTTTTAATGATGCTATCTTTAAAGGCAATGTGATAACCTGATAGATTAAATGTCACCATTCGACCACTGGCAATTTTAATCGGCCGAGTTTTATAAAGCGCGGATTAACAATAGTGATTGAGACATGCTTGCTCCTTAACTTCCTTAAACGGTTGAGTTAAATATGTTCTTTTTTCTTAACCAAAAAAAGTGATTAAGAAAACCAATGATTCAACTTTAATCTTCCTGTGATTAGATGGCCTATCGGCTTAAGGTGTCGCTACGACTCAAACTTACTATTCAATGCAAAACACACCATCAAATATATGACGCACAACGAAGCCGCTTTGTGTTAAAGCAATAGTTAGCTAAACCTGGAAGATTGGTTGTCTATGAAGAGTGCTATTAGATCATTCACTAAATCCTGTTATCCTTGTCTAATAGCTTATGGTTGTCGTAGTCCTCTTGCGGGATAAAATGTATCCGACATTAATCATTCGATAATATGGTATCGCTATATTTTGTGAGTTTTTTTACATGTCAGATTTTTGCAAATCTCAAAATATTATAAATATAATTTAACTCTTATCGCAAAACACCTTGAACGAAGACAGGCACATTGGATTTTACGCAAAAAAAGAAAACGATCCTTTGCTTGTCGAGAAAGTCTGAACAATTAATTCATTTGATTCTATAAACTTAAAATTCATATAACAAATAAAGCATTTATAAAGATAAAAAGTATAAACAAAAAATCATTTATAGCGGATTCATATATTAAAATTTGAGATTGATTTTTTAGTATCAAATAAACATTAAGTTAATTTATTTTTATCGTTCAATTGCGTTATAGATTAATAATAGATTCATTCGTGCAACTAACTAGAGTTCGCAATTTTATAACGGATGGTCTATTAATATTGATATCAGTTATGTAAAAAGGAAAATTTTGAATCCGCGATGTCCGTATCAGAAGTCGAAGACCCTGTAAAAGTATTGGTAATTGACGATGACGCTACTGCACGCAAGGCCGTAACTCAAGCATTAAAAGCACCAGAATTTGAAATAATACAGGCAGCTAATGGCATTCAAGGGATAGAGAAAGCCGTCGAAAACATGCCTGACATCATTCTTTTAGATGTAGATATGCCGGGGCAAAATGGTTACGAAACCTGCGATCAGTTTCGTCAAATTGATGAAACCAAATCTACACCAATCATTTTTTTATCTTCATTATCTAATTTGCGCTCTCGCCTGCAAGGTTTTGAAAGTGGAGCAGACGACTACTTGGTAAAACCTTGGTCAAAAGAAGAGTTGCTCGCCAAAATGGATATCTTAATACGCCATCGTCGCCTTGAAAAATCACTGCAAGGTCGTGTTGAGTTAGCAGAAGTGACTGCTATGCAAGCTTTGACTGATAACAGTGGATTGGGGCAAGCAATACACTTTGTTGATTCATGCATAAAGATCGGCGATATTGAGGAATTACTTATTCATTTGGGAGAATTTCTTTCTTTAATGGGGTTGAAATATTGTGTCATGTATCGCTTTCAAGAGGTGTATGAGTTTTTCTCACATAAGCATAATATTAAGCCATTAGAAAAAGAGTTAATGAAACTGTTACTTAAACAACCTCGCTTTTTTGATTTTGGTTGTCGCACGCAAATTAACTACCCTAATATTTCTGTTTTAATAAAAAATATGCCGCTGCAAAATCGAGAATTTTATGGTCAACTAAAAGATCTTCTTCCATTTATCATTAGCAGTGTCGACAATAAAATTAATGAAATTGAGTCAGAAATTCAATTAAAAAAACAAACAGAATATATGATCCAGTCTTTTGATACCATTAAATCGACATTGACCGATTTAACTAGTTCGTTGATTGCAGGACAAAACGAAGCCAGTGAGATTGCCCGATTATTAATGTATGGTTTAAATGCTGCACTACCAAACATGGGACTTGATGATGACCAGGAAAAATTTTTAATGGATTCAATTGAAAATTCAGTTCACGCCATGCTTGATTATGGGGATAACATTGATGATATAAAATCCTCTTTTGATTTGATTATGAATTCCTTGGAGTCCATGATACAAAACCAATCTAACCATGTTAAAAGTATGTTGGCTCGCAAGAAACTCAATCAAAAAGAAGATTCGCCACAAGAAGATATTAACGACATTGAACTCTTTTAAATTTATGTTTTAGTATCGTCGATATTGTCTAACTTCAAAATATCTTAAGGTTAAAATCGAGAATAAAAACCAGAGTATCAACCAACCACTTATCGCACCACCACCGCCACCAGATGAGGAGTCGCTGGTATTCGGTTCGCTAACAGCCGTTTCATCGTTATCAGTAATTATTGCTGTAATCTGGTTAACTGTACCAAGCATACAATTTTGCACACTCGCCAAGGTAATATTAAAGCGCTCATTATTTTCATCAATGATATCATCAGTAATGGAAAAACTAATCGACTGCGTTGTTTCACCATTGGCAAAATCAATTTCAGTTGATAGTTCACCAGAAAAATCACTGGCATTGGTTGTTCCATGTGAAATTGCTACGCTAACTCGACATTCACCATAGTCACCATTATTACGCTGTACCGTAACACTAAAGCGACCAACAGATTCTGACAGGGTGAGTTCGCCAGTTTGAATAAAACTTAATTCACCAGAGGGAGGTGAGGCTTCATTTTCCAAAATGGTGAATATTGCTTGAGCAGGATCAACAATTACGCTTGCACCTGACGGTTCAACTAACTGCAATATAAAAGTTTCATTACCTTCAAAGTTATTGTCATCGATTAGATTTACATTAACCGTTTTAGTCGTTTCACCATTAGCAAAGATTAACTGCTCATTTAAGGCGGTAAAATCGATATCACTTTGCGCCGTTTCAGCAATCGACTGTAATATAACCGTCGCCTGTCCATAACTACCGCTAACACGATTAATGGTAATCGGCGTACTATTAGTATTTTCTAGTGCGCTATAATTGTTTCCGCTCAATTGAAAATTACCTGCAGCAGGCGTGGCGTCATTTTCCATAATGCTCACCGTTGCTTTTTTCGGATGTATGACCACACTGTCATTAGTAGCATCCTGCAAGTGCAAATTGAAGCGCTTATTGTTATTAAACTCACTGTTATCAATCACTTCAACAGTTACCATTTGGATAGTTTCACCATCAGCAAAATTTAATACCTGATCAACGGTAACATAATCAATACCGGCTAGTGCAGAGATATTTTCACCAACCAAGCGAACACTCGCTGCGCCCGTAGATCCATTGATACGCGCAACAGTTACCATAAAACTTGCAGCATTTTCATTAACAAAAAACTCACTACCGCTCAATAAAAAACTTCCAGCAATAGGCGGTAGCTCATTTTCTTTAATCACAATGCTCGATTTACGGTTGGCAGTAAGTACGGTATCGCCTTGCGGATTACTGAGTAAAATACTAAAGAACTCATCACCTTCATATGTCAAGTCATCCCGTAACGCCACGCTAATGTATTTTTCGGTTTCACCATCAGCAAAATAAAGTGTTCCATTAGCCGCATTAAAATCATCGCCCGCCGTTGCATATTCGTTTTCGGTTTGCCAGTCAACCTGAATAGCACCTTCACTGCCATTAATACGCCGTACTAATACATTGACAATTCCTGCATCTTCTCGTTTTTCATAGTGCACTTCGGCAAACTCAAGTTGTCCACCTAAAGGTGCACTATCATTTTCACTAATTCTGACTTGCGTGCGAATGTTATCACCAGCACTAGCACCATTAAACTGTGCTAAATAAACATCAAAGTTCTCATGTCCTTCATACAAATCATCATCAAACAGTTGTACAATAAACGTTTTACTAGTTTCGCCTGCAGCAAATATTAAGGTGCCAATAGCCGCTTGATAATCTTGACTAGCAGTCGCAAGTCTATCAAGCGTATAGTAATCAACACTGACTTCACCTGCATCACCTTGAGTTCGATTTACAGTTATCGTAACAGACGATTGATTTTCATTAACCAAATAACTTTCAGCAGAAAACGATAGTAGCCCACCCACAGGGATAGCATCATCTTCAACAATATTAATTTGGGCAGCAGATTTTTCACCTACCGAACTATTTTGCTTAGGATTATTTAAGATGAAATTGAAACGTTCGTTGCCTTCATAGATATTGTCATCAATAATATTCAAACTAATAGAGTGTTCTGTTTGTAAATCAGCAAATTGTAACTGTCCGGTTTTAAATTGATAATCCACATTGGCGGTCGCCGAGTCATCCTGCAAGTAATAATCTACAGTGACATTACCATGCGCTCCCGCGCTACGTGTTATTTTTAGCGTGACACTCGCAGAGTTCTCATTCACCTGATAACTTTCAAATTCAACATTAAACTCCCCCGGATCACTATTATCTCCGATACCATCATTGTCGGTATCGAGCCACTCTGTCGGATCTGTCGGAAAAACATCCTCACTATCAACCACACTATCACCATCGGTATCCGCATTATTAGGATCAGTACCTGCGGTAAACTCCTGCAAATTACTGAGTCCATCATTATCATTATCTAATGCAGCATCACTGGCATCTTGTGCATTGAGCTGATATTCGACCTCCCAACTATCCGTCATGCCATCACCATCACTATCAACCGTGTCATTAGCGGCTAATGTCGTCAATTGAATCAGCTCACTCGACACTTGCTGTCCAGCAATATTAAATAATGTCACCTGAGCAAAATAATTGGTCGCCGAATTTAGTCGAACCAATCGCACTGTAGCATTAGTGAGCGCATTGGCTTTTGCTTCACGCTCAACTAATTGATTTGCGTTGGTACTGTAACTAACTTGAGCAAAAACAAAATCATTACTTTGCCAACTCAATGTTGCAGCATTTTGAGTTACCTCAATTAAATTAGGAGCAATTGAAAATTGTGGTAGCACGAGATTACTGCGACTGCCCGAATTAAAAGACATCAAGCTACTTTGCATTCGATTACCTGCAAGGTCGGCTAGTTCATAGTACCACTCATAGGAAGTAGCTGTCGTTAAACCACTTAATACAATAAAATGGGTTTTACTGGTTTGTAGTGTCCCCATTTGTTGCCAGATAGTTTGCCCTGCTTGTCTAAAATAAATTAATACACCGGTTAATTCATCAGTGTTTAACACCACCGATGCTAAATCGCCGTACCCATGAAGCGTTGGAGAACCTATCAGATTTGGCGCCGAATTATCTGTCACTAAACGAGAAATAAATCCCGACGCTCGCTGTTGCTTGTTAAATAAAGCGTTGGCAGAAAAATTAGTTGCAGGCTGAATTTGCGTATCTAACGGTTGACTAGCGGTATATCCCTTTTGATCCGTCGAGTAAGCGGTACAATCATATACTGTGTTACTGGTTAATCCGGTTAAGGTTAATAAATGATCTTTGGTTCGCTTTTGGTGACTGACTTGTCGAGTTTCAGCACTATTTACACACACCAGTCGACCGTCAGCATTGACATCGGTTTCCCAACTGACGGTTATACTACTATCGGTTAATTGCTCAATTTGTGGTTGTTGCATAAAGTGCGGATCACCTTGGTGCCCAACAACTTTAGTACGGAAAGAAAATATTTCACTGCTTAGAGTATTACCAGCCGCATCCTGTGTTTGCACTTGAAAATAGTACAGCGTATCTGATAGTAATCCAGTAATCGGTAAATTATGCAAGGTTCGCAGCCCGCTCTTGGTTTCAACTTGATTAAGCGTATCAGGCGATAATCCTATTAACGCCATAGTCGTTGCAGACTCATCAGTTTGCCAGCGAATCACCACACTTTGATGAGTAATATTTTGAATTAACGGGACACCTAAAATTATCGGCGCGGCGGTATCATCATTGGCTAACGTCGTAAAACTGATTGGCGCACTTAACGTCGGCCCATTACCCGCAGCATCAGTTGAAGAGGCCGTTAAGGTATATGTCGTATTTGGTGTTAAATCAGTTAAATGCATTACATGTTCGGTTACCAATGTATCTTCGGTAACAACATGATATTGCTCTCCATCATTATATGAAACGCCGCTGGTTGCAGGCTCGTCAGTATTCCATAACACAGTCGCTTCAGTGTCAGAAATATTAATGACAATTGGCATTAGCAAAATTTGTGGCGGCTCAATATCTGGAACTGGTAACGTTGTTACCGTAAATGGATCACTAACAGTAGGCCCGTTATTTAATTCATCAGTTATTGCAACACTGACTTCATAAGCCGTATTAGGATCACGACTTTCAATCAACAGCTGATGACAAACATCAAGATTATCGAGAGTATACGGCACACCATCAACCGTTATTGTGCCAACGACTGGACCATCTGCACAAAATGAAATTTCAAATGAGGTTTGGGTAATTTGAGAGACATCAGGCCCAGAGACAAACAACGGTGGTTGCGTATACGGATTAGTTAATGTAGTAAAATCAGTTGTTCCTTGATCCGAAGTTTGATTATCTTTGTCTAATGAATACACTGTGACATCATAGTTTGTTGCAGGCGTCAGTTCCCATAGCACAATGCAGTTATAAGTGGTTAACCGAGTTGACTCAAAACGCAATCCATTTGAAACCTCAACGACACCACGCGCAGGTTTATCCGTTTCCCAAACAACAATAGCTGAACGATCACTAATTCTGGTAATTATCGGTCCACTAATAATTTTAGGCGGCGTATTCTGATGCATCAGAAAAATATGTTCGCTGGTAGGTTGGTCAATTTGATGCGAAATATTGGTGATCGCAAATCCTGAATTATCAGGAGGCAGTACAGCAATATCGATTTGCTGATTATTAAACAATGCAAAAGAAAAATTCCCATTGTTATTCGATATACCATGACTGTCTGCTAAGTCACCTTGATTTTCTAAATAGTAACTTTTTTTATTCTCAGCATAGGCATGATCAATTCTTAGTTTAACATCGGGTACCGCGACGCCGTTTGCATCTAGGGTGCGGCCGGTCAGCAACGACATCGGTAATTGAATATTCAGTGAGCTGTCGGACGATAGCGAAATATTATCAGGTAAGTAATAAACCGCCGCAAAATCAGGAACGGGATAAAGCGGATTTTGGCGAGCATCACCATTTTGGTTGATTTGCTCGGGTGACAGCCATTTTAAATAGGGACGAATTTTATAATGCCCTGCTGCTACTTTAAATGTGAAGTTGCCATCAGTATCGGTTATTACCGCAACATCGACCGGTTGGTTGGTCACTTCATCGTGAATGCTGAGCAAGGTATTATCAACCACATTACCGTCACTGTCGGTTAATTGTCCTGACAGAGTAAATGCGGGTGACAATACAAAAGTATCAGTAGTATCACCACTTATCGTGTACTGCTTATATTGCGTTGTTGCCAGTTGACGATTATTAAGTGGCGGCTGAAAAGTTAAATTCATAGGTTGATCGATAAACAACGCTACTCGCAGTTGTCCGTTATTATCGGTTTTGGCGTGGGTTTGCAGTGATTTTCCTTCGCTTTCTAAATAATAGCTTCTCGCATTGTCATGTAAGATATGACTAATTTTTAACTGTGTATCAGCAACCGGATTACCATTTGTATCTTGTACGTTTGCATTTAGCCAGGCCAAAGGCAGGCTTATATCCTGCGTCGTGTTACCAGTAACAACGATATTATCTTGTGCAAATAATACCGCTGCAAAATCAGGAACCGGATAAACAGGTTGTCCAACATTATTACCTAATGGACTGATTTGCGGTTTGATTTTGTAGGTGCCTGGAGCAACACTAAATTGATATGCGCCATTGCTGTCGGTGTAAACGGCTCGACCAATTTGCTGATCAGAATCTTGCTCATGTAAAGTGAGTGCGACATTGTCAATTATGCGGCCAACACTATCTCGCAGAATACCGGTTAACATCACCCCATTGACCAGAGTAAAAGTTTCGCTGCTATCGGCTGTCATGGAATATTGACTAATCGTCGTTGCCGCCAAATCACTTCTATCAGAGGGAGGTACTAAAATAATATCCGTTACCTGATTAGTAAATATTGCAAAGCTGAAACGGCCATTTTCATCTGATTTCGCATAACTGCCTGCGGCGCGACCATAGTTTTTTAAATAGTAGTTAAATGTTTCGCTTTGCTGTTGATGTTCAATCATTAAAGCAACACCGGCTACCGGGTTACCGCCACTATCTTGGGTTTCACCCGATAAAATGGCAAATGGCACAGTTACATCAAGTTGCGTATCTGTCTGCATTTGAATATTTTCGCTAGCATAATAAACCGCCGCAAAATCCGGCACGGGGTACGCTGGTATTACCCGATTAGTTACTTCACTATAAATGTCAATAACAGGGCGAATTTTATATCGATCAGGGGCAACCGGAAATTCAAAGTACCCTTCGTTGTTAGTGGTAACCGGATTACCGACCTGATTACCTGTCGTTTGTCGATGCAGACTCACTTGTACATTATCAATGACTCGACCTTGCGCATCTTTTAAATAACCAGAGAGTTTGAGCGCATCACCGATTAAACTGATCCAATGAATCACATCACGCTCAGCAATGGTAATCGGCTGGATCGGTGTTGCTGCAAAACCACTGGCTATGGGCGGAGTTGCACTAATGAAATAATTTCCCGCCGTTAAAAATTGAAATATATAAGCACCATCTGCGGTGGTAGAGGTGGAACCAAGCAATTGCTGCTGTGAATTAAATAAGGCAACCCGTGCGCCTTCAATTGGCGCACCTTCTCCAGTAACGATACCGCGTAAATTTACGCCAGTCGATACAGGGGGAACAACGACTTCTGTTCCTGGATCACTCTCATTATTTGGATCAGTATTATCTGTGGTATCACAGGCATCTCCCAGACCATCATTATCACTATCGGTTTGTTCACTGTCTGGCGAAAATGGACAACTATCTTGTTCATTAATAATGCCGTCTTCATCGAAATCGGTCACTGGATGATTGGTCATAAAATTAACCATTTCGCTGAGTGTCAGTTCACCTTGTTGGTTATAAATTTCAACCTGAACATAATAAACAGAACTTTCCAGCAGGTCGGTCAACGTTCGGCTATGACTCGGCGCCAGCTCACTCACCGAAACATTTTTATCCAGTGAATTTCGATCTAAACCGTAATTAATTTTTGCCCAAGTTAGAGTTTCAGTTTGCCAATTAACGGTAGCTTGATGTTCTCCAATTTCACTAATTGTGGGTTGTACACTAATGGTTGGTTCAACCATATCGGCAACTTGCCCCGACTCAAATTGTGAAGCTTCGCATGTATTTGTGTTCCCCGCTTGATCAGTAAGTGTCAATTGATATTCATAGCTGGATTGCGGTGTCAAATCATTGATCACAAGTGCACCTTGAGTAACCAGATTAACTTCTCCGCATTGCTGCCAACTACTTGAACCTACAATTCGATATTCAAAAATAGCACTGGCAACTTCGTCAGCCTGCCAGGTCAAATCGGCAGTTTCACCAAACCCTGAAATCTGTGGCTGACGAGAACAACTGGGCGCAGTCGTATCAGGTAAATCATCCGTGGTCAAAACCAATTGCGCACTGACGCTTTGACCAGACAAATCCGTCGAAGTAATCGTACAACGTAAACTAGTCATTGCAGGCAATTCTGTCAGCGTTAGTAAATGCTTAGTAGCAAAGTCTGTCGCGCTGGTTTGATCATTAAGACGATCACCCTGACATTGCAAATGACTATCGGCATTAATATTGGTCTGCCAGCTAATAGATAGCGCATCCTGCGAAATAGATTCAATTGTGGGACCCGCGACAATTAACAGCGTATCAGGCGTTTGCGTTATTGCCAGAGTTTTAAAAGAGTGAACACTACTGGCAACCGTATTGTTAGTACTATCACTTGAGCGAACAATAAAATAGTACAGTGTGTCAGGCTCAAGTGCGCTAACCGGCACACCATGTGCTGTATCTAATCCATTAGAAGTAAATATTTGATTTAATTCGTTTGCCATAAGACCTAACAAAACTTCGCTAGTCGCAGGCTCATCAGTTTGCCACAATATAAAAGCGCTGTTTTGCGTAATATTTTCAACATTGGGTCCAGTTATAATTTTAGGTGCTTGGTTATCGGGTAATGCCTGTGTAGTAAATTCTACTGGAGAAGAAACAACCGGACTATTACCAACAGCATCTGTAGATGAAACGGTTAATTGATAAGTTGTTTCTGGCAATAACTCTGTCAATAAAATTTCATGCTCAGTCACCAACTGTTTGTCGGTTAACTGGTTTTTAGGGCCACCGGTTTTAATCGAATAGCTGACACCACTGTCTGCAACTTCATCGCTCGTCCATTTTACCAGTGCGGTGGTTTGAGTAATATCAACGACGATTGGTCCCGATAAAATCAGCGGGCTATTAATATCAATTTCTTCACGTGTTGTCACTTGGACTGGTTTACTGATAACCGGACCATTGCCAGCCAGGTCGCTACCACTGCAAGTCACCGTATAGGTTGTCGCAGGTTCTCTATCGTTGACTGTCAATTGATGACACTTACTGCTGTTGCTTAAAATAAAGTCAACACCGCTTACTGTAATTTTACCGGTAACAGGTTCATTCATACAAAATGACACATTAAATTGATCAAAATCGATAGCACTGATTTGTGGACCTTCGGTAAATTGCGGCAATTTTGTATCAGCGATTGCCAGTGTTTTAAAGCGAGTGTTACCTGGTAAACATGCATTGCCTTTTTCATCGACAGAATCAACTTGAACATTATATTCGGTATTCGGTGCTAACCCACTTAATACGATACTGTGTTGAGTAACCAAGTCATTTTGTGCAACTTCTGTTGCACCAATTGTTACTTTCGATGTTGCCGGTTTATCCGTTTCCCACTCAATAACAGCCGTGCTATCCGTAATATTAATTACATATGGACCAGCAATGATTTTGGGTAATGACACCTCAATATCAGGTAGTGGTAGTGTTGTAAAATCGATAACATGACTACTGTTTATTTGTGCGGAAACATTAAATACATCAACCACCAAATAATAGGTTGTCTCTGGTTGTAGATCGGTAAGGTTAAGTGAATGAGCTAATTTAAACTCGCTGACTGAGCGGGTTAAATTTAAATTATTGTTGGCTAATCCATAACGTACTTGCGCACTGGCCAAATCTTGTGTAGTCCAATTTACAATCGCACTGCTTTGAGTAATATCACTGAGGTAAGGAACAATATCAAATTCAGGCAACGGAATATTATCTGTCGTGCCAGAATTAAATTCAGCTTGAACACAACTATTTCTATTACCAGCAAGGTCCGTTAAGCTGATTTGTTGTTCGTAACTTGTATCAGCAAGTAAATCCGTTAACATAATAGTACCTGACTGCGCGGGATTTTTCTCACCACGCTGACGCCACTCATCAGTTCCTACTTGTCGATAATTAATCGTGGCATAAACGGGTTCAGTTGCTTGCCAAGACAAATTGGCAAACGTTGCATAACCTTGAATTTGTGGAGCTTGCAAGCATTCGGGTAACGTTACATCAATCACTTTCTCCGTTCGTATTGCAACGGTTTCAAGTGCGGTATTACCGGCAATATCTGTCGAGTAAACCGCACAACGATAACCTGTATTTAAAGTGAGTCCAGTTAATGTCAGTCGATGATTTTTAACATAGTCAAACTTATTAACTTCTTTGATACCACCGATCGCTTCACAAACCATTCGGCTATTGGCTTTTACATCGGTTCGCCAGCTAACCGTGATACTATTGGCGGTTATATTTTCAATCACAGGTCCAGAGAAAATTCGTAGATGATTGGTTGGTAAATTTGCTTGTGTGGTAAAAGAGAACGTACTACTTGTGGTTAAGTTACCAGACAGGTCTTGTGATTCAACTTGATAATAGTAAGTCGTATGAGCGGCCAAGCTGTACAAAGTTAATTGATGATCGGTTGTCATACCCGAAATTGAAATATTCTGATCCAAATTATTTTGTGTTGTACCAAAACGCATTAACGTGGTCGAAGACTCATCGGTTTGCCAGCGTACAGTGGCTCGACTATTTGTCATTTCTTCAGCCAGCGGACGACCAATAATTAAAGGCGCACTAGTATCGGGCAGTGCAGCTGTTGTCAACTGGATACTTTCAGAAGTACTGGGACCATTATTTTTTGCATCAACCGATGAGGCCGTTAATAAGTAAGTGGTTCCTGGATTAAGTCCGGTTAATAAAACATTGTGAAAAGTTACCAGTCGTTCATCAGTGTATACACCATAGTTTTGGCCGTAAGAATAACTTAAATTACTGGTTGCTGGTTCATTGGTTGTCCATACGATAATCGCACTATCGTCAGTCACATCAATTACAATCGGTTGATTGGTAAATACCGGTAAATCTGAATCTGCCGCCGCATTTGTGGTGATCTGCAGTGTATTACTGACCGTTGGACCATTACCGGCAACATCATTGATACTCACAGTCATTTGATAATTTGTATCTGCCATTAAATTATCCACTTTAACTTGCTGACATTGACTAGCATTATTAAAAAACTGATCTACACCATCGACGGTAAGTTTTCCCAAAATGGCTTCGTTTGCACAAAAGGTAACGAGTATTTGATCATTATCGATTACGGCAGCATAAGGCATAACGGTAAATTGCGGTGCAGTTGTATCAGCTTGAGCAGCGGTGGTAAATAAACGTGACTTTACCACCGAAGTATTCCCTTGAGCATCGCTAGAGGTGACATTAATCGAATATGCGGTATTGGCCGATAAGCCAGTTAATGTGACGCTATGCGCTGTTGTTAATTGATTGTCGCTAAACACACTTCCACCAACAATACTCACCCGACTGGTGGCTGGTTCATCTGTTTGCCAGACGATTGTTGCCGAGCTATCTGAAATATTTTGAATATGTGGACCATCGATAATTTGAGTTGCAGTTTGATCATCAAAGGTTAGGACTTGAGTTAACGTTTGATTTGCATTAATTGAATAATCACTTTGCAGTGCTTGATTAAAACCACTATCTTGCGGCGGTATAAATGTCATATCATAAAGACAGTCATTACTATCTGCATAGTAATTAGATGCAATACAACTGTCTGTCGAAAAAAGTAGCAGTGTAAAATCACCATTGGCATCAGATATACTGCTCCCATTATCAACAACGACACTATACCGAGAGAGTTTTCCCTGAGTTCCCTGCTCTGGTCCGGACCAATCTTTATTAGTTTTAACTTCAACCCCCGCAATAGGAACATTATTCGCATCGACAGTTTTTCCGGTAAGAATTAAAAAATTGAAAACTTGATCCTTAACCAAATCGCCAGCGACATTAAAATCTGACGAGATGAAAGTTGCAGAATATGGTGCATGATTTAAATTAGTATCACTCGCGTAAAAGTTGGTAAAAAGGATGTAATCTCCATTATCAACTGTCCATGAATAGCTGCCTGTTTCTCCGACCTGGGTAGCCGCTTGAACGAGTTGATTATTTCCACCAACAACCTTATACAAACTGACATAAGCGTTGGGAATAGGATTACCAAGATGATCTTTAATTGTTCCACTTAACTGAGCAGCCTGTAACGATTGGAAAAATCCAAAACACAATACAATGAAAAGAAGCAATGAAGAGGTGAACGTTAACCGACTACATCTGTTTTTCATAAAAACAAGTCCTGTTATAAGTTTAACCTGAACAGGTGTCTCTATTACCACACAAAGACAAGCAATCGATTGACCAAAATGATGTTATTTATTTAAACATTATTTTTGGGCGACCCCGCTATCTTAGGTAAAGATTCACCCTTAGACCGGTAGTTTTGCGAATCTGGCTTTTCATACCAGATAGCCTTTTTTCCAAAATTAACAAAGAGATAACGATGCAATCTCTCGGTATTTTTTAAGTTTTTAAATGTAAAACTGTTATAGCATTCACATTTTAGTTAATACTTTTTATCCTAGATTTAAGTTTATCGGACAAAAATATCAAAAACTTTAGATAATTTTAGTCGCTTTAATGCCAACAGATTGCATAAAAATGCACGCTTTTTTCAATTAAAAATGAATTAATCTAAAGCGATACCTGTACGATTAAAATTTATTGCTATGATAAAAATTTTAGTAGAAGAAAACGTCTGTGATAGCAAATAATAATATTCTATAAAAACAAATAACTGACTGTTACATTTGCTTATTTAACCAATTAATCGACTTTTATCAACGAGTCAGTATTTAAATGACTGAAATTAGAGAAATCATTCGTATCAATGACCGAATGAAATGTTACTACCCAAAAAAAGAGCCACATTAAGTGACTCTTTTATCAATTAAACACAAGATAAACAATACTTTTAAATTGGTGCACCGGGCGGCATTTTAGGTAGCTCAATTAAATCTTTTTGTTTATCAATAGAGAGTTCTTCTAGCCGTTTTGACTGGTAAGCATAAAAGCCATAGTAACTAGAGGTTTTACGCACTGCTGTCAGCTTACGTAATAAATAATCTTTTTCTTTCAGTAATACACCAAAAATTTGCATTCGAACCTGACGTGAAACACGGTCATCATGTAACAGGTTAAGGTAATTTGAATAAATCAAGTCAACCACGGTTTGGTGGATTGCAGATTGAATACCATCGTAGTTTTGCTCAATTACTTGTTGCTTTAATTCAGTAGCAATACTTTCAATTGATGGAATATTTGCGTCAACAGCACTTTGCTCAATAATACGCGCCAAACGCTGTGGATGTAAAATCAAGCTTAAAGTGTGTTGTGCCGAAGCCGCCGCCAAACTGATTTGGTCAAATGCCGTGCCGGTTTCTCCTTGTACTGATTCGCGAGTACGTTGAAATCCAGTCGCTTTAGGGAGTAATAAATTGGCCAGTTCTGGTTTTAAACTGAGAAACTCCGGCTGTAGTGATTTTAATATTGATTGCAACGCTTTGCTTTGTTGCTCTCCAGTAACCATACTCGATTGCGGGAGTCGATTACCGCGCTTAACCGAATAATCAAAGTTCATTCCACCCAACCATTTCGCGGCTGCTGTAATCTGGTAACGATGAAAGTAGTAAGCCGGTACTAATATCTCCTGTAAATCTGACCAGGGTCGTCCCCACTTAAGATTTCTCGCACCAAAATTGTTGAGCGCAACTTCGCGCACCTTATACATATTTTCAAGTTCTACGACTGCATCATTGCCGTTATCCCATAAACTGGCATAAGCATGAGGGCTACCTGGACTGCGCGCATCGCTATCAGTAATAAATAATAATCCGGCTTTTTCACTATCGGCAATAATTTTATCGAGTCCCGGTTGCTCTTTGTCTGCTTCAAATTGCTGATAACCATAAGCAATAACCGCTTTATCCCATTTTCCCATACCAACCGCATAGGCATTTGGTACGCCAACCTTATTAGCATTCACAGTAAATTGAGGGTGCGGATAATCCATCACCGATTCACGGCCATAATTACTGGCTGCAAAGTTATGCTTAATGCCTAAGGTGTGACCCACTTCGTGTGCCGATAATTGACGAATTCTGGCAAGTGCCATATCGAGCAAGGCCTTGTCTTCTTCATCTTTAGTAAATGGCCCCATAAGCGCCTGTGCAATTAAGTAATCTTGACGCACACGCAAAGATCCCAGCGTCACATGTCCTTTAATGATTTCACCCGTTCGCGGATCCACCACGCTTGACCCATATGACCAGCCACGAGTTGCCCGATGCACCCATTGAATAACGTTATATCGAACATCCATTGGATCAGCATTATCAGGTAGCATTTTTACTTGAAAGGCGTTTTTATAACCGATTGCAGTAAAGGCTTCATTCCACCACATTGCCCCATCAATCAATGCCGATTTAACCGGCTCTGGTACACCAGGATCAAGGTAATAAACAATGGGGTTCACTGGCTCACTTACTTTCGCCGTCGGATTCTTCTTTTCCAGTCGATGTCTGGCGATAAAACGCTGTGTAATGTGTGAGTTGATAGGCTGAGCATAATCCATAAATTGTACTGACCAATACCCGCTTTGTGGATGGTAAGCTCTTGGTTTATAACCAGCGTCTGGCAAGCGAATAAAGCTATGATGCATTTTTAAGGTAATGGCATAAGGATCGGCAGCAACTTGAGCTAAATATTTACCCGGTTTATTGCCGGTCAATGTGATAATCGCTTCTAGCTCAGTATTATCCTGAAATGCAGTTGTTCTTGGCATATAAACAGACGAGCGAGAAGGATCAACGCGAAATCCACTCCCCTGTTGCTGGCGCTCTAAGGTTCGGCCTACACCATGTATATCTTGTAAAATAAAGTCGCTCGCATCAACCAGCACCCAACCTTTACCAGTATCAACAATTTTAAATCCCCAGAGCACTGCCGGTGCAAATGCTTCTTCAACAGCACTGGCTTCTTGTTCATTGTCGGTTACTGCTCGAAACGCAGTGGGAATCTGCTTGAGAAAAACTTTGTTGCCATGTCGTTCAAATGTCACTAATCGCGTATCGCCAAGTTGACCTCTATCGAGACCAATATCATTTGAACCTAATCCATTAGGCAGACTGGTTTGATAAATAAACTCTTCACCAATATTTTCTATCTTTAGATAAAGCTTATCTTCACCTTTATCATGAATAACACTGACAAATCCATTATCGAGACTATATAACTTTTCAAGGGCCGCTAAACTCTTGGCATTTGTCTCGCTGCTCAAAATAAGCGCCACAATAAAACACCCAAGATAGATTAACATTTTATTCATAATTTGATCCTTATAGCCTGTCATTTATGATAAACCAAGCGGTTTAAATTAAACTTAATCGATTTTTAAGAACGTGTCATTATTATATTATTAAGATTTAAGTTTAATCGCTTAAATAACCATTTTGTATTGTTTAGCAGAACGACAATATTAATTTTCTACTCACACTAAAATCAAGTCGTGACGCACTTGATTTTAATGACTCACCCAACCGTTCACATATTTCTGTAGCCACATTTCATGCACAATGCCTATTTTGCATTTGATTCAATATCGCCAGTTTTCCCGTATTACACTATAGTCTAATTGATCCGTCCATTCACCTCGCACTAAAAAATGCTGATGAAAATGTGCCTCTCTGACCATACCGACTTTTTCCATCACTCGATAAGAAGCAATATTTCTTGGATCACAACGAGCGATCACTTTATGCAGTTCAAAATGTTTAAATAAATAGCTAACCAACAGTTTAACGGCTTCAGTACAATAGCCATTACCGGTATATTTGGGGCTTAAGCGATAGCCAATTTCTGCTCGTTGGTTTTCCCAGTCATCAATTCTAAATACAATTTCACCAACCAAGTCACCATATAAATGCAGCGTAGAGTCGACCGTAGATTCATTAGAGACGACTAGCTTAGTTTGTTGCCAGTCAAGCTCTGACACAGATGCAGCATTAACTGACTTTTCACACATAATTATGCCATTCCAACGTCCGGACTCCAATCGCCAAGGAGAAGAATGCTGTGCGACAATTTGCTGAACTCGCTCTTTATCATCAACATTACCAATATACTGACTATTGGCGGGATCGGTACGATAAGCCATCACCGCAGGCAAGTCAGCCGCAACACAGGGCCTTAACACAAGCTTTTCACCGACTAACACCGGAATGGTGATAGGCTCCTCTGGCTGGTACTCAAATAATTTCGGTATGTTACTCATCGCTGTCTTCTTAATAGGTTCGTTATTATGAATGGCTGACTTTTTAAACTAGTCAGCCATCGACTCATCGACCTTGTTTGGTGCTTGTTTAGTTTTTGGTTCTGATTTCGCTGGTGCATCAATATGCTGAGCAAAAAATAGTGCGTTAGCAAATAATCGACTCGAACCCAGCCAAATCCCGCGAAACAATGGGTTATCCGAGAATAAAATAACATTTCCAGCCCCCAACTTTTGCACCATTATGGCGGTTTGTCCTTTAATATGCTCACTTACTTTTGCAGACATATAACCAGCCACATGAGGTTTATCAGTAAAGCGGGCAATAGCAGAAAATGCCTCATTCGGTAATTCAAATGCTTGTGTGCGCCGCTTAAAGATCGCAATTTGTGAGTTGTCCAATCCAAACCCAATAGGATGGGTGGTATCAATTTCAACCTGTGCTATCGCACCACCAACATAGTGTTTAGCTTCATAATGCTGACGTTCAGCATACGGAATTCCCCTTTTGACTTCGGTTTCCTCTTGCGCCTCAAAAGGTTTGACTTGACTCGAAGTCAAACCCTGTTCAGTTGCCCAGCGAGCACCACCAGAATGCGCAATTAAATGTCCTCCCTGCTGAATCCAATCAATAATCTTTTGCTTTGTCGTGTCATTAAATTGATAGCGACCATGTACCAACAACAAATGGGTGTAGTTACTGAGCGTGACGCCTTTCAATTGCGCGCTGGTCACTCGGGTTAATGGCAACCCTAAGCGTTGATCAATAAAATGCCAGGCTTCACCTGCATCATATCCAGAAACGCCATCACCAATAATCAATAACGGTTTGACAGGCTTTAGTACTGGCATATCAGGGCTACCTAAATCAACGCCATGAAGCGCCAGCCCTGAAGTAATTAGTTTCGGCTGATAAGTCCGTTTTGCTAGCTCATCCACTACCCAATTGATAACTTCTTCACGAGATATAGATTGATCATTCAGTGTTAAAATCACACTCCCCGGCGCAAGTGAGGCAGCCTGTCCTTTATTTTGTCGACTTTTGTCCTGTCCACGGGTATTTTGTTGACTTGCAAGTTTAGGCTGATGATAAGAAACTTCTTGCATACTCGACAACAGACGCAGGCCTTTTTGCTGTAATAACTGAATCATTTGCACACTGGAGAAATCACGCCAATCAAAACCAAGTGCAATCACCTCATCGCTAATCTCAATTGGGCCTTCAAGGTCTTGTCGATTTGTGGAAGAAGCATTTGCTAATAATGACTGACTGAAATCTGAACGACTAACAAAGGCATAATCCACATCAAAAGCCAAGCCAAAGTTCCAACTAGATACATCATAAAATATAGTATCTTTAAAGGATTTACGCGACTCAAACAGCGAGGTGATTAAACGATACTGAGGTTGCTGCAATGGAATGATATAGCTATTGTCGGGTAAATAGGCTTGTTTGTTAACCGACACTTTTTTAGCCAGTGGATAATACTGTATTTGATGTTGCTGTAAAATATTCAGCAGTTCGTGCATACGATACTTATCTTGTGAAGCAATAACCACTGCCCGATTTTTATCATCCTTAGCCAATGCTTTGGTTTCAGTGATAAAATGCTTACGCATTTGTTTTAACGCTTGCCGATTTTCCTGCGCCGCTTCAATTGTTGAAAACGAAGTTGCCAAATGATGACGGATCGCTTTAGCAAAACTTAAAGGACCATATTCCGACTGTTGATAATGGCCACGAGCACTGGCCTGTTCAAATAAGATACCTACACTGCCATGAGCATCTGGATAGGTAGAACCTTTACCAAAATAAAAGTCATCAAACCTTTCGCGCGAGTAATATAAAGCACCGATTTTATCTAGAGCTTTCGCATGGTAGTTGGCGATCTTTTGCGTCATGACATAATTACTATCGGCAATCAGTGGATTATGTCTGGCGTGTTCTCCCGGTTGAAAAAAATAGGTACTATCAGTGCCCATTTCGTGAAAGTCAGTCAAAATCTGTGGACGCCAGCGATGAAATTGGGCGACTCGCGCTTGAGATTCAGGGTGTTGCAACAACAGCCAATCGCGATTTAAGTCAAACCAATAATGATTAGTACGGCCTGAGGGCCAGGCTTCGTGATGTTCAATATCGCGAGAGTCCAAATTTTTGGTGTAGCTCTGAGTTGAATTCACCCAATGTGCGAATCGGGCTAAACCGTCAGGGTTTAACATGGGGTCAATAATGATAACCTGCTCCCGCAATTGTGCGAGAGTTTGTTTGTCATTGGCGCTCGCCAGATGATAGGCCAATAAGAGTGAGGCATTACTGCCACTTGCCTCATTACCGTGAACGCTATAGCCCATCCATGTAATCAACGGAGTATTATCCGTTTGTTGCTGTAAATGCTGTTGACGAATTTGCGCTAGCCTCGCGATATTTTCGGGGGCAGAGATGTAAACGAGAATCAATGGTCGTTTTTCATGGGTGTAACCGATCACTTCGAGCTTGACTCTATCGGAATTGGCCGCCAACTGTTGCATATATTGATAAATCTGCTCTGGCCGTACGTGCCATTCACCAACTTCAAAGTTGAGGATTTTTGCTGGCGTAGGAATTTGCTGGTTGTAGGTAGGTGAATCGGGCAAATAGTCAATCAGTTCAACTGCTTGTAGTTGTTGTATCTGTAAAATACTCAGTAGTAGCAAACCATAGCTTCGCCAGTTGAATCGTATTAGCTTTTTCACCCTGTAAACACCCCTTGAATCCGCTGGGATTGGCCACTTGAGTGATAATTTTGCCGCCAGCACCAGCCAGTTTTATTTAAATTTTATTCATTAGTTATATTAAGACAGTCAAAAGGCACTCGTTCTAAGCCGTTAAGCAAACTCATTCAATGCATTTTGACATGCCCGAGAATAGGAAAAAAAACTTTATATATCAACAGTTTTTAAACCAATTGTTACGTTTTAGTGTGATTGAGAAATAATATCCTACTTCGAACCGACAATTATTAATAGATTCAATCTATGACTTAGACAAAAAAATTTTAAACTCCACATAAAGTATATGGATTTTTACTGAATGAATTCTGCTAAAATAGCCGACACTTCACAATCAAGCATTTAAGTCGATTAAAAATCTATGATTAATATAACACCCGCAGCGCAGCAACATTTTCAAAAACTGCTCGCAACCCAGGATGAAGGAACCGGTATTCGTGTTTTTGTTGTGAATCCTGGTTCACCTCATGCAGAATGTGGTGTCTCTTACTGCCCACCTGATGCGGTTGAAAAAGACGATCTCAAGTTAGAATTTGAAGCATTTTCAGCTTATATCGACGAAGAAAGTGAACCTTACCTAGAAGAAGCTGAAATTGATTTTCAGACCGATGACATGGGTGGACAATTAACACTTCGCGCACCAAATGCAAAAGTTCGTAAAGTCCCAGATGATGCACCAGCCATTGATCGTATCAGATATATACTTGAAGCTGAAATCAACCCACAATTAGCCAGTCACGGTGGACGAGTTACCATGTCTGAATTTACAGATGAAGGAATCGTCGTTTTACAGTTTCATGATGGTTGTCATGGGTGTGGCATGGCAGATGTCACGCTAAAAGAAGGTATCGAAAAAACGCTATTAGCAAAAATTCCGGAAGTTAGTGGCGTTAAAGATATTACAGAACACGAAACGGGTGAAAATCCTTATTATTAATTTTCTATTCCAAATTTCAAATTATCAATTCACATTGATTTAAATAGTCTGTATCAGTCAGCGCACTGCTTATTGCGCTGACTACCTCACAAATTTAGTCGCTCAATCAATATTAGCACCTAAATGACAACTTTCTTACTGGTACTTTACCGGCAGTTTCAATAATATATATCTCTGATTGACTAAATAACTTGTCTAGCGATATTTCTTTAGCGACATTTTGTCTGATAGAATTTCTTTTGGTACTAATGACTTGCAATAAACATGAGTATGCTAAATAGCGCAGCCATAAAAAAGCATTTTATTCAGATGGCAAAAACACCTAAAAGCCAATTGAAAAGACTGTTAATTGGCACAATATGCTCATTTGTTTGCCTGATTTTACTGATACTATCAAGTGACTGGGAAATTCAGTGGCTATTTTATTTACTTAGTACAGCGCTACTCATTGCCATACTTTATGCAATTCCCGGCTATATTGGCCTTTGGATGTGGCGAATGCGCAAGTTTTTATTCGATCTGGACTAACCCAATGGATTTGAGTTTGCACTAATTATTTATGTTTATGATGCTATGAAATTATCGCTGATTGAATTTATAATTGGTTTTATTAAACGCGATTCAAATGCAAATCAGTTTACATTGATATCGGTATAAAATTTAAGACAATCGTCTGAAAGATAAAATGCTTGGCTTGCAATAGGCTGAGCAAAGATAAAATAATAAGTTAATTTGACGTGATTAAACCAACAAACAAATGGCTGCTATTAGTTGTCTTGATTTTATTGGGACTACTTTTTATTGGTAACCCCGCGGCGCATTCCAGCCGTATTTACCGTGAAGTCTGGGAGTCAGGCCATTTATTTTTATTTGCCGGACTGATTTATCTTATCAGCCATCACGCGCGTTATAATAGACTTAACATTCCACAACAACTTTTATTTGTTATTTTATTTTGCAGTATTTTTGGACTGATTACCGAATTACTTCAACAACTAGTCGGACGTAACTTTGAACTAAAAGATATTGTTAACGACATCATTGGCGGTTACATCGGTTTAAGTTTTAGTTATTTACGCCGTAGCAACCCGCTCAAAGTTAATTTTGGTTTGTTCAGTATTTGTCTATTACTTTCTATCTGGGGATTGTTACCACTACTCAGCGCGTTAAATGATCAATGGGAAATTGAAAAGATTTTCCCACATATCGCACAATTTGAATCGACTCACGAATTGAATCGTTGGTACAGACAGGATGCGAATATTTCACTTTCTCAAAAGTTTAAAGCGCAAGGCTTATCATCAATGAAAGTAGAATTTTTACCCGCTAAATATCCGCATGTCACACTCCGCCATTTTATCAGTAACTGGTTAAACTACCAACAACTTAATTTGAGCATATACAACCCACAAAACCAAACTGTTTCAATGACCTTAAAAGTCTATGACAAATTACATCAACAAAACCATTATCAATATAGTGATCGCTTTAACCGAATCCTCCAGTTACCTCCCGGATGGACTCATTTTCAGCAAAGCTTAACAGAAATTGCCAATGCCCCTAAAAAGCGTCCAATGGAAATGCAACATGTTGCCGTTGTCAGTCTGTTTTTAGATAGTCCCAAAACGACAACAACCTTGTTTATTGATAATATTTACTTATCAAAATAAATCGTATCAAATCAACTTGATACGACTTAGCTAATAAAAATATCACCGACTCGACTTTGCTTCACTTTTAACCATTAATGTTGGCTGCGACATTTCAATTTGTTGCGAGGCTTGCTGTGCATTTGGAGACTTTGTAACCTGAGTTTTCTCATTAACCTGAGAATCAATTTTTTGTAATGGCTTTTGTTGCACTTCTTGAGTCAATTCAAAATTTTTCTCTGCTACTTGCTTTTTAATCGCTTTGACTAGCGCATCACTCATAGTCGCCGGTTGCGACGACTGTACAGCATTTGACTTTTGTTGCGCCAGATAAGCCTCTCGCTTAGTCGAAAACTCAACGATTTTTTGCTTAATTTCTTTTCTTTCTGCCGCTTTTTTTGCAACATATTCCTGCCGCGCGGTTGCGGTCATTTCGCGCATGGGCTCTGGTAAACCCGCGTCTTCCATTTCCGCTAAATCATGTTCCGCAACTTGGCCATTACTCACGGCATCAACCAAATCCCATTGAGCATTATCATAAAATGTTGAGGCTTTCGATTTCGCTCGACTTGCTAGTAGTCCAGCCGAAATATTTCTACTTTTTTTATCTTCCACATTTTGTCGGCGTAATCCCGCTATACCTTCTTGTCCAAAAGGAATATAAGTGTCATTGAGCTGATCATTTAATACCGCAATTTGTTTATCATGAGGTGTTTCAATATGTTCAATAGGTATGTCAGCATTAATACTCATATATTCTCCACCAGCAGCGAGTGCGCCACTTTGCCAACCAATACTAATACCACTTTGATGATCGCCAGCAAAAATAGTATTTACCGTGATTCCATATTTATTTGCCAGTGTCAGTGCTTGTTGATATTTTACCGGTCCCTGGCTAAATGGTTCATTTCCAGCAATAAAAATCGTTTTAATATCTTGCGCGGAGTGACTCCATTGTAATGTGTTCACGGCAGTTTTAATTGCCATACCGCAGTATTCACTGCCACCGCTGGTTGTTAATGAAAATAATCCTTCCGAGATACGATCAAGTTCTCGTGTAAACCCACTAATCTGGCGTACATAACCTAAACTTTTTGGGTTATTATCATTACCGTATTCAAACAGTGCAACTTCTAGAACCGGTTGAACACCATTTTTAGCAACATTTGAAAACTCATTGATAACTTGCCAAATCTGATTACGGGTCTGATCAATTAATCCATCCATGCTATTACTGGTATCAAGTAAAATTGCCAACTGAATTTTAGGTCGAACAAACGGAACAATTGACGATTGTGTTTTTGACCCCAGCGTAGGTAAATGAACCTGTTCAGCACTGTTTAACACGACAGGCGTATTAGAAGCGAAAAAGCTATCAAAGAAGTAGCTCGATAAAAATGGCGTAGTCAATACCACTCCGCCCCCCATCAGCAAGCCTGCAGAAATTAGTGATATTGAACCAACTCGACGTTTTTTCGTTTTACTTTCATTAAAGTTCATCGTGTTCACCTGCATTTGAATAAAGATATAATTAATCGATGAACCAATTTTATTAGAAAAAACTTGAATGAATTAGACACCATTTAGTAAATGTTAACAGGCAAAAGTTTACTTATTGTTTACATTTTTATACCCGCACTAAGTCGTCGTTTTCTGTCAGAATCAATCTCGCTAATCTAGCGATAACAACTAATTATCTGGCGATAACAGATACACCATCCTCAATATTATTTCCTGGATGAATAATAATTTTTTCATCCGGCATCAAGCCTTCGATAATTTCAGCAAATTGTTCATTACGTTTACCTACTTTTACATTCTGCAATGTCGCTCTACCATCAACCACTTTAAACACTGACCAAATTTCATTTTGACGAAATAAAGCAGATAAAGGCACTTTAACAACATCCACCGCCTTATCAATAATAATTGCGGCTTCAACCCGAAATGCATCCCCCAGCGCAGCCCATTTTTCAATGGGATCGGTAAAATTTAAAATCACATTGACTCGCTGCTCTTCAACACCAAGCGCCGAAATTTTAGTAAATCCAGAAGGCTCAACAACCCTGACCCGAGCGTTAATATCCTCATTGCCTCCCCAACGTTTAATTAGCGCATCATGTCCTGGCTTTACTTTTACGGCGTTAGTCGAAAGCATTTCAATATTCACTTCAAGATCTTGCGGATTGCCAATTTCAACCAATGCGGTGCCTACAGGAATAATACTTTCACTTTTATGTAAAATTCGTAACACTCGTCCATCCACGGGTGAATGAATGCAAATATGACAATTATTAACCGGTTCAACTGAGTTTGAAGATTTTTTATTCGCCAACTTTTTATTCGCCAATTTTTTATCCACTGACGATGTATCTTCTTTGGGTTGCAACAATCTTGCTTTGGCCGCTTCTAATCTGGACTGCATGACATTTTTATTTGAAATAGCAGTTTCCAACTCGGCACGTAAAGTTTTTAAACGCAACTCGGCGCGTTCAAGTGAAGCTTTAGAGACACTATTTTTCGCATAAAGTTCTGTTGTACGCTGATAATCCAACTCATCAAATTCCAATTGTGCTTTAGCCTGTTTAACGCGCGCATCAGCCAGACTTAATGCTGCTCTGGCTCCTTCTACATCGGCCTTCGCCTGAGTTTCAGAGCGCTTATCCAAAAACTGGGGATTTGCCGGATACATATTAGCTATTACCGTTTTACCCGCTTCAACAAAATCACCCGGCTCACTTTCAATACGCGTGATTCTGCCATCGATCGGTGTTGAAACCGTATAAATGTCATGAATTCGGGTCTTACCTTCGCCTTCAAGTGTAATTAATAAATCTCCCTTTTCTACGGTCGCAATATCCACTTTCATTGGCTCAGGTATAAAAGCAAATACCAATAGTCCAACGACAACAATTGCCAACAAAATTTTCACCAGACGTTTTATTGTTTTCACTGCCACTATTCAACCCCTTTTTGCGCGCTAACCAAATCGATTTGATCCACTTGTCGCCAAACCAGATAAAAAGAAATAATTGCACTAATCAAGGTTATTAAGACAGAATAACCATAAGTGCTGTTGTTAATAATAAATGGAATACGAAACAACTCACTTTCCATTGATGTAGTCATACCCATTGATAAAAATTGACCAAACCAAATACCAAGTGGAATTGCGCCGAGTGTAATAACGCCTAATTCGCCAAATAAAATATAAGCGACCTCACGACGAGTTAACCCTAGCACACGTAAACTGGCAAGCTCACGACCACGTTCTGAAAGTGCAATTCGAGCGGTATTATAAATCACACCAAAACTGATAAAGCTGGCAAATAGAATATTGGTCGAGACCATTTTTAATAAATTCTCAGCCATCACATCATCAAAAATTTGCCGTAATATCGAAACAATGTTTAATCCCATAATTGCGGGAATTTCTTTTAATTTTTTATATAACACAGCTCCATGTAATGGATCGACCATCACCGAAACACCGGTAATTTTAGGCGCAGAATCTAGCAAACGATTTAATTCGTATAAATCCATATAGACACCCATGCCAATAAATTCTGATGTAACACCGACAATCGGAATCTGTAACACCGGACGGCGCTCTTCCAAGACTTCCACCGTGAGTAAGTCGCCTACATTCACATGAAGTATTTGTGCAAGCTTCTCATTAATGATTAATCCGTTAGACGGCATTAAAACCGGCTCCAGCTGCTGATTAACAATACGTCGCAGATCTGGCGAGTGAATTAACCCGGTAATTGCACCACGCTTTTTAAAATGACCAAACTTAAAATATGCTGCAACATGCCGCAATGGTTCGACAGCTAAAACACCTGGCATCGCTTGAATTTCTTCAATAGCATTGAGGGGCTTGGCTTCAACAAATGATAAATTTACATCTTCACGCTGATTAAATTCATACTGCACATCAACCAGATAAGTCATCGAATCTTCCATAAAAAAACTGAAGATTAAAATGGCCAACGCCAATGCCATACCTATTGCAGAAAATAGTGCACGCACCGGTCTTCTCTCCAGTTGACGTAAAATAATCCGGCTTAAAAACGAAAGATTTTGATCAACGCCGAATTTTTCCAAAATTGTTGCTTTAAATGTCATGGGACTCTCTGGTCTCATGGCTTCCGCAGGTGGTAGATTTGCCGCTCCACGAATTGCAAATAAAGTGCCGACAACCGCAGCAATTACACAAAAAAAGACAGCAAAAATCATCACTTCCACTGAGAAACTGTATTGCAAAATTGGAAAGTGAAAAAACTCGGTATACATTTTTATCATTCCTGCCCCCATCCATGCTCCCAAGGCAAGCCCCAATAATGAACCACAAGAAGTCACCACCAACACCATTTTCAAATAATGCTGAGAAATTTCCCAGTTGGTATAACCTACAGCCTTAAGCATTCCAATCTGCTCACGCTGTGTTGCAATTTGGCGAGACATCACGACATTGATTAAAAAAGCGGCAACACTTAAAAAGATAATGGGAGCTAACATTCCCATACTGTTTAGTTGAGCGAGTTCGTTTTCTACAAAAAAATTCGACAGTTGTTCATCTCGACCGTAAGCAATTAAACCACCATAAGGTTTAAGAATAGTATCCAAAGATTTTTTTAATACCTGCTGATTGGCATGTCGCTCTGTTTTAATCACAACATCATTAAAAGCGCCTTTCATATTCACCGCTGCTTCAAGTGATCGGCGACTCATCCAAAATACTCCAAAGCGCTTGCCATCAGGCATTAATGCTCCCGGCGCAATACTGTAAACATATTCAGGTGATAACACGACGCCCACAATTTTCAACTGCCGGCGATGACCATTCATAATCATGGCGACAAAATCACCAAGATTTAATTCGTGTGCTTTGAAAAAACTTTCATCAACCAAAATGGCATTTTTTTCATTAGGGTGAAGCATTCTACCGGCGCGTAAATATAATTTATTTAGCAGCGGCGCCTGCCCATCAGGTAACGAAATAATGCGCCCACTAGCAGGTTCACTCATTTGTGACATTTGTAGCGTTACCCCAAATATAACGCGAGTTTCCGCAACCGAAACGCCGGGAATTTCTTGTATTCGAGTTTTTATCGCCTCTGGCGCACGCTTAAGGGATGCAAATACATCGGCAAAATGGTAGCGATCGTAGTAGGTATCTCGTGTTAACTTTAAACTATCTAACACACCAAACATGATAATAAATACAGCGATTCCGGCGGCCATAACCAAGGAAATCGCAGCCACTTGACCTTTAATATGCCAAATATCTCTGAGTAATTTTTGGTTAAGTGCACCAATCATATAAAATCGACTCTATAAAATATTAAAAGCTACCAATCAATATCATCAGGTTGCTTTCGTTGTTGATTGACCACCACTTTACTCACCTCTCCATCGGCAAAATGAATAACTCGATGGGCAAGCTGTGCAATTGACGCATTGTGGGTAATAATTATGCAGGTTGTTGCATATTTTTCATTCACGGCCATCAGCGCTTTTAACACTACGATACCTGTTTCACTATCAAGCGCTCCGGTAGGTTCATCACACAGCATCACTTCAGGTTGTTTAGCCAATGCGCGCGCTATCGCCACTCGCTGTTGCTCTCCGCCAGACATTTGCGAGGGAAAATGACATGCTCTTTCTTTTAATCCAACAATCGATAAAGCCTCAAGTGGATCCATAGGGTTTGGTGAAATTTCAGTAACCAACGCTACATTTTCCAGCGCAGTTAAACTGGGAACAAGATTATAGGCCTGAAACACAAACCCAATATTTTCCCGTCGATAATAAGTCAATTCACGACTGGTCAATGTTGCCAGGTCTTTTCCCTTAAAATAAACATGACCCGAAGATGCCTGATCTAATCCACCAATAATATTTAAAAAAGTTGACTTGCCACTGCCAGAGGGGCCGAGCATTACGACCAGTTCTCCACTGGGTATTTCAATATCAACCCCTCTCAATGCCTGTACCTGGGTTTCACCAGATAGATAAATCTTTTTAAGCCTTTGCGTTTTAAAACTATAAGTGGTCTCGGCTTTATTAACTGAATTAGTCAATTCACTGAAATTTTGGGTGAGACTTTGCTTGGCATCATGCGTCATTTATCGGACCATATCATTACTGTTATTTTTTCTAATTACCGTTTTTTGTTTCTTTTGACTTTCTATTTCTTGATTTTTCGCTGACTAAGAAATTCAATTTCTGATTATAGTGACTATTAAAATACCCTGAAATAAAGAGCAAAATATTGATCACAGACCGCCTATTTACAAAAAACGGTGTTGAATAAGTAAACGACTATTTGAGATTGGTTTAAATCTCTTCGTATATCAATCACTTTTACCGGTTTTTAATAAAGTTAATCAGAAAAGCCAATATCAAAATAAATATAACAGACATCTATTATTGTTAATTTAAAAGACGTCATGCTATCTAAAAAAGTTCATTTTATGTCAGAAAACGATTATCACATTTGGTGGTGGGGCAAAATGGGGTCGCGAGCCCAAACGCTAGAACCTGCCAACTAAATCGAATGAGCCAGTTGGCAGAGTCATGCAAAATCATGCAAAAATAAGCCAGTTAACCCTTACTGACTCTGAATTGCATGATTAAAGTGACAACATCAATAACAAGTAAAATGGATTAGTAAGAATTCGGGCTTAAGATCCAATCACGAATTGCTGTTTTTGGATAAACCATGACTTGATAAATACCAGGCACCAGCGGCGAATAGTAATCACTTTGAATATGACACCACTCATAGTTCATATAGATTTGTACTGACCGGCAGTCATAGTTATCCGTTACAGGCAGCTCATCTCGCTTAACATATAAATCAGCATTTCCATAACCACCATACAACATAAACCAGACATCAAAGGCTCCTTCTGTTACTTCTAACGAATAATATAATGGTTCATCAGCGGCAGCAGATATCCCCATAACCGACACGCCATTTTCTAACGGCGTTACTTCAATCGGTTTTGGATTAACCGTAATTTCTGCAATGTCATATTCACCCGACTTATGTTCCCTCAAAGTAAGACGATAAACCCCTGGTGCACTAAAAGTAACTTGGGTATTCGCCTCTCTTCGATTGGTAAATTGTGCTTCATCAGGGCCAGTCCATTCTATTTGCGGTTCACAAGGTACAAAAACTTGTCCATTTAAATCGAATACTTCATCAACGATTACCGTATGATTGCCGCCGGCAGAAACTTGTGGCGGCGCTCCTGGTGTCGGCAGCATTTCAATAGTGATTAAATCTGATACCGAATGCTCACCATCAGTTGCAGTCAGTTTAAATTGAAATGGACCGTTTAAGTAAGAGTCTAAAATGGCTTTAGTCGCCACAGAATTAGGGTTAGTAAAAACCACATCCGTTGGACCATTCTCAACGGTCCACATTACTGATACCTTATCATTCTCCGGATCAGAAACACTTCCATTTAACGATAGTTCATAGGGATCGACAAAACAGGAAACACCAACGACAATATCCTCGCCAGCATCCACCTCCGGCGGTTGATTGACATATTCTGCTGATGCAAGTTCAAACGGCACACTAGCCATACTTTGCAGGGAAATAACTGACAAACTAAAAATCACCAGCCGAAAAAGCCGTGCCAATGAACATTGGTAACGTTGTAATGTTAGTTTAGGTTGTTTTTTCATTTTTTAGGTATCCTTGTATAAGTTTACAGCAAATAAGTCCAATTTACTTAGCCAAACATTTACCACAGTGATACAACATTAATAAAAAGCAAAACGCCGAGACTCAAGCATTATTGTGAAAAATAAGTCATTACAATATTCATTAACACCATCACTGAAAACACATTTTTAAAAATATATTTTAAAGGCAGACTCATAGCGATTTTTGTTATTTGCCAACATTTCTCAAATTAATTTTGTATAAGATTGCAGAGAACTAACAAACAGTTTTCTAAACAATCGCCAATGAGTATACTTAACTCTCAAACAAGAATTAATGGCAATATTGAGCATTTAAAATGACATCATCAACAGGTCATAGAGTCACAAAAGATACTGATTAAATTAATTCCTTGTTCATGAAATCTTTCTGCTTAGCAGGAGAAATGATTATTTGCTAACCATTAGCGGTTTACATCTTAAATAAGGTATCATTCAACTTAGCAAATTGAATTGATTATTTTTAAGAACAACTTAAAATAACCCTGCAAATTAAAAAATTACCAGGAAATCTCATGTTTGAAAGTTTAACCTCAGCACTGGTTTCACTCCCCTTTTCATTACTCGACTATTTAGTTATTGGTATGAACTTGCTGGTATTTTTATTTGCCGGATATATTCTGAACAAAAATCAAAGAGTCAAAAACCGAAATAATAACCACCATCGAATGACCGGTCTTAGAGCGATTAATCTGGTTTTATTCTTAATTTACGCGGTTACAGGTTTGGTGGAACTGGTATTTTCAATCGAAATATCGCATCTTCAACAGATTTCTCAAACCGGATTAACCATTCTGGTCGCTTACATTATTTATCATTACTTGCAAAGCAGCATCATAAAACGCTTTGGAAAAAATAAAGAAATTGATGGCGAAATTTATCATAGTGAGTCTTACGCCAGTGAAATTATTGGACTGATTGGGTTAATTTTAGTTGGTTCAATCGCGCTATTAATCATAATAAATATCTGGAACTTGAACAGCTGGTTACAAACCACCTCTGTCTTAGGGGGAATACTGTTGATTCTATTTGCTGCGCGGGAGTATTTTTTAGGTGATATGATTAATGGACTCATTATGCATTATAATGATTCCATCGAAGCCGGCGCAGTAATTCGTGTTAAACAATTTGATATTCTGGGCGTTGTTATTCAAATTACCTTAACACAAACCAAAATTCGAGATCTGGTACAAAAACACGAAATCAGTATTTCAAACAGCAAATTACGTAATGCAATTATTGAGACTATATCTAACAGTTCAAAAAAAGGATTTAAAGATTATCTCGACTTTAAAATAGGATATGACCAATCACCAGAACAAGTTGAAACATTTTTGTTATCAGTCTGGACTAAAGCTATTGAACAAGAGATTGGTCTTAACAAAGATACTCAACCTAAGGTCTGTGTTATCGATAATGGCGATCATGCGGTCACTTGGCGACTACTTTATTATGTCAATAATCCTTATCGAATTTTAGAAGCGCGAAATCATTTGCAGACAACAGCATTTGACTTAAGTCGACTAGAAAAAATCGGATTAAACACACCGGTCACTCACCAAATACTCAGCGGTACAGTTAATTAGCTTAATAAAAAATAGACTTACCGCCGAAAAACCAATTAAATAACAACTATTGATTAACTCATCAGGAATACAAATGATTGAACGAATTGAAACAGGCGCTCGTATGAGCCGCATTGTTAAGCACAACGGAACAATTTATCTTTGCGGTCAAGTTTGTGAAGATGCTGAAAAAGGCATTACAGAACAAACACAGACCATGCTAAATAAGGTAGAAAGTTTACTAGAAAAAGCAGGTAGTGATAAAAACCATATTTTATCTGCAACGATTTATATTAAAAGCATGGACTACTTTGCTGAAATGAATGCAGTTTGGGATGCCTGGGTACCCGAAGGTCACGCGCCAGCACGAGCTTGTGTTGAAGCAAAAATGGCTAGAGACTCATTGTTGGTTGAAGTGTCGATTATCGCTGCTGAAAAATAGTTAAGCGCTTAATTTTCCTCTGTTAAGTAAAGTGATACGCTTTTTGTACTTTGTCTTTTAACCAAAAGCGTATTAAGCGACCTGCTTTACACTTATTTTGATTGTCCTAATTGCTCTGCATAAGCAAATAAAGCTGGTGCTCCACCTGTATGCCAAAATAAGACTTTATCATTTTTACCAATTTGCTTTTGCCGAATTAAATCAATCAATCCTGCCATCGCACGCCCCGTATATACAGGGTCAAGTAAAATCCCTTCATACCGTGCCGTCAGTTCGATCGCTTCTCTTTCTGCATCATTCATCACACCATATCCACTTCCCACATAGTCATCAAGCAAGATGACATCGTTAACCGAAAAGAGAGCGTGACTTTGACAAATTGTTGCCGCTTGATTGGCTATTTCACAAATGACTTCACGAAAAGGTTTTTCTGCATTTTCGTCTTTATCAATATTAATACCAATCAATTGGTAGCGTTTTCGAGTTAAAGATTGACCGGCCATCAAGCCACCATGAGTACCACCTGAACTCGACGCAAATACAATATGACTGACAGAGTCATCTTCGATTTGTTGTGCTAATTCTTGCAATGCATTAACAAATGCAAGTGCACCTAACTCGTTAGAGCCGCCATATGGTACTACATAAGGGCGTTTTCCAGTTGCTTGTAGCCGTGCAAATAAATGCGGAATATCTTCACCTTTGCGGTGTTTTCCTCCCCAGTGGATATTGGCGTTAAATAACTTATCAAGTAATAGATTACCATTCATTTGTGCGGGTGCTTCGCCCCCTAAAATCAAATGACATTCTAATCCTAAACTTGCTGCGGCAGCGGCCGTTTGTCGGCAATGATTAGATTGACTGGCACCAGCAGTGATGATGGTATCGCAACCAATTGCAATTGCATCTCCTAGAATATATTCCAGTTTCCGAGTTTTATTACCACCTAATGCTAATCCGGTTAAATCATCACGCTTCATTAAAATTTCGGGGCCACCTAAAACACAACTCAATCGAGCCAAATGACTCACTGGCGTAGGGAAAAAGCCAAGATTCTGTTTTGGATATTGTGAAAACTTCATACTAACCTCGCTAGGAAGATGATTTATTTTAATCAATATCGACTGACAAATCAGTCTGCAAAAAAACCCTTGATTGAGACAACTTTTATCTCAATACTCGCTTACTAAAACATAGGTCCATAATATCGCTTAAGCCATTGAGATAGTCCATCTAAACCAGGAAAAAGCATACGTTCTGTAACATTATCTTGGTCAAGCTTATCTCGAACTTCTTGTTTCAGCTCTTTGGGAATAATGACTCGGTCATATAAAGAAGGATGTGCAGCTAAAAAATCACTCAAAGTTAAACTGGGATTAGGCATTGCTGTTAATAACGCCCATTGATTAATAATTCTGGCATCAAGAGATGGTGGTTCGAAAAACAGCACAAACGGATCGTCTGGGCGAATAGTATCAAACTCTTTGAGTGTTGCAATATGCTTATTGAGCATTTCAACTGAAAATAAAAAAGCATGTTCTTCCCGCAATACATCGCGTAAGAAATCAGGCAAAACCTTGCGCGACTCTGCAATATTTAATCGCCAAATAGCGGCATCCTTGTCAAAATGTTGATACTCGACAGTCGCAAAATGCACAGCAACTTTAGGGGCAACCGTCCAGTCAAGTACACGCGTAGGTAAACCGTGGTGCTGTGCAATTGACAGTAACGACCACAAAGAGTCATCTTTAATCGTTCCGGCATCCGCATACTTTTTAAAGCTGCGCAAAAGCGGCCCTTCAACTTTGGTAAAATCACCACCTAATCGGTATAAACTGGTTTCTAATCGCCAGCTTCGATCTGCAACGCCACGATAGGCAAAATCTGAACGATGCCGCATATGGCTATTCTGATTCATCGGTATATCATACAGCACTCTTTGTAAGTCTATCCAACTTTCAACATATATATCTTGCATAGGTCTCTCTCAAACGACATCAAATACGCTTTGTTTGACTGCACTTATTGATTTCATTTATTAACTTCACTTATCGATTAGTCGTCAAATTACTCAGTCGACTGAATGAATAAAAATCGATACTCTCATATAAGTTTAGAATACAAATTATTTAATTATCGATGAAATATTCAGATAGCGCCAGAAGATTGGAAAAACACTTGAATAGATAAAAATATCATGGTTGGACCAAGTTATTTCTTATTTACAAAGTGGTTAGTCGTACCTTAATTATTCAGTATCAATTATTCAGTATCAATTATTCAATATCGGTTCAAATATTGAATAACGTTTAGGAAAGAGGTCCCTCTCTTATGTTACGCTGGAATAACTCGGTATGTGATGCACCGACATCAAGCAATGTCAGATACATAAAAGTTTTTCACATTCAGTATTTGCAATAACTGATAGTAAATAAAAACACAATATTATTAGTTAAACACAAAGTTAATTATTTGCAAGTATTAAACTGCGATATTTGCTAAGCCATTTCAAAATCAGATTTTCCCGCGCCACAATCTGGACAACACCAGTTTTCGGCAACATCATCCCAGTTGGTGCCGGGAGAGATTCCATCTTCGGGATAACCATCTTCTTCATCATAAATAAACCCACAAATGATACATTGCCACTGCATTTTATATTCCTTTCAAACTGTTCTAATTCTGTTCAAGTTAATGTGTTTGCGATAGTTCTATTTAAGCCCAATCACTAAGCAAACACTTTTTTTCGCTCAGCATTTAAACATAACTGTGTCCAAGTCGCACCGGCCAAATCAATAATGCTAAACAAAATGAGTTCTGGCCTTGCCCAACCTAAACTAACAAACACAATAAAGAAACAAATCACCGAAGCGCGAGTATAGACGGTCACTTGAAAAAAACCTAACCAATTATGTTTTATTGCATAAAAGTAATAGGGTGTAATAATAATAAGCAACATACCAGTTGTTCGAATCCAAGGCTCAGAGGTTGCAGGAAAGTTAAACAATTGAATAATTGGATTTGGCAATATTGTTAAAGCTATTCCTAGCAATAATAAATAAACACTAAAAACAAACAAACTTTTTGCGCTTTTACCCATCGCTATTCTCCACTCAATAAATTTATTGTTATAGGCTCTCTGCCTTAGCAATATATTTAGCCAAGACAGTTTAATTCATATCTCTAGCTATAAATCTCTAGCTAAAAATCACTAGTTAAAACTCAATATATTAATATCATTTGTTAATAACACCGCGTTTAAATTATTGGTAAAAAATCAATATAATAAACTCGGTAAAATTAAGTCAGTTACAACAGGAAAATGGTAACTATTCAATTCGTCAGCTATACCAATGTATTGGGCAAACTTAATATGCTGCGCAAATCATCTGTGTATCGTGATTCCATACAGCGTGTAAGCTCACCCAATTCTGCAATGCGTTGTGCAACCATATGATCACCCAACTCAACTTGGGCAAAATCAGGCTTAAACGGCGACTTGTTAATTTGCATTAAGGCATTAACCCGAGACTCAGTAGAAAGCAACTTTTCATCTAAAACAGAAAACACCTGCATAGCTCTATCAAACTTGGTTGCTTTACCTTGCATAGGCACACGCAATCTAAAAACAAGCTGTTCATGCTGTTTAACTTCACATATCGACATGCCATTTTCCGATAAGAAATTGACTTCGGCAACAACCTTAGGTAACCCCCAAATATATTCACCGCGAGCCTGATTCAATTGAGAGTTAACTGGCATATGGTAAACATAATGTCCAAAGCTACGAAATTTCTCCTCCATTAAAAGAGGTAAAAAAGGAATTTTTGTACCATTTTGCCTGACAGAAGGTATTGAAATTACCGCTTCGTTATACGGTTCCATTTCGGCAATTTGTACATGTTGATAACAGGTAAAACCAACTACCGCTTTTCCTGGTAAAACTTTTAGTGGTCTTAATCCTGGCGGTAACATTTTTTTTGCCACATCGAAATCACATAAAAAACCAGCACTCATTAATCGCGACTTATAAAAATAAGTCGGGAAAAGAAATTCATGTTCACCCTGCTTACCCAACATAAACGGGTGAGGTTGACGAGGATAACCTTTAAACAGGCTTTCGTTTTCCCGGACGGCATAATTTTCAGTTAACATAAGTATTCCTTTTTATCGTTTTTTTAATTGTTAGTTACTTTCCACAAGAGATAAAGTTAAACAGCCGGAAGTAAACGTTTAACCACTTTACCCAAAGGATTCTTCGGCAACGAATCAACAAAGACAAACTGCTTAGGTACTTTATAAACGGCTAATTTTTCTCGACAATATCGCTCTAGTATTTCAGCGGTTAATTGTTGATTTTTGGCAACGATATAAGCCCGTATCGATTCCCCCCGATAATCATCACTAAAGCCAACCGTTGCGACGTCTACCACATCGGTATGTGCAATTAAGACTTCATCAATTTCACGTGGATAGACATTAAATCCGGAAGAAATAATCATTTCTTTTTTTCGATCAACAATAAAAACAGAGCCTTCAGCATCCATATATCCCAAATCGCCAGTCAATAACCAACCATCAATAAATGTTTCCAAAGTCGCTTTGGGACGATTGTAATAACCCACCGCAACTTGTGGCCCTTGAATACAAATTTCACCAATTTGTCCTATGGCCAAAGTTTGTTGATAGTCATCAGCAGCAACTATTTTACAATTGGTCCCCGGAATAGGCATTCCCACACACACATCTTTAGTTGCCCCGGTATAAGGATTACCGCACATCATTGCCGTTGCTTCTGTCATGCCATAAAATTCAACAATATCTTGTCCTGTTTTAGCCTTCCACGCATCGCGAATTGCCGCAGGTAAAGGCGCCGCGCCCGAGGCACAAAAGTTGAGATTATCCAATATATGGGGGGGGTCAATATTGGCATTTAATATTGCTTTATAGATTGTTGGTACACCAGGAAAAATACTAATTTTATCTGTTTGCAGTATCTGCATTATTGATTCAGGCGTTGGTCGGGCAATTAAGACCAGACTGGCGCCAAGTTGCATCAACATACACAAAATTGAAGTAAAGCCTGCACCAGAGAAAAACGGAAATAGTGCCAGTCCCCTATCAGCTTCACTTAAATGAGGTAGCCAAGCAAGCGCTTGCTGAACATTTGCCGCTATATTTCGATGAGAAATTTGCACGGCTTTGGGCTTACCTGTTGTACCACCGGTATAAAGCATGAGCGCAATATTATCGAGCGCCACCAAATCTCGAATAAGGCTCAACTTGTTTTTACCGCTGTACTTACCACTTGCTAACGTACAACAGCCATTTAAATCGTTAAATGAATATGCTTTTTTATTTTCTAATACGGGTTGCTGTAGCGAAGACAAATTTTCATTGCTTAACTGTTCTGAAAACAACGCCTCAACTTCAGCAAAAAACAGGTGTTCAAGTTGTGTTTCTTGTGCAATTTTCTCAAAACGTTGTTGTAATCCATCCACCACAAAAGCCATTTTGGCACCACAATCTTGAACTTGATATAAGTGTTCGTCTTCTGAGGATAGCGGATTTGATAAAATAATTGTCGCCCCTATTTGTAAAGCAGCAAAAATAATTGATGGACACGCTGGAATATTTGGCAAACAAATAAAAACCTTCTCGCCTTGGGCTAAACCTATCTTTTCCAAATACTGTGATAAAAAATCAACTCGGCGAATAAAATACTCATAAGTAATATCCTCCCCCAAATAAGTATAAGCAATATTATTTTTTTGCTTATCACCAACTATAGCGAGCTGTTCAACAATACTCTTCTCATCCAACTCAAATAATGATGAAACTTTTTCAGGATAATAGTCGAGCCAAGGTTTATTTTTTTGATTATTCATTTTTATGTAGTTCCCTGCTTATCAGCGCCCTTTATTGGCACTGACATTCAATTAAATAACACATTAATTATTTTGAATCTTCCGCAAGAAACTTAGATAACGACTCAATATCAGGAAACTCCCAAAACATTGAAGGCTCAATTTTTGCACCACCTAGCCACTGGGTTAATTGTTCAGCGGCAACAGTTGCATCCATTGAGTCCATACCAAAATCCGAAAACGGCTTCTTAGGATCAATCGCATTGCGTGAGACACTAAGTTGTGTTTGAATCCAGTTAATAAACCATTCACTGATAACCGCTGCTGACTTAGCGTCTGATTCAGACGTGGCACTATCTTGTTTTTTTTCAAGATTCTTTTCAAATTGCTGAGCGTATTCAGCATTCACTTTTTCATCTGTCATTTCCGATATCACATCTAACTGTCTATCTAGCCATTTTTGACGAGTTAATCGACGTTGAATTTTACCACTCGAAGTCTTATCAATTGTTTTTGAACGAATAAGGCAAACAGCATTTACCGGCAATTGATGGTGCTTAAAAATTTCAAATTTAATCTGACTAATAATTTCATCGGCTTCTTCCTGAGACAAATTAGCATTTTTGACTTCCTGAACAATAACCAATACTTCTCCTGCTGCAGTTGGTACTGAAAACGCAGCAACACCACCAGGCCGCAAAGGTCCACCAATACTATCCAGGGTTTGCTCGATATCTTGCGGGTAGTGATTCATTCCACTAATAATAATTAAATCTTTTTCTCGTCCAGTAATAAACAATTCATTATTACGAATAAATCCCAAATCGCCGGTTCTAAAAAACGTTCCACTTTCTCCATCTAAAGTGGCTTCAAAGGTTTCAGCGGTAGCGTCTTTCTTTCCCCAATATCCTTGCGAAATGCTAACCTTTTCACCTTGCAGCCAGATTTCGCCAATTGTCTCATCCGCACACTTTTGCTGTTTTTCGGTGTCGACAATAATCGCTCGCTGGCCGCTAACAACTTGCCCACAGCTCACCAGTTTTATAGAACTATTTGAAGACTCGCCCATATCATCAGCCAATTTAATTTGATTCTTTTGTAAGTAATCAGCATCAAATGCTTCAATGAGTGGTGCACTATCATGTCCACCAGATGATATATACAAAGTACATTCTGCAGAACCATAACAATTACAAAATGCTGTTTCAGGAAAGCCTAAAGATTCATAAACAGCCGAAAAATTTTCTAGCGTTTCAGCTCTAACCGGCTCTGAACCATTTGCGGCAACTGTCCAACAAGACAAATCAAGTGATTCACGCTGTTTTTGGTTCGGTTTACGCTTACTCAATAAGTCATAAGCAAAATTTGGCCCACCACTATAACAAGCGCGATAGTCAGAGATTGCTTTTAACCAGCGAAATGGTTGTCGTACAAACGCTGCGGTTGGCATTAGCACACAATTTGCACCAGAGTAAATTGTTAAAAATAAAAAACTGACCAGCCCCATATCATGAAATAGTGGCAACCAACAAACTAGTGCCGAGTTTTCATCACAACGCGTCAAATCCTGAATCACCATTTCATTATGCAAAATATTACCATGAGTAATCATCACGCCTTTGGGATTTCCGGTCGATCCTGAGGTGTATTGTAAAAAAGCAATATCCTCACGTGAGACACTCGGCATTTTCCATTCATCACAATGTTCATCTCCGACTTTATCTGTCGCTAATACACTCACATGCCCTGTCGGATAATGATCACTTAACCAGCTTTCAACAATTTCAGCATCTTCACTTGCCAAGGCAATGACTTTAGCTTCACAATCATCTAATATGGTTTTTATTTTTCCCCAATCTTTGTTCGATGCTGGACGAGGAACCGGAACGGCAATAATTTTGGCATAAATACACCCCAGCAATGAAACAATAAACTCTTCACTATCAGGTTGAACAAGAATTACTCGATCGCCTGGGTTAATCGTTTTACCAAGGGTAACCGCTAATGACCTTGCTCGACGATCGATATCATTGAAGCTTAATTCATAGTCATCTTTATTGGCGTTATATAACAAAGTAAACGCAGTTTTATCTCCTCGATTTTCAACATGATGTTGCATCACATGAATAATACTTTCAGACTCAAACAACTCAGTAGCTTTGCTAAACTGAATTTGTTGAATGTAATCTTTATTGACTGCTTGCAGATTATTTGAGGCATTCATTTTTTCGCTCCCTTTTAAGCAAACTCTTCAGCAGTTGTATTGCTGGAGACTGAGTTATTTAGATTACTATCTGCATTGATAGTAATATCAATTCTTTCATTCATTGGCACTACCTGGGTTCCTTTTTTCAAAAAGTCTAAAACTAATTCAGAAACCAGTGCGTGTTGATCGGCATGAATATAATGGCTTCCGCCATCAATTTGAAAGCCCACAATATTTTGATAAGTTTTACCCACTTTAACACCGAGTTCAGGCGAAGTAATGTTATCTTCACTACCCGTTAATAACATGACGGGTTGATTAACCTGATTAATTTCTTGCGAAACATCCAGTGTCCAAAAATCAGTTAGCTGCTTGCTGTAATTTAGAATACTTTTTTCAGTTACAAAGGGCGCAAACAATAAGGGTCTTAAGTTTTTATCAATTAATCCTAATACGCTGGTAATATTTTCATGTGATTTTTCATCGGTGACTTCATATTTATCCAAATCGTGCTCTTCGTCAGCCAAAAAAGAACTCATAGAATTAATAATTGATTTAGCGGCGGTCGGTACTCTTGCCACGGCTCGACACAAAGGCAGCATATTGGCTTCATAATCGGTATCCATTGGCTCAAAGCCTTTTTGTCCTTTGAAACACGGCGTAACAAAGGTCAATGATTTAAAACGCTCAGGATAACGCGAAGCTAATATGGTTGCCAGTTTAGGACCGGTACACCAAGCTAGCGCGTGTGTTGTTGCAATATTTTCATTATCCAGAATTTGAATCGCATCTTGTACATGCTCTTCAATCGAGTAAACATTATCCATTCCGCCCACTAATACCGAAGTTCCCCGGATTTCCCACACAATCACTCGATAAAAAGGTAATATTGTGCGAATAACATCATTCCAAAAATGCAGACTTTGTCCGTAAGCATTAATAATCATCACATATTCGTCACCTTGACCGCCTGCATAGTAATTTAATGTGCCTTCTGGTGCTTCAACAGTCTTAGGTTGCATGATATCCAGTACCGACTCAAACAAGCTACTGCGTTTGTCCTCGCGAACAAAGCGGTCATAATACGCCTGCGCCAATCCCATTACATCTTCATTACTGATAGCTCTCGCCGTTGCAAACTCAGCCTGCATTTCAAATCGATATTCTTGTTTAAAATATTGTTCAAAATCACCAACCTGTTTGCGCACCAGATTATCTAAGGGCCCTAGCTGTTTTAATTCGGCACAAATATCCATTGGTATATTTGTTACGGTTGAAATAGCATCTAGCAAGGTATCAACTTTAACCTGTTCAGTGTTTGCTACATGATAAATTTGGTTGATGCTATCACTCTGAGCAACCGTTCGCATAATATTAATGACATCATCAATATAAATTAAGTTAACTCCGATAGCTGCATCAGCCAGCAACTTAATGGGGAAGCGATGAAAATAACCTTTCAATTTGCTTTCAACTTCATTACCTAGTCGAGTAGCAATGGTGATTAATCCATAAAATCCTGTATCCGTTTTACCACAAAATGTTTTCGAGTGGCCAACAACCATTGAAGGCCGAAATATACGATAGTTAACACCATATTTTTGGTGGGCTTCAACGATTAACTTTTCTGCTTCACGTTTCGCTTCTTCATAGGCATTATTAGGCGAAAATGCTTCGTCGCTGAGTGCCTGCGGAATACTGCCCGTTTTATTACCAGCCACATAAGCGGTGCTTAAATAGTTCAAAGTAACATTTGGCCAGTAGCGTGCCAGCATAACAACTTCGCGAGCACCACCAACCGTATTATGGTGAATAACGTTTTTCAGGCGCTTATTAAATTTAAGTAATGCTGCACAATGCCAGATTTCATCCAGTTTAACTTTTTGAATGAAGTCATCGTCCAATCCAAGATTTTTACAGGTAACATCACCATTTAACACGACAACCCGCTGCGCTATTAATGCAGTAAATTGTTCGATTGCATAATCACTGTTTTTAGCTGCCGCATAAATGGCATCGCTGACACGATCGGCAGCTTTTGCCATGCGGGTATCGCGAGCCAAGCAATAAATTACTGCATCAGTTTGCAACAGTGATTCAACGATAAAATGGCTACCGATAAACCCCGTTGCGCCAGTGACCAGAATACTTTTCATAACATTTTCCCTAAAATGATATCGTTTGTTAATGGGTGTTATCTCTTTTGTAAATATTTTTTGTAAATGTCTTTTGTAAATATCTTTTGTAAACATCAATTCATCAAAGACCATCAATGCTTTTTAAATAAATCGGATTGAATTACGCGTCAATCCAGTTATGCAATTGATAGTCTTATATAATTTTTAACTTACCGTTTACTCACGTTTATAAAGACCAACTTTATTTATCAATACCAACCTTACTGCATTAATCCGTTAGTTTGCGCATAAAGTGATAACAGGTAATGTCCATTCGCTCACGTAAGTAGAAGCGATGAGCACCGTGCCGCTGTACACCTGAATCTAGATGAAATTCTCGACAACCTTGTGATTCAGCTTGTTGAATAAGCCAATCGATCATTTGCTTACCAAAATTGGCAGAACGAACCTGGCTGCTGGTAACTAAATCATCAACATACATAAACTTACCCCAAGCTAAGGATTCAGTTATTCTAAATCCTGCAACACAGCAAACCTGATTTTCATGGGTTAATGCAGCGAGTTGATAATCAGCGATATCCATTTGTTTTTTTACTTGAGCCAAATAACTATCTAGCGTATAGCCAGGACGAAGTTCCAACATAACTTCAAAAGTATCGGCAATTTGTTGTTCATTTGTCGCTAAATCAATAGTTGACATAATTTTTCCTTAATTTCTAAATTCTTTATTCACTTTTTTTAATTTTAAATTTTTAGCGCCATAGTGACTAAGCAACTAAATCCAGCACATCACCAACAGTTTTTAGTTCGGGCATTAGCTCTACTTTAAAAATGGACTTCTCCAAGCGATGCTCTATTTCAATAATCACCAGCATAAACTTCAAAGAGTTCAGCCCTAAATCGGCTAACGTCGCTTCTCTATTTAATTGCTCAACCGCAATGGGTGGCTCCATTTGCTCACACATAATGCCCGCAACAATCTGTTGTTCTTCATTCATCGAATAACCCCTGTGTATTTTTATACATGATACTTTCATATTCCTGTTGATTGATGACATCGCTATCTCGCAAGTCATCAAATGCTTCAACCCATTTTTTTTGACTGCCATAAAAACGGTGAATCGGCCAATCTGTCCCAAATAGCAGCTTTCTAATTAATCCACGCTTTTTATGCCAACGCATAATGTCAGCAAATCCGTCTCGACGCAGTTCTGTTTGAAAACCCGACATATCGAGAAAAACATTGGGTCTAAATTCAGCGATTAATGCTGCCTCTTCAAACCTCACCGTACCAGCGTGACCTAAAATAAAATTAACTTTGGGAAACCGCATAGCAGCTTCATCTATTTCGTTCGGTCCAGTATGCTTAAAAGATAAATTAGGTGTTGTCGGTCCAACATGCGTCAGTACAGGTAAATTATATTTTGAACAAACTTCATAATAATCAAACAATCTTTCATCACTTGGCGAAAAACCACAAGGTGGGTAAAGCTTCAAACCTTTAAATCCCCAATCGCGAACTGATTTTTCGAAAGTGTCAACCCCCTCTCGCCCACGCCGTGGATCAACACCCGTAAATATTTCAAATCGTCCAGGATACTTTTTATGGATGTCTCGGTGAATCGCATAAATATCTTCAATAGGATCAGCTTCCCCTTGATACACAAATCCGAAATCAATAATCAGTAAAATTGCTTTATCAATTCCGGCATCATCCATTTCCGCAACAAATTTAGAACAGTCGTGATCGGCATTTAATTCACGAAACATTCTTTGAATAGCAGCAATCTGAAAGTCAGTTGCTTTACCGGGCATCGCTGCAACAATATTATCAACCCAACCATCAAAAAAGCGATCGGGTAATACTTTATTGGATGCAACGTGTGCATGACAGTCAAATATCATAATAAATTTTGCTCCACTAATATTTCATTCATCCGTTTACGGTAGGGTTTTCCTGTAGGCGTTCGAGGAATTTCATCAACAAAAACAATATGCTCAGGTATATGATGATTCCCAAGTGAACTTTTAATTGTCGATTTTAGTATTTCAAGCGTTATCTGCTCACTTTGTGCAACAGCAAATATAACAGCTTTATCAATGCCACGTTTATCGGTTATACAAAATGAACTGACATCACGAACTAGTTTATCTTTCATCAGACATCTTTCGACATCTTCTAAATAAACTTTTTCTCCACCACGAATCACCATATTTTTCTTACGTCCGGTAATCGTTAGATAACCTTGCTCATTTAAGTAGCCAATATCACCAGTCAATAGCCAGCCATCATCGGTAAACAATTTTTGTTGTTCACTATTGGCTTTAAAATACTGGCGAATAACAGAGCCACCTTTAATGGCAATTTCACCACGCTGATTAATGGCAACCGGCTTTTGTTGATCATCTAAAATTTGCAAATTAAGTCCGGCAGGTTTGCCGGGTGAGCCTGGTAATATTTGCTGATAAGGCGTAATCGTAATAAAACAAACTGCTTCACTCATGCCATAACAAGGAATTAAATAATGTTTAAACTGCTGCTGATAATGACTTCTAACCGCTTCTGTCAATGGCGCGGCACCAGAGACGACAAACTGTATATCATCGGCCAAATCGGCTTTAAGTAAGCTCAACGTTTCAAAAATGACAGGCACTGCACTAAATGAATTAACCTGCCACTGATGAGTGCTATCCGCAATCACTTTTATCGTTTGCATGTTAAACACAGGATTAATAATACAGCGTCCCCCACAGTAAAAAGCCGTTAGCAAGTCACTAATTACGGTAAAAGTATGAAACAGTGGCAATATCGACATGGTGCAAATCCCTTCAAAAAAAGGTAAATGCTTGCAGGCTGTATGCACATTATGCAGTATGTTCGCGGCCAATAAATGCACACCCTTTGGCTGGCCAGTTGTACCTGATGTATAAATCAGTAAATCACCTTTAATCTTAACCGATTTTTTTACCACATCAGATGCTATTTCAACTTGCTTAATCTGCTCAAAAATTTCGCTGGCAGACAATCGCATAATCGAAGATGAATAATTAAATTCAATATCATCATCGCTGATAATTAAAGTTGGTTCAGCATGCGTCAGTAGTGTTTCAATTTCATCTGCTCTTAACTCAGGGTTAATCGAATTAACAATTACCGGTGAAAACAATCCTAGTAACGTTATAATTGCCAACTCAAAACGATCTTTGACTAACACCGAAATAACACACTTATGCTGTGGTATCGATTGTTCAGCGTCTTGAACAAAAGTCTTTGACAGTAATTGTCCCAATTTAGACTGTAGTTGTAATTTTTTTGAAAACAAAGCATTAAACTGTTGAATAAGTAACAGTATTTGCGCATATTGAAGCGTTTTATCTGACTGTGTTTCTACCAGAAACAGTTGTTCAGCCGGAACCGCCGAAAGTGGCCACTTGACCTCTACCGGAATTTGACGATTCGTTAACCTGTCCGAGAGCTGTCGACTTAACAGATTACTGGAATTTTCAGAGTGATTCATTATTCGGTCCTGTAAGTATTTTCATACCACCTTTTACTGAAAGCCTGAACCGGAACGTCTCGACCATGTCGTTGAGCGCTGGCATAGACGCCTTGATAAATCGCACGTAAATAAGCAGTAAATTGACGAGCGATTCTTAAATCCTGATGAGAATAAGGTTTGCTATCGGTACGCATTACGCGCATATCAACTAATCCATAATACTTTTTATCATCCAGTATTAAACCTGCCGGAGAACGAATACTGTAGCGCACTCGAGCCAGTGTATGACCCGCATGATGCTGATCAGACCATACAGCTGTGTCAGACATGGTCGGCGGATAATAATAATGTCGCCCCTCAGGTATTTTATCTTTTGGAAAATGTCCAGGCGTATAATGCCAACTGTTAAAGCACATACGACCTGAAATGGCATAAAGAATTTTTGATAACTTGCCTTGACCAGCTAAAATCTCTTCTGTTTCAGGGGTTGCCCAAACAGCACAATAGTAATCAGTTCCTTGCTGATTGCTCAATTCCTCATAATTACCTTGTGTTAGCAGTCTGACCCATTCGCGTAAATTTCTTGGCCCGCGAGTCATTCCTATTTCAGACTGTGTATGATAAGTTGCACTACGTACCACAGCTTCAAGTAATTGCTCTACAGGAGTTACCTGTAACGAGGCATCAACTTCATTTCCAGCCGCAACCAGATTTTCTGCGGCATGATTAAATAAAGCATCGATCGTATCAAATTGTGCAATATCAGTCTCGCAGTTGTCTTTTAAGTACTCAGCAATTTCTAGGGGAACATCAGCAATCGATAAAATATTTCTTTTTCGCTCGCTATACATGAGCTTTTTATTAAAGTTAAGACCGTTAACAAAACGATAGGCAAAATAATCTTTTCTGACTTGCTTTTTTAGACGCCCAACCAAGTCAGCCTTTTCAATAAGTGTGTTTGGCTTTTCAACTGTTAGCTCAATATCATTATTAATAAAGACCAGCTCTTCTATTTTTTTATCTAAAAATTGATTTAATGTTTTTAGTGTTAACTGATTACCACTAAACTCTTCTCCACGATAGCCCGATCGAATTAAACAGTTATACCCAAATGCATAAACGGTTTGATTGTAATGCCAAGAGGATAAGTCTCGTTTATTCCAGTCACCAAATACATATCCACTCTTTGCAGGATCATTACGATTAAGAATATTGTTGTAATTGCCAAAATTGGTAAACGTATCATCATGAACAAAAATAATTGCAGGATCGACATGATCAACAGCATGAAAAGCAACATTGACGACTTCTTCCAGCTCATCGGGCGAACACGCATTTAGAAAACCATACATATCATCATCCAATGCTTTATCGGTATGATGTTCATATTGCTCAATCACTTCTTTAAGCTTTTCAGGCACCAGACAAACACCGGCAATATGTAAAAATGCTTTATCAGGGATTTGATTATCAGTCGCATAACCTATATAAGGTCGCCCATAATCATAAATTCCTACAAAGATTTTATTACCACTATTCCACTCTAGTCGCTCTTGTAATTCATCAACAGCAAAAACTTCTAATCCAGCTGCCTTTTCAAACAAATAAAATTCGAATTCAGTGAGCGCTTTTAAACCAAAGGCAATCGACTGACGTCCTTCAAGCGAAACAATATTATTTATTGCATCTTCTAATCGATTTCCCGGGGTTGCATTAACGATTGAACTAATTATTGCTGGAAACCCAACTTCTTTTTTATTTGGTTTTAAAGGCTTTTTACTTTTTTCTTCGGTTACAGCGTACATGCTCCACTAACCTCTTATTTGTTTGACTTTAAATACGACAAAAATCGTACTTTTCTATACTACTTTTTACTTTCTTGATATTTCAGTTTTTGTATCTCTATTACAACAGTAAATTTCTGCGCTAAAATGACAATTTGAATACAAATCAATAAAATCTTTGTATTATTGAACGCACATTAAACTTCGCAGCAGGCATATAGTGTGTAGTGTGATTTGCTAATAGCCCGTATTAATTGGTTTCAGAAGCCAGTTGATTTTTTTTACTCACCCGATAAATCAGTCCGGGTTTAAAAACTCGAATTAATAAAGGAGCAAGTAACAGGGTAAAAAAACCACAAAAGAAAATTGTACTTGAAACTAGCAGTCCTAACTTTGCTACAACTGCATAGTCAGACATAGTCAGAGCAAGAAATCCCGACGCAACAACAATAGAATTAATAATAACAGGACGAGAAATAAATGCTGCCGTTTCTTTTAATGCTGTTTCGGGGTCAATGCCTTGCTGACATTTATCCACTAATATTGACAAGTAATGAATTGCGTAATCTACACCAACACCAAATACGATTGCAATAATTAATGAAGTGCCAATGTCGAGGAAAACGCCGGTAAAAACCATAGCAGCAAAATTCAGTAACAAAGTAAAAATCAGAGGAATGATAGTAATCATGCCCATTAGCAGATTTTTAAACAACAAGGTGACAATGAACAATATAACAACAACAGCAATACTTATACTGATAATTTGTCCATTAACTACTTCATGCGTATTTTTAACCATGACATCAGCAAAACCACTAAAATGAATACTAATTCCTTGAGGTAAAACAGTTTTCGCATATTGACGAGTATCTTCGATAATACCTTCCCAAACAGAAGCTTGATCAGTATGTCCAAGTACAAATATACGGCTATTTTTATGTGCTTGATCTAAAGTGATGCGTATATCTTGTCCTTCTCCATTTTCTAAAAGCAGTAAGTATTGAGCAATTAGTTGAGAGGAAAGCTCATCAGGCATCGCATAGGGATGTTCCGGATTAAACACTTGATGTAATCGCTTAATCATGTTGGCTGTTGTCGCGGTGTATCCCACTTCAGCATGTTGTAATAGTCGTTGGTTTATTTTTTCAATAGCAACCATTGCTTCGGGCGTTGCAATACTATTTTCTTGCTCTCCTTTAAACCAAATATTTAATGGAATAGTACCACCGAAATAATGATTTAATACTTTATCATCTTGACGTAAACGAGTATTTTCCGAAAAGGCCGCCATATTATGATTATCAGCCTGAAGATTAAAAATATAGGGCACCAATCCTGCAATCACTAATAATACGACAATTGAAATTGTCAGCGTTGATTTAGCCACCAGTGCATCAAACTTTTTACCCAACGTTACCGGCCACTGTATATTTTTTGCAGAATGCTCATCGGCAGAATTTACGGGCTGCTCTTTTGCGGCCAACTTAGGTAACAGCGCAGGTAGTAAAGTAATGGTAATAAAAAAGGCGAATAACACGCCCAGCGCGGTAAAAATACTAAAGTGCTGTACCTGACTGAACAAACTATAACCTAAGGCTAAAAATCCAGCAATTGTCGTAATACTTGTTAATAGCATAGGTGTTAACAAGCGCTGGTTAGTTTCTAATACGGCAGACTTGGCATCCATTGTCTCTCGCAGCTCATAATATTTACTTAAATAATGAACCGCATCAGCCACCGCAATAGTCATGACAAATACGGGCAAAACTGAGGTAATAATATTGACTGAAATACCAACACCAACCATCGCCCCCATAGACCACAAAATAGTGATAGTTGCAATCGATACGGGTAAATACACCGCCTGCTTTCTACGGAAAAATACAAATAATAGAATCGATATTGTAATGATTACAAAGGGAAAATACTTTAGATTATCCATTTGGACAGATTGGTCAATTTGCACTGCTAACATCGGGCCGCCGCCCAGGTAGAGTCGATCATCCGTTTGTTGAGAATTAATAATTTGAGTAATGGCATCATGCGCCTTTACCATCGATGGGGCATCATCTTCGGCAATATTTAGCTCAATCATGATGGAGGTTGCCTTAACTGGTTCACCAGAAGCAATCAACAAACCACGATAAAGCGGATTATCCAGTACGGCTTTTTTTAGTGCGACGATATCATCATCACTTTGTGGGACCGATTCTAAAAGCTTGCCAGTATAAAGTGTGTCATCAATTTCACGAATATCTTCGGCAGTCATCAGACTACGAACTTTTTTTACGGGCTTGAGGTTTAAAATAATTTTCTGCAATGCATTCTTTGCATCGCCATCAAGTTTATTCTCTAATAACTTTAACCGACCATAATCTTTTTGGTCTAAACCATCTTTTAATAGAGCATTTATTATGGATTGATTATCGGCTGATACTTGTAACCGACGTAATGATTCAGCATCTTCGTCCTTAACAAATGATATCGATTCGAACTTTAAAGTTAAATCGGCAATAGTCTTTAATGTGGATAAATTGAAAACATCTTGCTTTGCAGTTTCTATTGCAACAACGGCCTGTTCGCCACTAGCATCAAAGATTTGCTTAACCTGTTGCTCGGTAACACGTGAAGGGTAGTCTTTAGGAATAAAATATATGGTGGCATTAATAAAGACTCTCAACATGCCAACACAAGCCAACAAGCTGACGATTGCCAGTAAAATCAAATAAGGTTTGGGATTATTAGTAACCGATGTCGTGTAGCGTACCAGTAGATTATTATTATATTTCGTATTCATTTACACTCACTTGAAAGCTTTACAAAGCCACAATTCAAAACGATTAATTCTTAAGTAAAATCTAATTTATAAAAAAAAGATTTATGATTTAATCGTTGTTGTATTCAATTACACCCTTTTGATTTAGATCACTGAATGAATCTAAATTATGTCTGGTTAATGACAGTCGGCGAGCTTAATCGAGCAACATCAACAACCACATTAAACAACCAGAACAATTTTGCGCATTTCAATTTTTACTTTAACTGTTAAATTATATTAATCGAATAATTCCCAACAAAACAAGTCGATTACTTCTCATTTTTTAAAATAAAAACAGAGGTTTGAATTTGTTGCTACGTTACCGAGCCATGCTTTTAGGTAAAGAACTTTTAAAAACATCACCTTAACAGACAACACAATTAAATTCAGAGAGCAAACCAAGACTTTAAAACAAAAACGCAATTACAGATCCTTACATTTTCTATAAACATCTTTTCTGCCAGCGATTATTTTATTAATCACTTTTACAAAAGCAATATTGAATCGAATAAAGATTAAATTGATTCTGTAAGATCTGTAAGAAAAGATTAATAAAAAATATGCCAACCAGCTTTACTCCATACAAGTTCATTTCACAGTAGAATTATCACATTATAAATTACCATGGATTGATAACTTTTAAAAAAGCAACAACCCAAGACAACGACTAAAATCATATTAGCGCTTCATCAAAAACCCAAAGCAATGAGATCATATTATTCTGCCAAAGAAGCGGTCACCCCAGTAACTCAAAGAACACCTTAAAACAACACAAAACTACTACTAAAATACTGCCAAAAGCCAATTATCATTTCAGTTATAAATTTATTTTTTGTCAAAATCAATTTATCTACATTTAACAATCAATGGCAAAAAAATAAAATTACTTTTAAAAATATCTCAATTTCTTTTAGCCTTGAATATGAATTTCAATATTTTTTAATTGAATTTAACAAACAAATTCCGCAATATAAGCTCGACGCCAACTTCAACTTTTGGCGGAAAATTAAAACTACAAATTCAGACAGAGGGAACACGGCGACAACTCAATCACAAAACAAGAAAAACCCTATACTAATTTTATATTTTTTATAAAAAGTAACTGAATTTAAATATTGATCGTGTTAATTATAGTGCCGATGATTTTGATTTCAGAACAAGGAAAAAAACGGATCATCAATTTAAACTTTTTTTGACAAAAATAAATTTCATTTTGAGATAATGGAATTACAACGGAGTAAAAAAATGACCACAACTACTGTTCAACTTGAGTCCAAAATAAAACAACTAGCGGCTGATCTTGATGAACATCCCTTTTTAGCTCGATGCAGAGATGGCTCAATTTCTTTAGATGAGCTGAAGTCCTTCATGTTACAACAAGGTTTATACAGTAACTTCTTTACTCGTTACCTTTGTGCTATGATGGCAAACTTGCCAAACAACCATTACGTTTTGGAATTGGCAGAAAACCTGTTTGAAGAATTAGGTCTTGAGCCAGGTAGCCCTAAGCCTCATTCAGTTATGTATCGTGAAATGCTAGAGAGCTTTTCAATTGAGTTTGATTTCAACAAAATCAATGATAGCACTCAAAAATTAATCGATACTATGTTTGAATACTGCAAAAACCCTAACCCAGCATTTGGCCTTGGCGCTTTATGTTTAGGTGCAGAAGCAGTCGTTCCTTCATTGTACAGCAGCATTGTTAAAGGATTCCAAAGTCACGGAATTGACAACAAGCAAATCGAGTTCTTCCTGCTACACATCGAATGTGACGATGGCCATGCAGAAACTCTTAACGATATTATGCGGGAAATTGCTGAACAAGAGAGCGGTCAGTTAGAAAATATGTTTAAAGCAGGAGAGGCTCTAATTCAGGCAAGATTAGACTTCTTTACCGCAATTGAAGAAGAGTTTCAGTCCGAAGTCGCATAACTTAAATAACTTACTTCAATCAAAATCCAATAGGAAATAATAATGACCAATACGTTACTAATGGATAAACAATCGTTGATGACTAAAAGCCAGTCTGAAATGAAAGACAAACTGGTAATATCAGAACGTAGTAAACAACAAAAATTGGCTTTAACCTGTCGGATCCTGTTCGCTCATGGACATGACTCAGGTTTAACAGGACAAATTACTGCAAGAGCAGAAAATCAAGAAGAATACTATACACAGCCATTTGGACACGGCTTCGATGAAATCACCACAGAAAACCTGATCAAAGTTAATCAGGATCTAGAGGTGCTTGAAGGAAGTGGTATGCCTAATCCGGCAAACCGTTTTCATACTTGGGTTTATCGTGCCCGCCCAGATGTTCAGTGTATTATTCACAGTCATCCCCCTCATATTTCTGCGTTATCAATGTTGGAAATACCACTAAAAATTTCTCACATGGATGCGTGCATGTTATATGATGATGTTGCATTCTTGGATAAATGGCCTGGTGTTCCGGTTGGCAACGAAGAAGGGGAAATAATTGCTGAAGTATTAGGAAATAAACGAGCAGCTTTACTTGCTCACCACGGTTTAATTATCGCAGGTAAATCAATTGAAGAGTCATGTATGTTGGCAATTCAAATTGAGCGCGCAGCCCGTTTACAGTTACTTGCCCAAAGTGCTGGTGAGATCAAAGATATCGAACCAGAGCTTGGAAAAGAAGCTCATGACTGGATTCTACATGACAAACGTTCTCAAGCTGGTTTTGAATACTACTCACGACGAGTATTACGTTCATTACAACTTGAAACAGTCTAATTAATTATTTTTTACTTTTAAAATATTAATTAGCAAATAAAATACAATAGCTCATTAACTTGAGACTCTTAATAAAATTTATTGAGTAACCCCTATTTTTCGAAGGTATTGACAACGATCAATACCTTCGAAATTAAATACTTTATCTATATTCATTTCATTCGATTGTCAGTATAATAATTTTAAATACATCACATCTCAGAAAAATTTAATTTTTAATTAATCGCATTTTAATACAAAATCAACATAAGCCGATTTAAACTAATGCACTAATCCTGTGCACATTTTTATTTTTGAATCGCATTTAAATTATGTTGTTAGTTAATAAGTAATAAGTAATAAGTAATAAGTAATAAGTAATAAACGCTACAACAATATTGAGCCGTTTAACAATGAGAGTTCAGTTGACATTGAGTTAGTCGATAAAAATAAAAAGCAAACTAAACCAGATTAAAAACATTTAACTCAATATCATCAAGTAAAATCATTAAACATAATCATTAAACAACAATAAAACATCTTGTTTTGAATTTTAGTAGGGAGAAAAAAATGAACACCCCATCCCACACAAAGAAGGAATTGTCTCAACAATTCAAGAAGTACGCATTCTTTTTTGCTTTAGCACCCGCCCCCATGCTTTATGCCAGCTACCTTATTGGTATGCAATTTGACTTACTCAATATCATGGCCTATTTACTGGTGGCATTTGCTTTTGTCTTTTTTCCTTTACTTGATTTAATGATCGGCGAAGATAAAGAAACTGGCTCACATGACTGGCACGAACATGGTTTATTTTATGATTTTATTATTTACCTTTCACCGTTAGTACAAATTGTTACTGTGATCTGGGCGTGTAGTGTCTTTGAAGAGTTTTCAACTGCTGGACAAATTGGCTGGATTCTATCAACAGGTTCCGCAGGTACAATATTTGCGGTTAACATTGCACATGAATTAATGCACCGACGCGAAAAATTTGGACGCTTTTTGGGTGGCTTAATATATAGTGTTATTCTTTATCCTGGTGTAAAAATTCGTCATGCCAGACAACATCATCCACATGTAGGTACAGCCGACGATCCCGGTACATCACGATTCAATCAAACAACCTACCAGTTTATTGCTTCAGTATATTTAACCAGTATTCCAACCGCTTGGACATTAGCTGCATATCGTAAGAAAAAAACAGGCGCCCCACTTTGGTGGCTTTTAAATGAAATGGTAGGCTGGTTAGTTTTATGTGCGCTGTTTGTAGTTTCGGCTTATTTATATTTTGGTATTTCAGGTGTAATATTCATTTTCTTTCAAGGGTTAGTTGGCGCATTTATTTTAGAAGCAGTTAACTACACAACACATTATGGGCTATTGCGTCAAAAGTTACCAAATGGTAAATATGAACCAGCTACACGAATGCATGCCTGGGATCATAATTCATTTTTAATTAACGCACTGTTGATAAATGCTCAACGTCATGGAGATCATCACGAAGCACCAGCAGTTCCGTATCAGTCGTTAATTTTTCATCGCGACAATCCTCACTTACCAGGTTCATATTTTGGTATGGCATTAGTCGCTTTCATTCCACCACTATGGCGAAAGATAATGCACCCAAGGCTTTATGAATTTTATAAAAGTCAAGGCATCGACTACGATCAACTACGTGCATCAGTGCAACAATAGTTGAAAAGATTCTTGTTAAAGATTATTTAGTAAAAAGCAGTATTGACGAAACAACAGTTTAAGAAATAAAAGGTAACACCAAGCACAGCTATCATCAGGAAAAAATGCCACAAGAATTATCGACAGATTATTCTTGTGGAGTTATGTCTATTCATCATTATCAGGTGGTTAATAATGTCTAAACAACAATCAGAACCCAGACTCGCCTATGAAGTTGAAACAGTTTATGCTGAAGATAATGTCCCATTACCACTCAAGTATTTTACAGCAACCAAAAACCGCTCACAGCAATCACCAACGCTGATTTTATTTCCGGCGATGGGCGTTAAAAACAGTTTTTACACCACTTTCATCGCACATTTAAATAATCAAGGGCTCAATGTAGTATGTGCCAGTATACGTGGCAATGGCGGTACCGGCATTGATGTTACCCAAGGTGATGACTTTGGAATTTTTGATATTATTCAGTATGACTTTCCATGTATTATTAATGCGGCTAAAATTCGTTTTCCGGCTTCGCGTTATCTATTAGCAGGCCATAGTCTGGGCGGTATTCTTTCAGCTTTATATGCCAGCAGCCAATTAAAAGATGATCATGTTTCAGGACTTATTTGTATTGCTTCATGCTCAAATTATTATCGAGGCTGGTCTTTTCCTCATCGATACCTTATCGCCAGCCAACTTATTTTAGCTAAAGCGGTGGTGCGTTTAAAAGGTTACTTTCCTGGTCCGTGGTTTAAGTTTGCCGGAAATGAAGCCAAACAATTATTTTTAGATTGGAGTGCAACCGGTCTAACCGGGCATTATAAAAATATAAAGTCACCATTTGATTTTGAAAACTTATTAGCCGAGTTAAAAATTCCCGTTCTTAATTTCTCATTCGAGGGAGATAAATTAGCACCACAACGCGCAACTGAAAATTTATTTTCAAAATTGGTTAAAGCGCCAGTTACCAGTATTCATTTGTCACCGGCCGATTTGTCACTAGAGAGAGTTAGTCACTTTAGTTGGGCAAAAAAACCCGACGCAATTGTATCTCGAATTAACGACTGGTTATTCTCAGCTTAATAGCCAAGTTAAAATCGACACAACCATCAATTCTTTATTGACTGCATTGTAGTAATCTTACGAAAAGAATTGACGGTTAACGCGCTCAACAATCAATATGCCAATAAGGCTTTTCGCCAAAGTGTTGTTGCAAGTAATTTACTAAACTACGCACCCGCTTAGACAAGTGTCGATTTTGCGGATACAACGCATGCGCGCCAATATCGGGATTATCAAAATAGTCAGTTAAAATGGGAACCAGTTGACCAGACTTTATTGCTTTATAACAAATAAAATCGGGTGAAATTAAGATTCCTTTTCCTTCAATTGCAGTTTGACATAAAAATTTTCCATTATTCGAATGCATGACTGCGGGTAATTTAATATTAATTTTGGTTCCGTTAATCATCGAGAATGAAAGCAATTCCTTTGCTCCAGTGTATTGCAATTTCACATGACCATTATTTAACTCTTGTGGTGAAGTTGGGTTTCCATAACGAGCGAGGTAATCGGGGCTGGCACATACCAGTAAATGAATACTGGTTAAGCGTCTGGCAATCAGTGTAGAGTCAGTCAGCTCGCCTATTCTGATCGCCAAATCAAATCCTTCTTCAATGAGGTCAATTTTGCGATCATTAAAATCAATGTCCAAAATGACTTCGGGGTTTTGCTCATTAAAATCAAGTAAGGCGCGCCCTAAATGACTAAGACCAAAAGACAGTGGCGCGGCAATTTTTATGCGTCCCGAAAGTGCGCAATTATCATTGCGCAAAGATGACTCAACCTCGGCAATATCATCTAAAATGCGTAAACTTTGCTGGTAATAACTCGTGCCCGAATCAGTCAGTTTCAGACGACGAGTGGTTCGATTTAGTAGCGTAACGCCTAATCGCTCTTCGAGTGCAGCCAATCTTTTACTAACCGCAGACTTTGCTGTATTTAATTGCTCAGCTGCTTTGGTAATACTGCCAGACTCTACAATTCTGACAAAGGTTTGCATGTCTTCAAATTGATTCATTTTGTTCTCTCTAAGCAATAACTAATGAGGCAATGGGTCCACTATCATTGCAGTGCTCGTCTAACACTGAGTCACTCATCTATAGTGCAAATCATTATAGTATTGTTCTAATTTCAAGAACAGTAATTTCGTAATATGAATATTTATTTTTTATCAACTAACGATATGATGGTTAACAAATACTTTCATCAGGATTTCAAGCATGAGCCATTCAACAATTTTACATATTAACTCTAGTGGCCGGAAAACAGATTCAGTAACTCGAGTGGTATCTGAGTATCTGTCTCGAGAATTATTATGCCAACATCCCGAACTCAATCTACATCGCAGAGATCTGGCGACGGGACTACCATTTATTGACGAACAGTGGATATCAGCTAACTTTACCCCTTATGAAGAACGCAAGGCCGATCATCATCGAGTGTTGAGTTTTTCTGATTTATTAGTAGCAGAATTACAACAAGCCGAACAACTTGTAATCGCTGCCCCCGTTTATAACTTAAGCATTCCCGCAGTGCTAAAAGCCTGGATAGATTTAGTGGTAAGAGCAAGACTGACATTTCATTTTACTGAAAATGGTCCCAGTGGTCTGCTGAATGATAGGCCAGCCTATCTGGTTATGGCTTCTGGCGGTTTAGCCATTGGCAGTGAACAGGATTATGCTTCCACTTATTTAACTCATGCGTTAGGTTTTGTTGGCATTCATAATGTAACACTCATCGATTGCAGCACGCTGGATATTAGTGAACCAAGTCAACTAACCCATCAGTTAAAAGAAATTTTAGCTACCAACGAGGTGAAATCATGACAATTGTAAAACTAAACTCAGACACAACAAAACCAGAAGTGGTGGCTAAAGAAGTCGTTCGCGTTATTCAAGGAATACCTGCAGCCGATGGCGACGGTGTGCAATTGACTCGCATTATTGGTTCACCTGACTTAAATCAGCTTGATCCGTTTTTATTGTTTGATGCATTTGGCTCTGATCAGCCACAAGAATATATTGGTGGATTTCCTCCACATCCACATCGTGGTTTTGAAACCGTCACTTATATGTTGGCTGGAAAAATGCGTCATAAAGATAGTACTGGTCGAGCAGGTGTAATTGAGACAGGCGGCGTCCAATGGATGACCGCTGGAAGGGGCATCATTCATTCTGAAATGCCTGAACAAACCGAAGGGCTGTTAGCAGGTTTTCAGTTGTGGGTAAATTTACCTGCCGAGCAAAAAATGACGCCACCCAATTATCAGGAATTTTCAGCAGATAAAATTCCACTTGAAGTTATCAACAATCCACATACAGGCAAGTCTACTGGTACGATAAAAGTTATCGCAGGTGACACTGGATCAGGTATTAAAGGAGCCGTTAAAAATGATTTTGTCAAACCATTTTATTGGGATGTAAATCTCACAGAATCATTTGATTTCCATTGGCCAGTGCCAGCAAATCACAACAGTTTCATTTATGTTATTGAAGGAGAAGTTTTAGTTGGTGCACAGCAAAAACCAGTATCAGCCAAACAAATGGCAGTTTTAGGTGAAGGTGACAAGTTAACGGTACGAGCAAAAAAATCGACTCATGCAGGGAGTCGCTTTTTATTTATTTCAGCACAACCCTTAAATGAGCCAGTGGAAAGAGCGGGCCCTTTTGTAATGAATACTCGAGAACAGATTAATCAAGCATTTGCCGATTACCAGGCTGGCCGGCTGGCCTAATGACACCCAAAAAAACAGGTAAAAAAAAGAGGCTCAACATTGAGCCTCAATCTAACATTAGCTTTATAGAATTTTATATTCGTTAAAGACTAGTTGAAACCGACTAGTTTACAATTTTACCGAGATTAATTAACTGTGTCTCACCGCTGTTATCATCAATTCCGTCATTGTCATTTACGATGTAAACATCGCCGTTAGACATTAATGCAGAACCTTCAATTTTTTCAGCAACCAGACCACCAGACATTTTTAAATCGTTCATTAAATCTTTGACTAATGTCTTGCTCACCGTTGATCCGCCAACAACACCAGCCAGATTAACCTGATAAATACGTTTAATCGCCGCATCAGGTCCACCTTGATTATCACGTTCAACAATTAAGAATGTGCCATCACCAACTGATGTAATATCTGATAAACCAACCCAACCACCATTTTGTGATTCAACCGTATCTAACGGATAAAAAACAAATGACCAACTTGCGTTGACTGTGTCATAAATACCAAGACGCGGATTAGCTTCGCCGCCCCATGCCCGTTGAAATGCCACATAGATGTTATCACCATATTCAGCCACGCCTTCAAAACCAAAACGTAACTGCAAGTCGTTAACACTTTCAGGTAAACGCACAACTTGTTCAATTACACCATTTTTATCGGTTTTAAAAATCATATTCAATGAATTAATTGGACGTGAGCTATCTCCTTTTGTGCCATTTCCTTCAGATGCTACCCAGAAACCACCATCAGCCGATTTAGCAATACCTTCGGGGTCAATGTTTATTGATTTGTCTTCATTGATCATTGCGGCTAAATCAGCTTCATCAAAAACATCAACTCGGGTCGCATCATCAGCATCAACCGTATTATCAGCCAAGTCAACAACGTTAGTTGCAGCAAACACATCATTAGTATCTTTAATTGTAATTTCTTCAATTAATTTTGCCGGAGTTTGATTGGCGTCAATTGCAAAAATTCGGTTCGAAGCATAAAAACTATCTTCTACTGCATACAAGCGACCGGCCATCATTGGATCAGAAGATAATCCAGACAAAGCGCCCCACGCAATTGGCGTATTATCGTTACGATATACCGATTCGATCGTTGGATAAGCCGAGGCAGCATAATCATAGCGATAAACATTGAGTGTTGAACGCAATTTGTCATCACGAGCATCAACTTCACTGGCTACCACTAATAAGTTACGCGAAGGAATCGCTAATCCACCTTCAGGACCCGAAGCCGCAGGTAATACTTGTTTAAACACAGGCGCTTTTGGATTGGCGACATCATAAACAAAAACCAGACTTGAACGCTCTGAGTTAACGAACAAGTAACGGTCATTGCCATAAATTCCCATTTCAACATTTTCAGGTTCGTTACCTTTATTGCCAGAACGTTTATCGGGGTAGTGACCAAATTGAGCGGCCATGTGATCCAGTGTTACCCCTGAATTCCAAACCACTTCACCCTGCTTGTTAAAGATGGTAAAACCACGACTACCACCATTTAAATCACCTTCATCGGCGGTAGCAAAATAATCGTCATTAATCCAACTAACACCATCAGGTTCACGAGCAACATCGGCTTGTGATTCTGTTTGACTAATTTTTAGCGGTTTACCTTCGGTTGCATCAATTTGAGTCAAATCAACACTGCCAGCAGAAAAATCATTGATGATACTCCCATCAGTCAGGTCAACAATGACAATATGATTGTTTTCTTGCAAAGTAACGACCGCTTGATTAGCTGAATTGATATCAACATATTCAGGCTCTGGGTCGTCAGCATACAAATCAGCCACGCCAGTCAATTCTACATTTGAGGTTGTCCACTTAGTTGGGTCAGCATCACTGGTGTTAACAATTACTAAATATCCGGCAGGTGCTTGAGGAGGTTCACCGTCACCTAAATCTTCATCACGCTCATTTTCAATCACAACAACGGCATAGTTGCCATCCGGGCTAATGGCTACCGAATCAGGCTGTCCTCCCAAATCAAGTGAAGCCACTTTGGTTTGCGTTGCAATGTCAATCACATCCAGTTGACCGCTCACATCAATATAATCCGCCGAAGTATTGATTGCTACCAGCGCAAAGTTACCGTTAACGCCAACTGACGTTGGTTCGCCATCTAAATCGAGCGTCCCCAGACCAACTGGGCTTTCAGGATTGTTAATATCAACAAAACCTAATTTTTCGCCAGGGCTATCACTATAAATTAAAATACTACCATCGCTGTTGGCTGCGACAATTTCAGCAGCAGTTTCGTCATCAACATTACAATCAACTTCAAGCTGTTGACAGACCGGAAATGAAGCAACACGAACAAAGTTTTGGCTATTATTTAATTGTGTTTGCGCACACATGAAAGTTGTCTGACTAATTTCGCTGGCTTCTAACATGTTGTTGCCATTAGCATCTAGGCCAGAATCAACTTGAACACCACCTTTGAAACATTGGCTATGACCAGCCGACAGTTTAGTCTGGACAATTAAGCTGTTTAAGCCATCATTTCCGTTAGTGCCATTGTTACCATTAGTGCCGTCAGTTCCATCTTTACCATCATCAACGCAGCCGGCAGCCAAAATGGCAGAAACCAGTGCAGGAATGAGTAATTTTTGTTTGTTCAGGTACTTCATTTTATCTACTCTGTTGTTGGTCAAGTTAGACAGGCATAGGCGGAAAACCTTCCCATCTCAAAAATAGAAATTTTCGCTGGTTTACATGACGCAGGTTTGACGGATTTATGACAAAAATATTTCAGTCGTTAATTCTAACGACATTGCCATTGACTTTTGCGATTGTATTCATGTTAATTTTCAAACAAAATAACAAAGGTCAAAATAGACATTAATATTCAGTCGGGCCTATTTTTTGCTACAATCAACAAAAGTTTTACGGCTTATTATCAAAAGCCAAGATTAAAATCAGGATAAAGTTTAAAAATAAGATGTCAGGTGCAAATTTTTTATTATGAGTGATTTATTTTCGGGATTGCGTTCAACGACCGAAGTCTATCCGCAAACATTTTTGCTACCCAGCTTTACCCAAACAAAAATGCTGCGCCAACTCATCGTGACTATTATTAAACAAGCCCCTTTTCGCAAAATGGCGACACCTAACGGCCACTACACCAATATTCCACTAACAAACTGTGGCGACTGGGGATGGGTGTCTGATGAACAAGGTTATCGCTATAGCGAGACCGATCCTTTAACCGGCCATCCGTGGCCAACAATGCCTGACTATTTTTATCAATTGGCAAATAGTGCTGCTGCTGCAGTGGGCTTTAATAATTTTTCGGCCGATGCTTGCTTAATCAATCAATACAAAATTGGCTCGAAACTGGGATCGCATCAAGATAAAAATGAAAGAGACTTTACCCAGCCCATCGTCTCGGTTTCGATTGGATTGCCCGCCACCTTTCAAATATTTGGTCACCGGCGCAGTGGTAAGGCGGTTGAAATCAATCTATATGACGGTGATGTCATGGTTTGGGGTGGTCAATCGCGCATGATGTATCATGCGGTTAAAACAATCAAAGCCAACCCCAATAATCCAGCTCAACGTTATCGGTATAATATTACTTTTAGAAGCTCACAGTAGGTTCTAAGTTCTAAGTTTTAAATTTTAAGCTCTATGCCTATTTTAAAGTGACTCGATGTTCGCCCCATTGTCTTAATGCTTTAGTGTAATGAGAAATTTTATGATGGCTGATAAAACGGTTTTCTAAAGAAAAATTAAACCAAGGTTCATCTAACCACAACATAAAGCGCTGATAAACACTAAAGCTGTATCGCAACTTTGGTTGCCCGCTATCATAGATAATACGGCTGGGGTAACCAATTTGATCCATTTTTGCCATGTCGCGTAATAAGTCTGCAACCGCTTTTTGTCGTTTAGTCCCAATAAAACCAAGTAATCGCGAAAAATAATGCCAAATAAATCCTAATGCATGAACCATTGCCGGATTAGGGAGCAAAGGCACTGGGTCACGAGCATTCACAATACGATAAATTGGTGTTTTAATATGATCTTGAAAACTCGGCAGTCCAACCGCTGGCGCACCAAAAGTATAAGTGCTACCCCCGGTGTCGCTGGCATAAAAACGTGTGGCAATATGTGCTAATGCCCCTCCCAAACTATGCCCACCGATATGTAGTTTTAAATTTTTTACCTGCTCTAATGCCTGCATCACCTTAGGATGAACATCCATAAACTGATTCCAGAACCCCTGGTGGACCTGTGTTTTTATACCAAGTAAATCAACATCAATTAAACGTGCCGATATATCGGCTTTCACATCACCAAAACTTTCAGTCCCCCGATAAATTAAATAAGCATCCAAACCACGAGTTGCTAAAAAAGCCTGCGTTTCATTTTCATTAAAAGTTGCCAGCAGTTTAAATCCGTGAGCAACCAAGATTTTTTCAAATGCATTTCTTGCGACATGTTCACCAATTCGATGTCCACATAAAACCGCATCAGCAACCAACTTTAACTTATTAAATAGTGCCGGATTATCGACAATTGTTTTGGCAATATCTAAAAATTTATCTATCTGATGACCTCCTTCAAAAGGAAAATAACATAGCCGTGAAAGCTCTGCCATCAACCAAGCTTGTCGATCACTAAATGCTGACCGCATAACCGGAGGCTGCATAAGAAACTTTGACTGAAAATATTTTTGGCTTTCATCAATATTATTTAAAAGCGCATCTTTTTCTGTTGATTTCATCAATTCAGATAAAGGCTCAGCCGACTGATTAGTATTGGTTAACTGCGGTTGACTTGAAGCATTTGAATTATTTGTTGTATCAGTATTATTAGAATTATTGGTAGTCATAACCATTCCTTGATAAGTTGGTATTTATCTTATAGTAGACGCCCTCTTCTCATCAATCAATAGAAGCCAAATGCGAATTATCTTTTTTTAGATATCATAAATCCCCATAAACTCAATTAAAAACAAATAAAACCACTGTGAAAATTTTTAATAACAAGCAGAGTCGACAGACCAATAATTTTTACAAGTTAATTTATATCCTTCACATAAATCGGTTACAATAGAGAAAAATAGTGAATCTACACTTTTTAATTTATCTTGGACATTAGATAATGCCAATATAATCAGCTAAACAACATTTGAACAATATTAAATCAGTAATCATCAAACAGGATATAACAGACAGGACATAATATGTGCGGCGCAATTGGTAGAGTTTTTGATAATCCATTTGTTGAGTCATTATTAAAAACGCTTAACATCGATTTTCATTTAATTAATGAATATGATATTCGACCTACCATGACCGTGCCAATTGCGATTATGTCAAATGAGCAAGTTACTGGCGTACAAGCAAGCTGGTGGTTATTTCAATCGGCTACCGCCAACGGCTACACCTACAATAAAAACTATAAGAGCTTTAACACTCGCCAAGAAAAACTATTAACTAACCGCAAGCAAGATTTTCAAACTCAGCGCTGTATCATTCCGGCTAGTTGCTTTTATGAATGGAATAACCACCGCTACAAAATAGAACCACTGGATACTGCCATTGCATTTGGCGGTTTATATAAAACCTGGCCAATCACTCAAGCAACGCCAAAGCAACTCGATTTGCTTTCAGATATGGCGAATAATGAAGTCAGCTTTTCTCATCAAACAAGTCTCTTCAATGAAAGCGCCAATAAAAATTCAAATGAAAAAACGAGCGCGCTTCACTATTCCTGCTCAATTATAACCTTGCCCAGTATCGCTGAATTCAGCCATATTCATGCTAAATCGTTTCCGCTCATGCTCACAGAAGATGAAATAACCCCATGGCTTGATTCAAGTTTTAGTGACATCAATTATTGGCAATCAACATTAACGCCTAAAATTCGTTTTGATTTAAAAGTTACGCCTGTCGATCGTAAACGTCCTGAGGTTGCAATTGGCGAATCAACGATTATTAAAGCAACGCATTAACCGTTTAATCAGTTAATTACCGTTAATGAATAAACCCTAACCCGTTAGCCCAGATAAAATGAAAAAGACAACCTATCACATTGGCATTGACTTAGGCGGTACTAAAATTGAAATCGTCGCTTTAGATGCAAAAGGACAACTGCTTTTTAAAAAGCGTATCGACACTCCGCAAAACAATTATGCTTTAACGCTTCAATCAATTGTTCGTTTAATTCACATGCTGGAAACTCAGTTAGGTGGTCAAGGCACTATCGGTATTGGCACGCCCGGCAGTCCATCACAACAAACTCACTTAATGAAAAACTGCAATTCCACCTGCTTGAATGGAAAACCACTGCAACAAGATTTACAAAAAATGTTAGGTCGCTCTATCCGTTTAGCGAACGATGCCAATTGCTTTGCCCTTAGTGAAGCTACCGATGGCGCTGGCACCAATGCCGACAGTGTATTTGGTGTTATTTTGGGAACCGGTGTTGGCGGCGGTCTGGTGATTAATGGGCGCTTACATTTAGGGGTAAACCAGATTGCGGGCGAGTGGGGACACAATTTGATGCCCGCCCCCGCCATCAATCAACAACAGTCACGCGCTTGTTATTGTGGGCGAACCAACTGTGTTGAAACTTTTTTATCAGGTCCGGGGTTAGCTTTTACTTTTCGAGAATTAGGCGGTACCAATTTGAGCGCATCAGCCATAGCAGCAAAAGCAGAACAAGGTGACTCACTAGCCAACAAATGCTTAACGATTTATTTTAAGCAGTTAGCGTTTGCCTTAGCGCAAGTGGTTAATGTTTTTGATCCCTCCGTCATTGTTTTAGGCGGTGGAGTTTCAAATATAAAAAGTCTGTATGAGCAAGTTCCACGCTATTGGCAGCCGCATATTTTTAACGATGAGGTGCTTACCCAATTGAAGCCTGCAAAATTTGGTGATAGCAGCGGTGTGCGTGGTGCAGCCTGGTTATGGCAAAGCTAAAAATTCACTTAGCATTTTTGTTCACCGTAATGTATTCCACTTATCTCATAGTATGATTTTTATGCAATTAATCATTTGTTTTTTGCTGTTCTCTTTTATAATGGCGCAAAGGTTATTTTGACCTTTTTTTTCGCTCTTTAAAAAGCTACTATATAAATCAATCACTTAGCAACAAGCAAATTTATTTGGTATTTTTACAAAAATCCATCTATCCTACTGATTTTGCTAAGCTTATTCATTTTTTTGTGTAGTTCACTGCCGCACAGGCAGCTTAGAAAAAACATTGAAAAAGGTCGTAAAACATTTGCTTGTTCACTGCCGCACAGGCAGCTTAGAAAAAAAGTTCTCGCAATTTTCTCTATTGTTGATAGTTCACTGCCGCACAGGCAGCTTAGAAAAAGTAGAAACACTCCAAGTTTCACAGTGACCGGTTCACTGCCGCACAGGCAGCTTAGAAAGTTGATGAGTCTAAGTTAACAGCGCCATTAAAGTTCACTGCCGCACAGGCAGCTTAGAAAAGCGGCGTAGCTGGCTAAAAGTTGGAGCATAAGTTCACTGCCGCACAGGCAGCTTAGAAAAACAAAGCTGTATAAATCCCCTTTATTCAGACGTTCACTGCCGCACAGGCAGCTTAGAAAAATTGCGTATTAAATGCTCAGTGCCTTTTTTTGTTCACTGCCGCACAGGCAGCTTAGAAATGGCAAAAAACAGAATAGTGCTTGTTGTCAATGTTCACTGCCGCACAGGCAGCTTAGAAAATTTGATGCTGCTAAGTCTCCGCAAACATTTCGTTCACTGCCGCACAGGCAGCTTAGAAAATAAAATAAAAAGACTGAGTAACCCTAAACTAGTTCACTGCCGCACAGGCAGCTTAGAAAAAATGTAACGAAATAGCAGGCGCATACTATCCGTTCACTGCCGCACAGGCAGCTTAGAAAGTGGCAGCACAGCAGAAAGGGCATGATGGCGTGTTCACTGCCGCACAGGCAGCTTAGAAATTTCTTGTGGGTTAATGAAGAAAACCTACCTTGTTCACTGCCGCACAGGCAGCTTAGAAAAAAACCAAAAGTTCAGCAATCACCAACTGCTAGTTCACTGCCGCACAGGCAGCTTAGAAATCTTATTCTCGTCATCAGTTCAGCTCTGCGAAGTTCACTGCCGCACAGGCAGCTTAGAAATTTGTATGCTTCAATCATTGCTAACTCATCAGCGTTCACTGCCGCACAGGCAGCTTAGAAATAATTAAAACCTCTTCAGAGCCTTTTTCTAGCGTTCACTGCCGCACAGGCAGCTTAGAAAATCACTTGTTGCAATCATTGGCCGAGGGCTTTGTTCACTGCCGCACAGGCAGCTTAGAAATTTAAACCGGATTGGGTTCGACCATTGCCCCTGTTCACTGCCGCACAGGCAGCTTAGAAAAACTGCAGGTAATGGCATTTGCTACCCTCCTCGTTCACTGCCGCACAGGCAGCTTAGAAAATTTATTACGAGCCGAAAAAATTCACTTTTAAGTTCACTGCCGCACAGGCAGCTTAGAAAATTGATATCTGTTTGGCTTAACTTGCTTGTACGTTCACTGCCGCACAGGCAGCTTAGAAACACAGAAACAACTACAGCTTTAACAGAGCAAGGTTCACTGCCGCACAGGCAGCTTAGAAATTGAAACCCTGCTTGATATAACATTAATATTAGTTCACTGCCGCACAGGCAGCTTAGAAAAGAGACTCATTTTTACATTTATGATTTAAGCAGTTCACTGCCGCACAGGCAGCTTAGAAAAAACCGTCAGGCGAGCAACCAACATAGTTCATGTTCACTGCCGCACAGGCAGCTTAGAAATGGTTAACCAGGTTGTTGCCCACTTGCCGAGTGTTCACTGCCGCACAGGCAGCTTAGAAATCCATGCTCGGTAAGTCTTCAAACTCATCAGCGTTCACTGCCGCACAGGCAGCTTAGAAAAAAAGCGAGACCTAAGCCCCAAGAACCTAAAAGTTCACTGCCGCACAGGCAGCTTAGAAAAGTCTTCTGATATGCCCCTCACAGATAACAATGTTCACTGCCGCACAGGCAGCTTAGAAACACAAAAGTATTTAATTAAAACACAATAATATATAAAACTTTCATGCTATTAAGTGATCAGATTTATCGCCATACCCCCTCTGTTTTTTATTTGTGAAATAAATCACATCATAATTAAAAACCAAACAATATCTCAATTTATTAATAGCCCCACTAGACCTACCTGTTAGACTGTAGCAAAAAATAAACAAGGAAAAGGAAATAAGTTAATGAGCTACAACCGTATGGTTTCTAATCCATCTGACACGCAACAACGTGCTTGGCAAACACTGACTTGGGAGCAAACCAAGCAACACCTTTCTAGCCTTGACCGAAAATTAACTGAAACCGCCAATCAATATGGTCAACAACTCAATAACATCAAATTTACCCGACAAGCAGTAGATACCTTAAGTGCCTTAAATGAGTTTGACCGAATGATGGTGCTGAAAGACTGTAAAGCATTATCTAAAAATCCGCAAAACCCTAAATCTAGAAAAAATCGTTATATTCCCTATCTTCGATTTATTAAAAGTCAGTATGGTTTTGGCAATTATCATTATAAGATTCGGTATTTGTTGACCGAGGGGAATAAGGTGGTGATTGATGATTTTGTTGTTGATGAAAAATATCTTGGTCATAAAAATCCATCAAGATTAGAAAGAACTGCCATTTATTTAGTTAGAAGGGCTAATAAATCAAAGAGAATTCATAAGGATTTGCATTACAAAGAGCTTGAATCTTTGCATGAAGGTTGGAATACTGAGCATGTCGAGCCGGTTACAAATATTTCGGGAAATTTTGCTGCAGTTAATGGGATGAATAATAGTTTAAAAAAAGCTATGTGGCTAATGGGTGTTCATTTAGATTGGGCTTATCAAAATCACCAATTTGATAGTTATTATTTAGTGCACAATCCTTCTGAAGATACAATTCATGATTTGTGGGAGTGTGGATGGGATAAATCTTTCACTAGCTTAAATGCTAATCATTTATCAGCTATTATGGTAAAAGCAGCTAAAGTTGGAATTCCTATTAAGTGGGTTGCACACAGTCAAGGTGGAATAATCTTGTTAAGAGCGTTAAAAGTAATTAATGAAAGAACAAATATAAGCTATCACATCAGCAAGCTTCTCTCCATTCAATTGGAAGTAACTTAATTGAAACTCAAAAATGGGCTAATAAAGTCGGCTTAAAGATAAATGGATATAATAGCAACCCTTTTGATCTTGTTCCAAATATTGCTGGTGCGAATGATTTAAGCTTAGGATCTATTGATAGAAGTTTACGGTTCCTTCCTAGTTTATTTGGCAACGACTCTGGTATTAGTCCACATACTTTACCGTTTATGGGGATTCAGACTTACTACCGGCATTTAAAAGAATCAGGCAAAAATAATAGAGCTTCTTGGGTAAGAAACTACATGAACAAAAACGATATACAAATTATAGGTTAAAATATATTGATTTTAAAAACAGCTAAAAAATGGCCTAGCATACTAGGTATAACACAAGGAGGTGCAAAGTTTGATAAATTAAGCTCTTATTCAACGAGCTTGTCAGGAATAAATTTGAGCTATCAACTACCTGAATCAGTTTTAGGGGAATATAGCCTTATCTTACCACCAGAAAATCTTGAGTTAGCATCTATTGACTGGGAAGAAGGTGAAAAGAGTGCAACACAATTTTTTAAAGCATTTAGAATATCTAGAAATACATGGTGGTACTGGGGAAATTTCTTTAAAAGCTTGTTTGAACCTATTGGTAATATTCGAATGGAATGGCAAGTTTCAAAAATTGATCCAAAGTACAACATTGAAATAAACGATTCTCAAAGCGTACTAGCCTATTTAAAAGCATATATTTATGATTTATATGAAGGTAAAAATGGTATCAATGAAGAAATCAGGAAACACTGTTATGACTTCTATGTTAAAAATGGCAGTTACCCCGCGGAACACTACAAAGATGAAATAGCGGAAATGGTTCAAAGAAAATCTAAAAAGATACCTGATAATTTTAAAATGAAGAACATTCACAATGTTAACTGGGTTAGTTTTAGTGTTGATAACTCTGATCCAATATATTTTCATATCACTTCACTAAATGATAATTATTTAATTATAAATTTAGCAAAATTGTCTAGTGACTTTCAAGAAACCCAATATCGCTGGTTTAATGAAGCCATCCAAATTATCGACTTTGTTATGAGTTCAGTTAAGTTAGAATGATCATCAAAACAACCAAAAAATGGCCTAGTCTCCTTGGGTTCACCCAAGGAGGCGCAATATTTTCAACAAGAAAGAGCTATTCAACTTCTTTATCAGGCATTCATTTTTCTTTTCAATTTCCAAGCTTAACATTAGGAAACGATAATCTCATTCCCCCCAAAAATCATTGGATATTACCGAAGTCAATAACCAGCCAAATTTCTTTTTCATTTTACAAATCGCCAACTGAGCAAAGATAAGCGAATGCTCTAATTTTTTAAATTTTTAATCAAACAACTTACCCTTTTCATTCCTTTAACTTTTAACTTTTCACTTTTTTAACCTTTCAATCGCTTCCTTAAATTTGTTTGCCAGCTCTTGTGCTTTATTATCATCGCTGGCAGCAATCATTTTAAATGCACCAACATAACCAACAACTTTGCCACGATTACCCAGACTTTTTTGTGCTAACTTAACAGGATCAGAACCCAGTTCATAGGTAATACCCAGTTTACTTAAAACATGTTTTGCCAGCTTTTCCGGTGTCGAAAATGCTTCGACCGATAAATCAAACTGATCAACAAAAAATAGCATAAGCGAATAATAATCAGAGGAATTTATCTAAGTATAGTCAAAATAAAAAAAGACTGAATTAACAAATAGATTAACTAGCCACACACGGCAAAAAAATTTTTGTTTCCCAAACTTGAAAACTCGTATTTAACAAACGCAATACCAATAACAGGCAATAAAAAAATACCAGCTAACGCTGGTATTTTTTAATCAAGCTGCTCATAAGCTTCAGAGGGGATATCAGCGTTACTATAGACATTTTGCGTATCATCTAAATCTTCAAGTCGGTCAATCAACTTGATAACTTTAACTGCGGTATCGACATCAAGTTCAGTCTGGGTTGAAGGTAACATGGTAATTTCACTTTGTTCAGGCACCAGCGAACTGGCAACCAAAGCATCTTTAACCGTCATAAACTCTTCTGGAGCAGTTAACACCTCAAAAGAACCATCATCGTGAGTCACAATGTCTTCGGCTCCTGCTTCAAGAGCCTCTTCCATTAGAGTGTCCTCTTCAATTTCCGATGAAAATACCAACTGACCTTTGCGCTCAAATAAATAAGCCACCGATCCGGATGTCCCTAGTTCACAGCCAGCCTTGGTAAACGCATGACGAACTTCTGCAACCGTACGGTTCTTATTATCGGTCAAACAATCAACCAAAATCGCTACACCACCAGGCCCATAGCCTTCGTATACCAGATTTTCATAGTTATCGGTATCGCTGTTACCTGCGCCGCGAGCAATCGCTTTATCAATAGTGTCGCGCTTCATATTTGCACCTAACGCTTTGTCAATAACCGCTCGTAATGATGGATTATCTTCGGGGTTAGGGCCGCCAGTTTTGGCTGCAACGACAATTTCACGAATTATTTTAGTAAATATTTTGCCACGCTTTGCATCTTGTGCGGCTTTGCGGTGTTTTATGTTCGCCCATTTACTATGACCTGCCATTGTGAAACTCCAATAAATCGATGGTTAATTACGCTATATGTTATCTCTAATTACGCTAATTCTTTGATTAAGTTCGTTGTTTATTCTGAATCTTTATTTTTTGCTGTAGAAGCAATCGACAGCTCATCGAGCTGACTCTTTGAAACGACCGAAGGTGCCGATGTTAACGGACAACTTGCCGTCGTTGTTTTAGGAAACGCAATGACATCGCGAATCGATGATGCGCCAACCATTAACATCACCAGCCGGTCCAGACCGAAGGCAATTCCACCATGTGGAGGACAGCCAAATTTAAGCGCTTCAAGTAAAAAGCCAAATTTTTCTTCAGCTTCTTGCTTTTCAATACCCAAAATGTCAAATACCGCCGCTTGAATTGACTGGTTATGAATACGTACAGAGCCACCACCTACTTCACAGCCATTGAGCACCATATCGTAGGCCCGAGAAAGTGTTTTTGTTGGTTCAGCTCTCAAGCGTTCAGCGTCATTTTCTTTGGGTGCAGTAAATGGATGATGTAATGCATGTAACTGACCGTTTTCCATTTCAAACATGGGAAAGTCAACTACCCACAGAGGCTTCCAACACTGCGCTACCAGGCCTCGATCTTCGGCAACTTTCAAACGGAGCGCGCCTAATGCATCGGTGACCACTTTGGCAGTATCGGCACCAAATAGTAATATATCACCCGCATTTGCAGCAGTGCGTTCAATAATCTGGTTCACCAGTTCATCAGTTAAAAACTTACCAACCGGTGATTGAATACCTTCAAGCCCTTTACCTGGTTCATTAACTTTAATCCACGCCAGACCTTTAGCGCCATATCGTCCAGCGTAAGCTTCATAATCACTAATCTGTTTTCGACTGAGCTCTGCTCCACCCGGTATGCAAATGACTGCGACTCGTCCGTTTTCGTCATTGGCAGGTCCCGAAAAGACTTTAAACTCGACAGTTTTGAGTAAATCGGCAACATCAACCAGTTCAATCGCTACACGTAAATCAGGTTTGTCACTACCAAATCGTCGCATTGCTTCGGCATAAGGCATGCGAGGAAAATCTCCCAAATCGACATCGAGGCATTCACTAAATATTTGCCGAATCATTGATTCCATCAATCCCATAATGGCTTCTTCGTCCATAAACGATGTTTCAATATCTAGCTGGGTAAATTCGGGCTGACGATCGGCACGTAAGTCTTCATCACGAAAACAACGAACAACCTGATAATAGCGGTCAAATCCGCTCATCATTAATAGCTGTTTAAAAAGCTGTGGTGATTGAGGCAGTGCAAAAAATGCGCCTTTATTGGTACGGCTAGGGACTAAATAATCACGCGCACCTTCAGGTGTTGCTTTAGTCAGTATAGGGGTTTCAATATCAACAAAGTTTTCATTTTCAAGAAAATCACGCAGTTTTTTTACAATTTTATTGCGAAATAACAGCTTTTGTTGCATTTCTGGACGACGCAAATCCAAATAACGATATTTCAGGCGCAGCTCTTCTGAGACTTCTTCATGCTCGTCAATCATAATGGGCGGTGTGGCAGCCGTATTAAGTACATTTAATTCGCTCGCCAAAATTTCAATCGTGCCAGTTTCCATATCACGGTTGACCATATTTTCCGGTCGGTTACGCAGTGTTCCGCAAATAGTAACGACAAACTCACTGCGTAAACCTTCTGCTTGAGCAAATAACGCCTTTTGGTCGGGTTCAATCACCACTTGAACAATTCCGCTACGATCTCTAATTTGCAGAAAGATTAACCCGCCCAAGTCTCGGCGACGATGGACCCATCCTGCAATTTGTACCGATTCTCCAGCAGTAACCGATAGCAGTTCGCGACAATAATGGCTGCGCATAAGTAATTTCCTAAATTTATCTGACCCAGTTATATTTTGACCAGAAGTGGTCGCCAGTAGAGGTTCAAACCTCTCAGAAAACCGCGTATATTAATGGATAGCGCGTTCAAAGTCGATGCCTTGATCGAACTCCTGGTAATATGTCTGTTTATCTTTAAATCTTGCGGTTAATTCAATGAAATATGGATGCTACCCTGCGTTTTTATCATTTCAGCTAAAGACCTGAACAACGCTTTAAGCAAAAGGCTAACAAGTAGCTTATTTGGCCAGATTTTGGCGCTTGGCTATTTATCAAGAAAGTGACTACATTGAAGCGAATCACTTAAGGTCGACAAAAGTGTGCGTTTCAATGGCGTAATATCTCATTTCAAATATCAGAAGCAGCGTTTTATCACTAAAATCCACTTTTAAAACATTCATACTGGCAAAATCCCTATAAATCACCTATTTATTATCTTATAAAAATCAATAGGTGATAGAGATGGCGAGTTCAAATAAAGCGGCCGAAACCTTTATTTCGGTTGCACATGTTGCTTCTGAATTATTTAGAGCCCAATCAATTGCCGAGGAACTATCAATAACCTCTAAAAATGCCAGGGCACTTGCAGTCAGAGCGGGTTCAACCGCTGCGGGCTTTAATGAAATTACCCGTTTTATTGAAGGCTTATCAAAACTGACTATCGATGCGGCTAGAAAAGTCAATATTATTGCCATATCACAAACGAAAATTGCATCCGATCTGTTTCGTTCACAAGGGTTTATTTCGCGGCTTGATGTCGTACGTAATTCATCGGCGGATAAGGTTAATCAGTTGTTGCCAATTTATTCCGAAGTGAATCATAAGCGTACGGAGCTCGATAAAAGTATCAGTTCTGGCTTACGCGAGCTGGTTGATCGACTTGATGAAACCAAAATGGAGCTTCGAGCAACACAAGTCGTATCAGTGGTTTCTCGAGTTGAAGCTTCGCGTGCACACGAAGACTTTCAAAACTCACTGAACTCCGTGGCCGACAAGGTTTCTAGTGCAGGACAACGCATTAACAAGCATTTAGAAAATGCGCGAAGACATTTGGCTTATTTACAATACTAAATTGACACTTTTTATTTGCTGTTGAGCAACTTTCTTTGTAGTAAAAATCTTTTTTGAAGTAGACAGGATTTTATTTAGCGCGGATAAAACTCAGTAAAAGTTTTTTCATTTAAACGACAATAATCGAAAACCGAAAAAAGGAATCAGCATGAAAGCGATTTCACTCTACCAAAAAGGCAGTCATCAGTGGCTTTGTTTTGGGCGTGACCCCGACAAAGACGAAAGAATTATTGATACCAACCAATATATGATTATGAATAATGATCAAAGTGTAATTCTTGATCCGGGCGGTATTGAACTATTCTCACAAATGTTAACCTCAGTACTACGCTATACGACACTCGATAATATTAAAGCCATTTTTGCCTCTCATCAGGATCCCGATATTATTTCTTCTTTGGGGCTTTGGGATCAGTGTTTAAAAAACACTAAACTCCACTCTCCCTGGATCTGGGAGTCTTTTATTCGTCACTTTGGTATGAACAATATTGAATATGAGCCAATTGCTGATGAAGGTGGAGAGTTGGCCTTAGGAAATATAACACTCGACTTTATTCCCGCACATTATTTGCATTCATCGGGCAACTTTAACGTTTATGATAAAGAGGCCAAAATTCTAATGAGCGGCGATATTGGTGCTGGATTAATCCAACCCGATGCACCCTTTTTTGTTGAAGATTTTGAAGCGCATATTCCAACCATGGAATTTTTTCATCGACGCTGGATGCCTTCAAATAAAGCCAAGGATCAATGGATTAATCGAGTCAGAAAGTTAGATATCGAACTTATGGCGCCACAACACGGTGCAATTTTTAAGGGAGAAATGGTGCAGGTTTTTCTCGACTGGTTTGAGCGACTTGATGTTGGAATCGCTAGTAATTAATTTTTATTTAAATGCAGCTTAGTGATATATTGCTCCTGTCAGGTTTAACGTGCAGGAGCTTTTTTCTTTATAGCAATTTATATTGGCTATTGTTCATCATTAAAAAATAGATTTAGTTAACGCACTAAAACCTGATCGCCTAACGCAGCATTATTTGACTCATCCGTTTCAACCACCGCTTGATTATAATCAACAATTGCTCCCCAATAATAAAAGCCGCCGGTAATGTTAACGGGCACATACACATCTGCCCAAAAGCGCAGTGTTTGACCAGCCTGCAAACCATTGGGACAAAAACCACCAATTTGAATATCATCGGTTGTGATGGTCGCATCTTCTGACAAATACCAACCAACTAAATACGGACATTCGGGTAATACTTCACCAGTAACCAAAATTCGACCAGGTGCAGCATCAGGACCATTGTTGGTTAAGTAAGTATCAATGCGATGATAACTTCCCGGTTCAACACGCGATTTATTTTGGTTTCCTTCAACTTCACCAAGTGCTATGGTTAAATCAAAGTCATCTGCTTGAACAAGGGTTCCACCAAGTACTGTTAAACCGGTTAATAACGCAATACATTTTTTTTGAATTGCCATCACTTTTTCCTTTTTTTATTTTTTGAAAATGATATGTGAAAGAAATATTAAACAAGAAAAAATTCCAGAAAAGGAATCGAGAACACCATACGGGAATTACCTCGACAATTGAATTATCCCGCTACTTTTCCTTATCCTGATAAAAATAATCTTTTTTATCTAATGAGGCATTAGAAATATACTGATGTACCTTTGCTTGCTTTAAGGGTAAAACCGTCTCGCCATGTTGCAGGCTTAATAATACCTGGCGCTCATCGGGTGCCTCATCAATGGTAATGTTTAACCAAATCGGATTATTGGCGGTGGCAGGTGCTTGCGCATGTAGTTGCTCAAAGAGTGGAATAATTTCATTCGATTCCAAAAACACTTCGTGCAATGCCGGTTCGCCATAAGGCGGCATCCATGTGTAACGAAACGTCACCGGAACCGCACGCGTTTGCTCGGCGATTTCTGTCGATAAAGGGTAGAAAAAATAATCCATTTCTCCATTAAAATACTCAATCGAGTTCATCAACTTGGGGACCCGATTGGGCGTAATAAAACGCGGCTGCCAATGATAACGTCGCTGATAACGTGACCATAAACCCAGTGGAACGCCATAGTGTTTTAAATAGTCGCGTTGTGCTTCGTTGGTAGTTTCCTCAATGATGTTATTAATATAGTCTAAACGGCCACTCTCATCCGTTTTTGACAGTGCCGACCAAGGCAAATCAACCTTGTCAGCCTGACCAAAAAATACCTGGGTAATTTTATCAGCCCCCTGTAACCAAACAGCAACCTCTCCACCAGGAGCAACCCCTAAATTAATCTTTCGATAGGTTTCTTGTCGCTGACCTTTTAAACTATAAAAACCCGCTTGAAAATAAGCCAGTATTTCATCATAAGGCAGCGCAAAGCGCCCCTGATAAAACGCATCTTCCGTATAAGAGTAAAAACGCACCGACACATGCGTGGGTAAAGCTTTATAATCGGCACCAACCACATAAGTAGAATCCCCCATCCCCCAACCACCAAATAAAACTCGCCGATCGGGAATAAACAATGAGCTACCATCTACCAGTTCAAAGTCTCCTTTAATAATTTGCATCGGAAACCCTTCCGGTCCGCTGTCTGAGGCCAGCCAGTTAAATTTTGTTTTTTTCATTGGTGTTTCACGACACCCCATCATAAAAGCCAGTAATCCCATTATCGCAATAACCTTTAACCCTTGCTCCCTTTTCCAAACCACAATTGAATTATCCCGCTACTTTTCCTTATCCTGATAAAAATAATCTTTATCATCTAGTGATACATTAGAAATATACTGATGTACCTTTGCTTGCTTTAAGGGTAAAACCGTCTCGCCATGCTGCAAGCTTAATAATACCTGGCGCTCATCGGGTGCCTCATCAATGGTAATGTTTAACCAAATCGGATTATTGGCGGTGGCAGGTGCTTGCGCATGTAGTTGCTCAAAGAGTGGAATAATTTCATTCGATTCCAAAAACACTTCGTGCAATGCCGGTTCGCCATAAGGCGGCAGCCATGTATAACTGAACATCACCGGAATCGCACGCGTTTGCTCGGCGATTTCTGTCGATAACGGATAAAACAGATAGTCCTTTTCACCATTAAAATAACGGATACTATCAATTAACTTGGGAACTCGATTGGGTGTAATAAAACGCGGCTGCCAATGATAACGTCGCTGATAACGTGACCATAAACCCAGTGGAACGCCATAGTGTTTTAAATAGTCGCGTTGTGCTTCGTTGGTAGTTTCCTCAATGATGTTATTAATATAGTCTAAACGGCCACTCTCATCCGTTTTTGACAGTGCCGACCAAGGCAAATTAACCTTGTCAGCCTGACCAAAAAATACCTGGGTAATTTTATTGACACCTTCTAACCATACAGCGACTTCACCACCAGGAGCCACACCCATAGTAATTGCGTTATAGGTTTCTTGCCGCTGACCTTTTACACTATAAAAACCCGCTTGAAAATAAGCCAGTATTTCATCATAGGGCAGCGCAAAGCGCCCCTGATAAAATGCATCTTCCGTATAAGAGTAAAAACGCACCGACACATGCGTGGGCAAAGCTTTATAATCGGCACCAACCACATGGGTTGATTGACCTGGGCCCCAGCCTCTTCTTAATACACGGCGATCTGGAATATACAACGAACTGCCATCTACCAGTTCAAAGTCTCCTTTAATAATTTGCATCGGAAACCCTTCCGGTCCGCTGTCTGAGGCCAGCCAGTCAAATTTTGTTTTTTTCATTGGTGTTTCTCCACAACCCATTAAAATAAGTAAAATAACCCCCACCCAACGCCTGTAATGTCGCGCCAGCCAGCCAATACACCGGATTCCATAAGCCGGTTGTTGATTTTCTTTTAGCAATAAAGTCATGCCTAACGCTATCACTTGCCTAACCCGCATATATCTTTCGCCCTCGCTTACTACTTTTTATATTGGGCTTATTTGCCGCAATTAATCCGCCAACCAGCGTATAGTGTGCCGAATAATGACAATAATCATGGCGCAGCCAGCGCAGCCAGTCGGGATTATTCCGCTGAAACCAGTGACTTAAGCAAGAATGATTATTTTGCGCATAACTTAATAGCGAATCATACACAGGCATTAAACGAGAGGGAATTGACTCTTCTTGTATACTTGATAAAAACACCATGCCCGCTGCTTTAGCAAATTCGGCCATAATATGCAGTGGAATTTTATCATAGTCATGGCGGATGTGGCGGCGTGTCACCAGCAGCTTATTTTTAGCAGGCGGCGGCGGGATCCCTTGATGATAACTCATTGGTGACAGATTATATTGGGGCGGCGAGCTGATAGCGATTTCATTGGGATAATACCAGCCTTCATCAATGAGTTGAGCGCGATCTTGCTCTAGCGCAGAGTGACTATATGCGTGATTAATTTCTAATTCAACTTCATCACTGCTGGGGGCATAACTGCCACCAATATCCGAATGCACGCCGGGCAAAAATATCTCTTTGCCGCGACTACCCGCACTTTTTATATTGGTGAGGGAAAAATTAGCGCGGTGCTCATCGGCCGCCACCAGATGTATCACCTTTTTTACCGCCACATGGCTAATGGCATCGAGCTTTAATGAACGCGTGTCATTGGCATGTGACAAGCCTTCGGAGGCCACCGTATCGTATAATCCCACAAAGGCAACACTTAAATTAGCGGTAGCAATTTGGTAACTTTCGGCTCTTAGCCGATGTAACAGCTTTTTAACCACCACCGCTTGATAAATATAATAACGCGCCGCCGCCGCGCCGCGACTAAAGCCAAAAACATCAATCTCCAGTTTATCAATTACCACTTCTTTCCCATCGATTGCTTTTGTAATCTTCACTAGTGTTTTAGTAATCCCTTTTTCAACCTTTTTTTTCACCCCGGTACTTTGCGTGCCAAAGGCATAACCCACCGTGCTGTCTTTTTCTAAATCTCGAGTACCAATTCCTTCAATATAAACACTTAAACTATGTTCAAATTTAGGTGAGACATCGACATAATGTTCCATTTTAGCCACATTGGTTATT